>JBKDSY010000001.1:0-17739 GCA_046340755.1 Cyanobacteriota bacterium
CTGCCCTTCCACAGCCACCCAGATCATTGGGAAACAATGAAGAACGGTTGCGGTGTTTCAGCACGTTGATTAGCCTGACATAGGTGTACTTCTAGTCTTTTTCCATGGCCACCCCTGATCCGTCTCCCCTTGTACAGCGCAAGCGTGCCGTCATGTCCCAGGGGCCTCTTTGCGAGAGGCTGGGCGCACTTGAAAATCTGCCTGGCTATTGGGAGGGCGTGGGCTTCAGTTTGATTGCACGTCCCCATTTTGGACCTGATTCGAAACATGGTTTCTTTTTACAGCTGAACATGTTGCGCGAGACCATTGAATTCACAACAATTGGCTCGCCCGTTTTTAATCGGGGAAGCCTGCAAGAAGATGTAGCCATTTACGGCATGACCTACGTCCATCGGGTCACGGATGCACCCACTGGGGGCGCCCTGCACATTGAAACGGGGATGTGGCTCAATATCCCTCCCACATCGGTCCCAGCCTCAGGACCCAGCATCGCCAGACTTGGCTCCATCCCCCATGGCAATGCATTTTGCACGGTGGGATTCTCCGAGGAAGCTGAGTTTGATCGCCTTCCCTCCATCCCGCCAGCCAATGTCATCCCCTTCCCGATTGGAGCCACTCCACCACCTCCAGGCAGTGCCAATCCGTTTGAAGAGTATGACTTGGCAATCCCCTCAACCATGAGGTCCCAACCGTTGCCAGCAGAAATCACACAAGCCCTAATCAATGACCCAAATCAAATGCTGCGGGATGCGCTGGAGAAACAGGTCAATCAAGAAGGAAAGGTCCTCAATAGCATCACTCGATTAATCACTCAAACAGTAGACCAACAATCGATTGGCAATATTCCTTTTATAACGGAAAACGCAAACACCCTTGATCTTGAGTCCGTCTTCGCCATTGAGAGCGTGACTGACTCCTGTGGGGATGAATACCTGCAGCTACAATACTCCCAAACTGCGTTGGTAAATTTCAAAGGGATGAGCTATCCTCACGTTTCCGTTGGCACCCTAACAAAAGCATTCTGATCTACCGTTGGGAGAGGCAGTGGGTACCAGCCCGACTTCTGCCTCTCCTAAGAAGTCATATCTCCCCTTCAACCCAGACGAACCATCCGCGCTTCCGATGGCACAGCGCGGGAGTCCAAGCAGAACAACATATAGTACCCAGGCGGGTATAGATGGGCATTGCCAGGGGCCATCAGCCGGAGGCTTCCATCCTCTTGTGCAGATTCAATGCCTAGCGGAGCCAGCCGTTGGCCAACATCAAAGGAATGGGTGACGGACCCCAGTTTCACCAACACCGCCTTGGTGACAGCACCTCCCGCATGGGAGGGTGCCACGCGCACGCTGAAGTCTTTCCCATAAGCAATCCCCGCTGGAGCGCTAAGAATGCGGGGCCGGTCGTTGTTAACGGGCAGATAGGGCGGGCTAAAGACCTCACTACGCCAAATCTCAGCGGGGACGAAGGGCTCTTTGTTACCGTCGGCGAAATAATGCTCTGGATTTTGGTAGAAGGTTTCCAGATCAAATCCTTCCTCCTCTCCATGGTTATTACGGAATGTGGGAAACCGGAAGAAGGTCTCCGGATCTCCCAGCACATCCACTCTCACCTCGCTCCCCACATGGGTGGCCCGGTTGGCATTCCCTCCGGTGGAAAGCACACGCCCGTCGGGCAACAGCAAGGCGCCATTGTGGTAAAGCCGGGGCAACATCGCCAGGGGCTGAGGCTCCTGCCGGTAACCACCTGGAGCTGAGGAATCCGGCGTCAAGAGCAGAGGATCGCGTCGGGGCTGGTATTCGGGAAACACCCCTCCGTTCATCACCAACAGCTGTTCAGTAGGCAGGATGACCATCTGCAGATTCGCCCGTGGCGTCGGCAGGAAGTTGGAGGTGGCGGTCCACTGCCCGCCGCCCTCCCCTGGGGTCCAGTGCTGCAGGGTGCGGGACACGCTCACCCCCGGGAACCGTTTGGTATCGATCTTCCCTTCCCGGCCGAAGGAAATGCTGTTAGAGCCCACAATGCCTCCAAGCAGCAGCACCTCCTCACTGCCCGGCACCTGCACAGCGGTGCCGTAAGCCCTGTTGGTTTCCTGGCGTTGGGGACCCGGGCTGAAACTTACCGCCACCATGCCATCCGCCCTCTCATCAATGGCCATGAGATAGGTGTTATGGCTGGCGTGGGGCACCAACACTCCTTCAATCCCCGCCTCATCACCCGTCAGCAGGAACCGGCCATCGGCCAGGGAGAACACCCGGGGGTAGAGATCAACCGTGTCATACACCTCCCCGCCGACAATCTTGCTGTTGAACGGACTGCCCTCAATGGTGGTGAGGTCGATGGCCTGAAGGCTGCCTGTGGAGGGATCAAAAATCTCCAGCAGGGAGGTGAGCTGATTGGGCTTGTCAAAGTCCAATCCCCCCAGAATCGCCACCCGCCCACTCGCCAGCTCGAACAAGGTGGGATACCAACGTCCAGCGGCCATCCGCCCCAGGGTGCGCCACTCGTTGCGCTTCCAATCGTAGAGATTCAGCCATTTGGATCCGGTGAAGGCTCCGCCGTTGTAATAGCTGGCCGTGCCCCCCGCGAACAGCACATTGCCGTCGCTCAACTGCAGGTGACCCGAACAGAACAAATCGTTTGGCGTCATCGCCCCCTGGTCGCCCGCCGTGGGATCAAAGAGCATGGGCTCAGGGGAGCTGATCCGCTCCAATGTGCCGGTGGTCGGATCCCAAAGGCCGCTGTTGTCCGTCCAGCCTGCTCGCCCCAGGTCAATCCCTTCCACAAAGCGACCAGCTGCCCCCTTGGCCGGATCGGGACTGAGGTACTGGGTGCGGAAGCTGCTGCCATTGACAACCAACACCTTGCCGTTGGGCAACAGCACGCTGTGCACCGATTGCATGCGGTTCTTGGGGTCTGGCATGGGAGACAATTGCCAACGCCCTTGACCGCTCAGACCTTCAGCAACCAGTACCGCCTGGGCACTGGTCACCGGCACCAAAACGATCACAGCGCTGAGCAGCAGGCCCATCAACATGGCCCATGTCCTTCGCGGTCGTGGTGACAATGGCATCGGTCAGACCTCGGACGACAACTGGGCAAGAGTGGCGCTGACCGCCGCCCGGGAGGCCACCAGGGAGGCCTCGGCCACGTCCATGGCACTCGGACCATCCGTCGGGGAATCCAGCCCAGCGATCCAGTACTTACGGCGACTCAGGCGCAACAGGGGTTGAAATGCCGGCAGTGCATTGAACATCTCAATCGCCAGCGGGCCGTGGTAATAGGGAAGTATGCGCTCCAGAAATAAGCTGAAGGGCAGCCAACTCCGGTCCAGACGCCCTCGATCAGGAGAGGAGAGCTGCACGTAGTGCAAGCGCCCAGCCGCCGCCAGGTCCGCCACCTGGGTGGCGAAACGCTCCGGTCCAGCGCCGTCCAGGGTCTCATGGGCGCTGTCGATCACCACTCCCAGCTGGGGATTGGGCACCAGATCAAGAAACGTCGCCAGCTGCTCCAGTGTGTTGGGCGCCGCGGTTTCCCAGTGGGTGATCGGCTCAATGGCCAGCCGCACCCCCAGGTTGACGGCATGGTCGGCCACATCGGCCAGGACCTCGGCAGCCCGGCGATAGCCGTCGGGCAGGGCAACCTGCAGGGCATCACTCCAAAGCTCCCCTCCACCGGGCCCCCTTGGACGCTGGCCGTAGGGAAACACAATGGGACCCATCATCACCTTGCCCCCCAGAGCGGCTGTGATCTCCACCCTCGATTTCAGATAGCGAGCAGCCGCATCGCGCACGATGGGATCCTCAGCGGTGGGGTCATAGGCGGGTGTGGCCGCCACGTTGGTGGTCAGGGCCACGGAGCCGAGGCCGCTGGCATCAAGGGCCTGCCGCAGTTGGCGATAGCTCGCCACTTCCGCCAGGGGGTCACCCATGTCGCTGGGGGGAATCGGCAACTCGAAACCGCCGTAGCCCATGGCCACCAGCTCACCCATTTGGCTGACCAGGCGGGCGCGGGATGCCGGATCAGAGGGCTGGGGATCGGTCGTGAAGAGAAAAAAGCTGAGGTAAAAGACCGGCAACGGTGGTGGGGTCATGGCGGAGGTGGGTCAAAGGATGGGTGTCCAGATCTGGCGGTGAATCAGCCACTCCCCATGCCGTTCCCGCACGATCCAAAGGGCGGCATAGCTCTGGCTGCCGCCGTCGTCGCCGGTCAATGGGGTGAGTTGCGCCTTGCAGCGTCCGAGCACGGTGGCGCTTCCCCCATGGCGCTCGATGTCCTCGGCGGTGAACGTGGCGCTGATGCGATGACCCTCCACCATGTCCAGAAAACCCTCGGCAATGGCGGCATGGCCCGTTCGGGGAGCAAAGCCTGGGCGGATCCAGATGGCCTCCGGGGTATAGAGAGACACATAGGCCTCCACATCCCCGGCCTCCACTACCGCGGGGTAGCGGGACTCAAACAGGGCTCGAATGGGGTGGTCCTGATCGGACATCAAAGAGGAGGGGTGGGGAGGGGTGGCATGGTCAAAGACCGGTGGTGTCCCGGAGATAGCCGCGAGCCATGCGGGCGTACTGAAGGGGATTGGCGTTATTGGGATCCTGCTCAGCCTCCACCACGAGCCAACCGTGGTAGTGGGCCTTGGCGAGGGCCGCGAAGATGGGAGGGAAGTCAATGCTGCCTTCCGGATCCCCGGGGACGGTGAAGACCCCTGAGCGGATGGAGTCGAGGAAGCTGCTGCCCTGCTTCAGCGCCTGCTTGAGGGCCCGGGGTCGAATGTTTTTGAGGTGCACATGGCCAATGCGATCGGCGTAGGTGGTGGCCACCTCCAGGGGATCCACGCCGGCATAGAGCAGGTGCCCCGTGTCGAGGAGCAGGTGCACGGTCTGGGGATCGGTGCCCTCCATCAACCGGCGGATGTCAGGCAGGGTTTCGATGCCGGTGCCCACATGGGGGTGGTACGCCAGGGTCATGCCCGCGGCCTTGGCGCGCCGGCCCAGATCGTTCAACCCTTGGAGCACCTGCTCCCACTGGGCATCGTTAAAGATGGGTCGGTTCGGCAACGGGGCCACCGGCTGCTGATGCACCGCTCCGCCCAGTTCCGCCACCACGATGGTGGTCTCCCCGAGGGCACGCATGAAGGCCACCTGCTCCTCAAAAGCGGCAACGCTGTCGCCGCTATCGCCAATGGAGAAATAGGTGCCCACCCAGGGCTCGGAGATCGTGAGATCTCGGAGAGCCAATTCCTGTTTGAGGGTCTCCACATCCGCCGGGAACTTACCCGACATTTGGGTGCCCTGGAACCCAGCCAGGGCCATCTCGCTGAGAATTTGGCGATAGCCGATGGGGGGCACCAGATCGATGGCGGGATCGTCGCTGTTGCTCCAGCCGGTAGGCGTGATGCCAAGCCGCACCTGGCCTGGCGAAAACAACGGGGCTGCGGGAGCAGCGAATGCAGGCTGACCCAACCCCGGGGCGGGCAGCAGACACAGCAGCAACGCCAATAGGGGAGCGACCAGTCGAGAGCCAAGGCGAGAGGCAACCCCGTACACCCCCTGAAGGACCACTATTTTTTTCGGGAAGTCAGTCAACAACATGAGTCAGCAAGCGTTGGAAAGTGTCGAGTCGCCAACGGAACGGAGTCCATCGGGCATCAGGGCCTCCAGCAAGTCGGCGCCGCAGAGCAGAGCCCCCTCCAAATGGGCTCCCTTGAGGTTGGAATGGCGCAGATCAGCGCGGGTCAGATCGGCACCGCTGAGATCCGCGTTCTGAAGCTGAGCTCCCGCTAGATTTGCCCCAACCAAGTGGGCACCTGTCAGCTGGGACTGTCGCAGATCGGCGCTGCTGAGATCCGCGCCCTGAAGGTCAGCCTCGTTCAGGCTGGTGCCCCGCAGGATTGCGTTCGTGAGTTTGCCGTTGCTCAGGTTGGCGTGGGACAAGGTCGCGTTGCTGAGATCGGCCCCAGTGAGATACACCCCCTGGAGATTGGCGCCCTCCAGGGTGGCCTGCGCCAGCCTGGAATCGCTCATTAGGCTTCCGCTGAGGTCCGCACCCGTCAAGTTGGCGCCATTGATGGTTGCCGAATACAGATCCTTGTGCGCGAGATCGGCGCCACTCAGGTCGCAACGATTGCAGGAGTTGGATTGCTCCAGTCGCTGCAGAGCCCCACTGTCCGCGGCCTGAGCCACGTCAACCCAGCCGCTAAAGAGCATCGTCAAAATGAGGAGGAGAGAAACCAGCGCCCTGGCAAGTTCGGAGCGCAGGGGAGGCTCAAGGGCCCAGGTGCCATACCCGGGAGGGCGGGAGCCAGGGGGGTTGGCGCCAATGGCACGCCAAAACAGGCCCTCGCGGTAGGCCTCTGGATTCACCTGTCGCTCGCCCCAGATGCCGGTGTACCAGAGACGGATCAGCTGTTGGCAGGCGGTGGCGTCGGAGGTTCCCGCTGAATCCAGGAGGGAGCGCACATCCTCCTCACCAAGCTGGTCTTGGAGACATTGGAAATAAACGTCCACCATTCCTGTGCCCGACAACGTGCCGGTATCAAAGCCAGTGAGGTCTGCGGAAAGGGTAAGAAATCTAGCCAGATCAGGTGACAGGGATTCGGCAGATGGGTTCATGTGGGTAATAATGAAGGCTGGTGATGACCGACAAAGTCAAAGAAGAGCTACTCAAGTTTGTAGAGCGGTGCCGCATGGTAGTGCTCTTGACCCGGGATGGGCGTGCGTACCAATTCTTCCGCCAGATTGCGCAGGCGAAACATGCCCCCGACCGCAGGAATCAGGAGCTCTGGGGCGCCATCGAAAGCACGCTCAAGTTCAAGTAGAAACCGGCTGTATTCCTTCTGAAAACTAAGTGCTTTTTCGCGCACGTCAGAACCCTCGGGCAAGTCAGAAAGACTGATGTCGGGTTTAAGGGGATACACCGCTGACCAGTCCAGCTGAGAACCATCAAATGCTGGCCCCGTGGGCTGGTTCGGGGCATCAGCTTCACTCACGCCAGGGACAAGGGTTTGGTAGTAGCGTCCAAGGCTGAGTTGCTGAAAGCGAAAGTAATGGGCTAGGGCAAATTCACCCACATCACTTCCGGCATAAATGCGATGACCCCTTGGCGCCCCTTCACCTTGCTCCTGGATCATCCGCAAAGCTCGGTTGGCTGAATCGAAGTCATTGACGACGATCACTTTGCCGGCACCGTTGTAATAATACTCAGGGGTGATTTGCTTGGCTGGATCGCCACAAAAGACAACCTCTTCACCCAGCTCCTGGGTCAATTCATAGAGCCGGCGAATCACTTCCGCATAAAACAAGCCGATGCTGTAAAAACTCTGCTTGCCCTCGCCCGACCCGGGCAACTCACCAACACAGCGATGGGTGCGCGACACAACCAATGGGGCATCATCAGATTCCTCTTGCATGCGCTCAATCTTCATGAATGTCTCTATCGTTTCTGGACTGAAGCGCCGCAGCCCAACCTCAAACTCTCTCTCGCCCGTCGGAAGATAGGCGGGATAAGTGGGAATGAAACCGCTTGCGGTCAGCGTATGACGCATCTGCCCACCGACCGCATTCAACACATTGGCCACGAGCGTCAGATGGAGCATTTCCTCAACAGCAACTGAGCGGATCACCTCCACCGCCTCACTGTTGCTGCCCGGATGAATGGAGTAGAGGGCCGTGAGATAGGGGGGTATGGTGGCATGCTCGATCTGCAGGGCAATCACCAGATAAGTGCGCAAATCATCGAGGCTCTGGATCAGGCTGTTATTGGTCTTGATGGGTGGGGAGGTGGTCATCGTGGTTAGGGAGTGAGAGAGCAAGAATCCAGAATCAAGCAGCGGCAAGGGAGGCAAGGATGTGGTCGGCGGCTCTGAAGGACAACGCCGCAATGGTCAGGCTGGTGTTTGAGGTGCCAATCGTGGGCATGCTGCCTGAACCCAGGACATAGAGATTGGGATGGTCCCACACCTGAAGTTGGCTGTTGCAGACCGAGTCAGATGGTGTTGAGCCCATGATGTGCGTACCAGAGAAGTGATTGCCGCCGCGATAGAAGAAGCCATCCTCAGGCAATGATTCATAATCTTCAAATCCAGGGCGCATGGAGCCATTGGCTTCCCGGATTGGAACATACGCAGGGTCATTCCTGTCGTAGTGACTATGATCCTCCGCGCCGGTTGCGCTGAAAATTAATCGGGACAGTTGACGGGCAGCTGCCATGGTCCGCAGGCAGTAGTCAGGAACCCGATAGTTGATGCGGGGGCGGGGATGGCCAAGGGCATCCCGTTGATCAGACAGGGTGACCCTGTTCTCTCGTAATGGCGGAATCTCACACATGAAGGCCAGCAGGATTTGGGAGGAAACATGTCGTCCGATCGCTTGCCGCAGCGCCCCGCCCCGCAGCCCCTGCCGTTCGATCATGTCGTCGAGGGGTAGGTAAGGGGAGCCGGTCGCCCAACCCCAGCCGTCGTTGTGGATGTCGGCGACAAAGGCCGCTTGTTTCTGACGAAATTCACCCTGACGAAACTCTCCGATTCCCGAGGTGACCAGGGGACCCCGCATCGAGCCCGTGATCTCAGGCATCAGCCCCCAGGCCAGCAGGAAGGGATGATCCATGACATGGCACCCGATCATGCCACTACGATCCTGAAGATCCGAAGAGAGGAGCAGGCGTGCATTTTCCACGGCATTTGCGGCAAGAGCCACAACCGTGCCCCTGAGGGTGAGCGAGGTGCCTCCGTCGGGTTCGGCCTGGTTGGGCGAGTGGTAGCGGCGCGCCACCACGCCCTCGATCCGACCGTTCGCCGGATCGATGAGCAGGCGGGAGGCCACAGCACGATCCAGGACATCCACCTGACCCGTCTTCAGTGCCTTTGCCAGGGTCTTTCGGGCATCATATTTGGCCTGCACGGGGCAAATGGGCACGCAATTGGCGTTGCCCTGGCAGCGGAGCCCAAAGTCGAGAGGGCTGTCATGCACCACCCCCGTCGGCTGATAACCCACATGGCCACCTCGGAAGCGGTATGAGGGGTTGATCGGACCATTTCGCCCTTGAGGATAGGTTGTAAGCCGCAAGGAACGGTTGGTGCCAGCCAGGGAGAAGGCCTTCCCTTCCACCGAGCGGCGCACGGTTTCATCCAGAAAGGAAGGAGGCATCTCATGCATCGGAAACACATAGCCCTCACTGAATTCAACCCCAAGAGAGCGTTGTTCCTCTGCGTTGCCACTCACACCGATTTCATACTCGGCTCGCTCATAAAGAGGAATCAGCTCGTCATAGCTAAGCGGCCAATCCAGACCGATGCCGTAACGGCTGCGTAGCTCCAGATCTTCCCTCAGCATCCTTGGGGTTTTCCCCTCCCAGTGGAGAGTTGTGCCCCCCAAGGCTCGGGTGTAGGAGCCGCCTAAGGGCATCGGGCCAGCTTCAATGAAATAGTCATTGAGGTTGGTGGGACTGGGGGCGTTGGGATTGGTGGGATAGGGAGCGTTGGGATTTTTATCTGCCTCGCCGTAAAAACGCTGGACGTAACCTTGAAATCCCTGCAGGGTCAGGTTGTCTGCCGCACCGGCTTCCACGATCAATACCCGTTTACCAGCATCGGCCATTTGCCGAGCCAGAATGGAGCCGGCGATGCCTGCGCCAACAATCACGACATCGTAAACGCGCTGGGTTGCATCGTTCTCGCTAACAAGGTAAGGAGGAATGGTGGCCATGACACACAGTTGGAGAAAATAGGGGCAGGGAAGAGTTGTTAGAAGAGCCTTTCACTAGGATCTTCAAAGCGTGCATGCTGTTCAATTAACTTGGCGACGAGACCCGTCCAGCCGGTTTGATGGGAGGCTCCAAGTCCAGCACCATTATCGCCATGGAAGTATTCATAGAACAAGATATGTTGTTGCCAATTTGGATCCTTTTGGAATATTTCCGTCCCTCCATACACAGGACGCGTAGGGCCCTGTGTAGATTCATCAGGATTCTCCTTCAATTCGAAGAGGCCCATCAGTCGTCCACTGATCTCCCGAGAAATTTCCAGTAAATTCATATCCTTAACCACCCTGGATGCCCCCGAGCCCGTCGGGCAGGGGACGGTGAATTCAGGGCCTAAATACATGTGCAGTTTCTGCAGCGATTCGATGAGCAGATAGTTCAAGGGGAACCATATTGGCCCTCTCCAATTCGAGTTCCCTCCGAACAATACCGTGACCGACTCCGCTGGGGCATACTCGATAGAATCATCCTCGTCACGGGTGTACCAACGTCGCTGATCTGAGTTGTAGCTGCGCAGCCTGATGGGAAGCCGATAGGGCGAGGCATGCACGCGGGAAAGGGATCGAATGCCGTGGGGAGAGAGAAATTCATTTTCATCCAACATGCGCGCCAGGAGATGGCGCAATCGATCACGATTCACCAAGGAGAGAAGCAGGCCATCCTTGAATCGTCCACTCAGACCATCCTCTTCGACAAAAATATAGGGTTGCTTGGTGAGCGAAGTATTATCCCTAAACCATTTGTATCGCTTACCAAAATCACCGGCAAGAAAAGTTTCAAGCACTTTCTTTTCAATGACTTCGACAGCGCAGATGGGAATCAATCCAACCAGGGATCGCACTTTCATGGACCAGCTTGTAGGACGCCAATCACCGCCTTCGATCACACCAGCAGGCAGCTGAAGAATATCATAGTAAAACTGGTCGGTTTCATCGAAGATTGTTGCTTCACCACCGCCGATACTGGCATCTATCTCATTAAATGAGTCGGCAATCAGGAAAAAGTGTTGCAGAAACTTGGAGGCCATATTGTCATAGCTTGCTCTCCGCCCCTGATCCGGACACACTGTTGCCAGCTCCGTGGCAATCTTCAACATGTTAAGGCAAAACATCGCCATCCAACTCGAGCCATCAGATTGTACGATTTGCCCACACTCTCCTCGATCATTATAAACCTGAAAGCTACTTCTGTCAAAAATACCAATGTTGTCCAGTCCCAAGAATCCGCCGCCAAAGAGGTTATTTCCGTCGACATCCTTTCGGTTCACCCACCAAGTAAAGTAAAGGGATAGTTTGCCAAACATTTCCTCGAGAAAATCCACATCTTTAAACCCATACTTGCGTTTTTCCATCTGATAAACCCGGTAGCAAGCCCAGGCATGCACAGGAGGATTAACGTCTTCAAAATTCCACTCATAAGCGGGCAGTTGCCCATTGGGATGCATGAACCACTCCCTGGCAAATAAGCGGAGCTGTTTCTTGGCAAAATCAGGATCAATCAGCGCAAAAGGAATCATGTGGAAAGATAGATCCCAGGCTGCAAACCAGGGATACTCCCACTTATCGGGCATGGAGATGATATCTTCGTTATACAGATGCATCCATTTACTGTTGCGACCTTTCTTGCGTTGTGCCGGTGGTGGTGGCTGGCCTTTATCGCCATCTAGCCAGTCTTTGATAATAAAGTGGTAAAACTGTTTACTCCATAACATACCTGCAAAAGCTTGCCGCTGGATAGATTGTTGATCAGGAGTCAGGAATGAAAGTGGTGTAATCGCTGCATAAAACTCGTCCGCTTCTTCCCGTCGCTGGGTGAAAAGTGTGTCCAGATCACTGCCAAGGGGATCCTGACTGGCGAAGGGCTCCTCACTGACGCCGTGCCCCCGTAGACGCAACCGTACGACCCGCGTCTCCCCAGGCTTGAGAGATAGCTTGTAAAGCGGGGCTGCTTTGGTACCGATGCCCTCGGGGTTCACGGCGGTCTGCCGCTGTTGAATCAGAAAATCATGGAACCCATCCTTGACAAAGGGTGTTGGATTGGGGCCCCAACCAAACCGCTCTCGATTGGTCTCATTATCGCTGACGAGAACCTGATCCGTTGGTTCAGCCAGGAGGGTGTAAACGGGTTGGAAACCCCAAGCCTCTACTTGCTGTTCACTGCGGAACTCCGCGCGGATCTGCGTGCGATCTGTTCTCTCTTTTTGCCAGCGAAGCTCGGGCTTGGACTCATTGGCATAGCCCCATGACCAAACGTTGCGAAACCAGAGTGTAGGTAACAGCCATAGTTGACCTACACGGTCTGGAGAACGGTTGATGACGTGGATACGAATTCCAATCTCTTCTGGGCCTTGTTTTGCATATTCCACCTCGATGTCGTAATAATGACTGCCGCTGAAAACACCAGTGTCGAGGAGCTCGTATTCAAAATCCCTCTTGCCACGCCTGGCATTTTCCGCAATAAGGTCCGCATAAGGATAGGCCTCCATCGGATATTTATAGAGGCCACGCATGTAGGAGTGCGTCGGTGTATTGTCGAGATAGAAATAATATTCCTTGACATCCTCACCGTGGTTGCCTTGGTTACCAGTAAGGCCGAAATAACGCTCTTTCAGAATGGGATCCCGACCATTCCAAAGGGCCAGTGCAAAGCAGAGTCGCTGGCTGGTGTCGCTGATTCCCAGGATTCCATCTTCCCCCCACCGGTAGGCCCGCGATCGCGCCTGGTCATGGGGAAAGTCATCCCAGGCCGTTCCCGATGCGCTGTAATCTTCTCGCACCGTGCCCCACTGCCGATCGCTGAGGTAAGGCCCCCAGCGCTGCCAATAAAGCTGGCGGGCGGGATCTCCCTTGGCGGCTTTGCCGGCGGCCGTGTTCTCCAGCAGCCGTTGGCGTTCCCGTGTCTGACTGAGTTGCTCTTCCAGGGCAGAGGGCATAGCAGGTTGAGTGGTGGATGATGGTTGGCAGCCGAGTGGTGGGCAGCAAGTCAGGAGGTGTTCCTGTCAGGTCCAGCAATGACCAGCCAGCTCCGCAGCACCTCCGCCACCGACCAGGCTTGGGCGATGCAGCCCGCTGGGGCGTGGGGAGCATCGCCATCAAAAATTTCACTGATGGTTCCCAGCCCTCCGTCAAGAAGATGGTGGGCCATAGGCTCAAGGAATCCCAGCGCCAGAGCCCGGTCGTGATGGCAGCGCCAATGGGCCACAGCAAACGGACCCAACAGCCAGCCCCAGACCGTGCCCTGGTGGTAGTGGCTGTCTCGCTCAAGGGGACCCCCGCCGTAGTGCCCGGCATAGGCCGGATCCGTTGGGCTCAGGCTGCGCAATCCGTGGGAGGTGAGCAGATGCTGGGCGCACATGCGGACCACGGAACGCTGCTGGGCACCATCCAGACCCGATGCAGGTAGCGAGACGGCCAAAATCTGGTTGGGTCGAATGCTTGCGTCGTTCTGGCGGGGATCATCGGGACGTTCGGCATAGGCATCGATCACATCGAAACAGCAGCCGAGTTGGGGATTCCAGAACATCTGAAAGCTTGTCTGCGTTTGTTGTGCCAGGGCCTGCCATCGCTCCGCGGGGCGACCAGTACGCGCGCAGAGGTGGGCCATGGTGACCAGGGCATTGAGCCACAGGGCATTGATCTCCACAGGCTTGCCACGTCGGGGGGTGATCACCCGTCCTCCAGCGATCGCATCCATCCATGTGAGTTGCACGCCGGGCGCCCCTGCGGCGAGCAGGCCATCGGCGGGATCCACGGCAACGTTGTAGCGGGTACCGGCCATGTGATGGTTCAGCACCTCCGCCAGGCGATCGTGAAGCTGAAGAAAGAGGTCGTGGTCGGAGCTGGCCTCGATGTACTGGCGCAGGGCTTCGAAATACCAAAGGGCAGCGTCAACCGTGTTGAAATCCTCCTCCGTCAGGGGGCGACCCACCTCCGGGAAGCGGTTGGGCAACATGCCTCGATCAAAAAACTCGGCAAAGGAGAGAAGCAAGGAGCGGGCGATCTCCAAACGCCCCGTGCTCAGGGTGAGTCCAGGCAGACTGAGAAGGGTGTCCCGTCCCCAGTCTTGGAACCAGTGGTAACCGGCAATCACAGTGGTGTCAGGGCCATTCGCCACCGATTGACCATCAACAACGCGTTGAACCAGGAACTGATCGGCGGCCAAGACCAACTGCCGGATCCAGGGGGGCGCTGGTGAGACCGCCCCACCAGGGCCATCGGACCACTGGGCCAACAATCCTGCTTGATGGCACTGACGCCGTGTCCAGGCGGCTTCTCCATCAAGGTCGTCGTCCAAGGGAATCGCTGCCCCCCGGGGACTCACGCAGCGGGCCCGCAGGGTGAACGACTCCCCTGGGTCCAACCGCACCTGCAGCTCCATGGCCTGCAGATGACGGTCAGTGAAGCCGAGGCCCCTTTCCCTCTCCCGCATGAGCTCATAGCCCACATAGGGGATGGTCGTGGTCCGCAGGTCGAGGCTAGACATCGCCGTGGGTGTGTCTGCCTTCACCCTCAGCTCCAGGGCCGCTGGATCGTCTTCAAATCGCTGGACGCGCACGCCATCCTTGATAGGAGCGACTCGCAGGTCACCGGGCAAGTCGCCGCCATGGAAACTCCGCTGATTCACCAATGCGCGAATCCGCAGGGTCACGGGACACTCTGCCCTGAGCAACCGGTAGCGCACCCAGGTGATGTTGGCACCCTGCTCCATCCAAACTCGCCGTTCGAGCAGGATGTCCTCCCGACTGAAGAGCCAGCGGGGCAAACCGGCCACCAGCTCGAATTCCTCAATCCACTTGGCGGCATCCGGAGAGCGCACGCCTCCGCTCCAGAGGTTGCCGGACAGCTCCAGCTGCGTGCCATCCTCCCGCTGCAGTGTTTCATCGAGGTGACTCAGCAGCACACGCCGGTCCCCTGGCGGAGAGATGGCCGCCACCAAGAGTCCGTGGTAACTGCGGGTGAGGGTGCCACCCACGCTGCCAGAGGCAAAGCTACCCAGGCCGTTGGTCACCAGCCACTCCAGGCCATCACTGAGCTCCGCATGGCGACAGATCTCGCGCCCAAAGCGAAGCGTGAACTCGGGGGTCGTCGGAGTCGTCATGGCGCGAGGGAACGAAGAAAGCTGATGCTGGGCGCAAAGAAATATTCGCCACCTTTCATGGACACCGGGAGCGGAAAGTTGAACTCACGGGTTTCCCCTCCCCCCCAATGGGTTGGCCAATGTTGCTTACCCGACGGCTGGCCAATCAGGGGATCAGCACCAACTCCCACCCGCAGGAAGTTGGTGGCATTTGCCCAGCGGGTTTGAATGAAGTTGAACTGATTTTCGATATTGGCCTGGAAACAGAGAAAGAGCAGGCCTGAGTCGGATTCCGGCTCCTCCTGAGGCCGATGACTGCCGTAACTCATGGCACGCCTGACAATGCGGTGACTTCGTTCCTCCCCATCGCTCATGTTGAACTCCCGGACAGTGTCACCCCGGGGATTGGTCTTGCGCACATGGGCATGGAACGGACAACGTCGGCCCTCGGGATCTGCGGAGAAGTTGAAATTGTTTCGGGTTTCGCCCGTTGGCTCGCCTGACTCGCTGATCGGGGTGCCGTTTTGGAAACGACCCATGACGAGTGCGCCCGCCCGGTCAGCATCCGTATTCAGGACCTGAGCCAAATGACGGATTGCTTGATTAAATTGTTTGACATTCTGCTCGAGTTTCCGCACCACTAGATAGCTGCCGCAGCTATCCGCCAACCTGCCGTTGGGATCCTTCACCAACACCAGGCTGAGGGGAGCCATGGAATCCCAGCGCTCAGGGGATCCCGCGAGCTGGCGCTCCCGTTGAATGTCCTGGAGCGTGAACAGTGGTTGGCTCACGCCATCAACATAACCAAAGTGTTCAATAGCTTGGCCGTGTTCATTACGCAAAACAAAGACATCCTCCCGGTGCAGGATTTCGGCGCAGTTGCGGAGATCCTGACTAAGCCGATTCACCATCTGCAACAGCAGGATGAGGTCATCATCGGCCAGCGAGATCATGGCATGACAAGGCTGCTGATATCCACGCTCCCAATGGACAGAAGGGGGATCCCCGAGACTGGCTGCCAATTCATCATGCTGCATCCCCATGCGGAAGGGCTGATCCGCCGGCAGCTGGGCACCACTGAAGCCGAGGGCCTCGTAGCCGAGGCGACTGAGATAGAGGGAGCCAAACACCTGGCCAGGGGCGCCGCTTTCACGGAACCGCTTGGCCTCCTCGAACTGCATCGCAGCCGAGGTAATCGACCTCTCAGCAAAAGCGGCGATCCAGCGGCGCGCTTCGGCCAGGCATTCATGTCGCCAACGGACAAAGAGCAACACCGAGTGGTCGCGACCATGACTCTTGATAATGTTGCCCTGCAAGTCGGACATCAGGTCCGCGTACGGGCCCGGATCATAGAGGTCGATCCCTTCCTCAGACAGGGATGTCAGTTCCTGGCTGGTTAATGGCATCGACAATGGAAAGCTCCACTTCAATCTAAGGTAGAGGCCGCCCAAGGAGATCGCCAGCTACCTGGGCTACAAAGATGACCACTAGCATGAAATCTTAACGTGCTTTCTCTTTGTGTGTAGTTTTCCCCATCGAGAGTTCCACGGCTAGCCTGGGCAGAACTATGCCTCCCTCTCATGGAAATCTCCCGGCTTGGCCCGGAAGACTATCTGAACGAGCGCGTGGATGACCAAATCCGCTGGTTAGCGGAGAAAGCCAGCAGTAGCAAGGCAAATTATCGCGCGATCAGGTTTCTGCAGACAGCTCTGGGTATCTTGATCACCGCTGGCGGGGCTTATGCCAACCGAATCGACCTCGGTCCGCAGATCATCACCACCCTCGGAGTTGTCGTGAGCCTGGCCGCCGCATGGGAAAGCGTGAATGACTATCAGAACAACTGGATCCGATACCGCCGTGCCCTTGAAGAGCTGAAACGGGAAAAGCTGTTGTATCAAACCACCAGTGGCCCCTACCGTCGCGACGGAAGCGAGATGGATGTCCAAGAAGCTTCGTTCACTCTCTTCGTCTCCCGAGTTGAGGCCCTGCTGGCCCAAGAAGAGGATGCCTGGGTGTCGAACGCCACCCGGACCACAACATCAGATGTCAAAGGGAGCAGCGGCTAGATAAGATGTAACCATGGATCCGCCGTCTAATCAGTGATCGAGCGCACAACCAAGCCTGCAGCAGCATCACTGTCTGCTGAGGGCGACACAATGAAGAGACGCGCGATGGTCGGATGACTAAAGCGCCGCCCTTGCGGCCGTTCATGGCCTCCACATACAAAGACGAGAGGATGCGCGATCATCTGGACAACAATCTGGTGGCGGTACGACGGCAGGTGGCGAACGACTTCCAGCACGTTCGACGGTCGCGTTGTTGTCTCTGCAGCGTCTACCCAGCCGACAGACTGGCCTCCTGAGTGATGACCGCCCAGCCAGTCCTAGGGCCCTACCAAGTGGGCGGCAGCCTGGAGGGTGACAATGCCCTCTATGTTGAGCGTGCGGCGGATCGTGAGCTCCACCAGCGGCTCAGCCTCGGCGAAACCTGCTTCGTGTTCAACAGCCGCCAGATGGGCAAATCCAGCCTGAGGGTGCGCACCATGGCGCGCCTCAGGGCGCAAGGAGTGGTCTGCGTCGTCATCGACCCCCAGTCCCGAGGGACCACGCCCACCGAGGAGCAGTGGTATGCGGGCACCATCAAACGACTCCTCCAGGATCTGGAGCTGGCGGAGGAGCTGCCCTTCAGCAGCTGGTGGAAAGACCCGAGCGTGCAGGCCTTGAGCCCAGTGAACCGCTTCGAGGAGTTCATCGACTCCATCCTTCTGACCCACATCCAGTCGCCGATCACGATCTTCGTGGAGGAGGTCGACAACCTCCTCAGCCTCAACTTCGACACCGATGGCTTCTTTTCCATGGTCCGCTCCCTGCATGAGCGGCGTGCCGAATATCCCGCCTACCAGCGCCT
>JBKDSY010000002.1:0-10928 GCA_046340755.1 Cyanobacteriota bacterium
GCCGTGATCGCGGGGCTGGAGGGTCAGCGGCAGCGGCAACAGGAGGCGGCCGAGGAGGCCGCCGCCCTGCTTGCCCGCACCGAGCTCCTGCACGAGGAACTGTTGGAGCGTTGGCGGCAGCAGAAGGAGCAGAGCGCCGAATTGCAAGAGCAACGGCGCCAGGAACTGGAGCGTTCCATCCGCGCCGGGCAAGGGGAAGTGCGGCGCTTGATCCGCCGCCTGCGCCAGGCGGGCCGGGCCCAGCCCACGGAGGCAGGAGAAGCGGCCCGGCAGGTGGGGCAGCGGCTCCGCAAGTTGGAGGAAGCGCACCGGCCCGCGCCGGAGCGGCGGGAGCACGAGGGCTGGTTGCCAAAGGTGGGCGATCGGGTGCGGGTGCTGTCGCTGGGCAAGGCCGCCGAGGTGCTCGCCCTCTCCGATGACGGCCGCGAGCTCACCGTGCGCTGCGGCCTGATGCGCCTCACCCTGGAGCTGACGGCGATCGAGGGGCTCCACGGCGAGAAGGCCACCCCGCCGGAGCCGCGCCAGCCGGTGGTGGCCGTGCGCAGCCGCCGCAATCCCGCCAGCCGGGGGCCGGAGGTGCGCACCGCCCGCAACACCATCGATGTGCGCGGTCTGCGGGTGCACGAGGCGGAAGCGGCGGTGGAGGAGCAGCTGCGGGCAGCCAACGGCCCCCTCTGGGTGATCCACGGCATCGGCACCGGCAAGCTCAAGCGGGGCCTGCGCGACTGGCTGGCCACCGTGCCCTACGTGGAACGGGTGAGCGACGCCGACCAAGGCGATGGGGGGCCGGGCTGCAGTGTGGTGTGGGTGAAGTGAGTCCCTTCGCCAGAAACGGCCTGAGCGGCACGCTCTCCCAGGCCCAGTTCGCAGAGGTTTGTGCCGCCCATCCAGAGGCGGTGCTTGAGCTCGGCGTTCAGGACCACTGGGTTGAGATGGCGCCCCGCCTGGAGGCCCAGCCTCACGATGTCCTTCAACCCAGCCGGGGCAGCTGCGGCTCCCGCCGGACTGGCCCCGTCTCCCGTTCCCGGGGCTGGGGGATCTCCAGGGCCTCGCCGGCACCGTCGAAGAGGCGCCAGCCGTTGGTGTCCACTTCCAGGTGCACGGTCTCCCCGGGCCGCGCCTCCTGGTCAGGCCCGAGACGCACATGCACCAGGGCGTTGCCCTCCAGCAGGCGGCAGGTGAGCAGCTGTTCGTTGCCGAGCGACTCCACGTGGCTCACCTCGGCGGGCAGGTTGCGGTTGGCGGAGGGGGCCAGGCGCAGGTGTTCCGGGCGCAGGCCACCGGTGAGCCGCTCCCCATGGCGCCCCGCCACCAGGGGTTCCAGGGCGGAGGGCAGGGCAAACTTCTTGCCCGCCAAGAGCAACAGCCCCGGACCCACCACCTCCACCGGCAGGAGGTTCATGGGGGGGCTGCCGATGAACTGGGCGACAAAGAGATTGGTGGGCTGGCGGTAGAGCTCCAGGGGGGTGCCCACCTGTTGCAACTTGCCCTGGTGAAGCACGGCAATGCGGTGGCCCATGGTCATGGCCTCCACCTGGTCGTGGGTGACGTAAAGGGTGGTGGTGCCCAGCTGGCGCTGAAGGGCCACGATCTGGCCGCGGGTGCCCGTGCGCAGCTTGGCATCCAGGTTGCTAAGGGGTTCATCCATCAGGAACACCTCCGGCTGGCGGGCGATGGCCCGGCCCAGGGCCACCCGCTGCTTTTGGCCCCCGGAGAGCTCCTTGGGCCGTCGCTCCAGGAGCGGGGCCAGCTCCAACATGGCGGCCACCTCGCTGATCCGGGCCTCGATGCGGTCCTCCCGGGGCGAGGTGACCCGCAGGGGGCGGGGCCAGGAGCGGCTCAGACGATGGAGGCCATCCCGCAGGTGCTCCCCCGGGGAGCGGCGCAGGCGGCGGCGCAGGCCGAAGCCCAGGTTGCCCGCCACGCTCAGGTGGGGATAGAGGGCATAGCTCTGAAACACCATCGCCACATTGCGCTGGGATGGGCGGAGGGCACTCACCGGCTGGTTGCCCACATAAATTTCACCGCCGCTGGGCCGATCCAAGCCCGCCAACAGGCGAAGCAGGGTGCTCTTGCCACAACCCGAGGGGCCCACAAGCACGAGAAACTCCCCATCGGCGATGCGCAGATCCAGCTCCCGCAGCACCGCCACCGGCTCCCCACCCCCGCGGGGCGGGTAGGTTTTGCTCACCCCCTCAAACCGAACCTCGGCCAACCGTTCGTTGCGACGAATGGATCCTAGGGTTGCTCCAATGCAGTTCATTGATCAAGCGCGGATCACGGTGCGCGGCGGCCGTGGTGGCGACGGCATCACGGCCTTTCGCCGAGAGAAATACGTGCCCGCTGGCGGGCCCTCCGGGGGCGATGGCGGCCGGGGGGGCGATGTGCTGTTGGTGGCCGATGGGAATCTTCAAACCCTGTTGGATTTTCATTACAAACGCCTCTTCGCCGCGGGCGATGGCGTGCGGGGGGGGCCGAGCCGGCGCACCGGAGCGAGCGGCTCCACCCTGGTGATCCGCGTGCCCAGCGGCACCGAGGTGCGCGATGCCCGCACGGGGATCCTGTTGGGGGATCTGACCCAACCCGGCGACGATTTGCTGGTGGCCATGGGGGGCCGGGGCGGTCTGGGGAATGCCCACTTCCTGAGCAACCGCAACCGGGCTCCGGAGCGCCACACCGAGGGGGTGGAGGGGGAAACCTGGGACCTTCAGCTGGAGCTCAAGCTCCTGGCGGAGGTGGGCATCATCGGTTTACCCAATGCGGGGAAGAGCACCCTGATCTCCGTGCTCTCCGCCGCCCGGCCCAAGATTGCCGACTATCCCTTCACCACCCTGGTGCCCAACCTGGGCATGGTGCGCAAACCCAGCGGTGATGGCACCCTCTTTGCCGACATTCCCGGGCTGATCGAGGGGGCCGCCTCCGGGGCGGGCCTGGGGCACGACTTCCTGCGCCACATCGAACGCACCAAGATGCTCGTGCACCTCCTCGACGCCAGTGCGGAAGAGGTGATCACCGACTTGGCGGTGGTGGACAAGGAGCTGGCCGCCTACGGCCATGGGCTCACGGCCAAGGCGCGACTGGTGGTGCTCAACAAGGCCGATCTGCTGGATGACGACCAGTTGGCCGAGCTGGTGGCCGAAGTGGGCCGCTGGGGGGAGGGGAAGGGTTGGGTGCGGCCCCTTCCCCTGGTGATTTCAGCGGCCACGTCCCAGGGGATGGACCCGCTGATGGAAGCCGTCTGGCGACAGCTGGACGGCCTTCAGTCGTCGTAAACCTTGCACTCGGGTGCTTCGGGATTGAGATCGCAGAACACTTCCAGGGGGGAGGGGTCGTGGTTGTCCTCTGGGTGGTGCGACTTGTACTCCTCCAGCCCCTTGAGCTCCTCTTCCAGGTGGCGAACCTTGCCGAGATCGCCGGCTGCACGGGCCTGCTCAATGTCGACTCTGTCCTTTTCGATGTGCTCGTCGATGCTCTTCATGAGAAACGGCCGCCGATGTCGGCAAGAATTCACGGCGCCCACCATACGAGCCCCATCGGCCGATTGCCTCCCCCATGTGCGCTGGCGCTGATCAAGGAGCGGCCTGGGGATGGGGATGCGGGCCAAGAAGGTGTTGATTTGGAAACAATTCCCTACTCCGGCCGCTCGCTGAGCTCGAGCCAGCGCTCCTCCGCCGTGTGGATGCGGGCCACCAGGGCCGCCAGCTCCTGGCTGAGGCGTTCCAGATCGCCGTAGGTGCCGCTGGCGGGTTGGCCCAGGCGCTCCTCCAGGGCGCGCCGCTCCCCTTCCCAGCGGGGCAGATCCCGCTCCAGGGCCTCCAACTCCCGGTTGTCCTTGTAGCTGCGCCGTGGCGAGGCCCCAGCGGAGGGTGAACGGCTGGCCTTGGGGCTGGGGGGCTTCGGGGCGGATCGGGGGGCACTCGGGGGGGCCTCCCGGCTCTCCAACCAGGCGCTGTAGTTGCCCTCGAAGCGGCGCACATCCCCCCCGCCGACCACGAACAGGCGATCCACGGTGCGATCCAAGAACCAGCGGTCGTGGGACACCACCACCACGCAGCCGGGGAAGTCGTCCAGAAAGTCTTCCAACACCCCCAGGGTGGCCACATCCAGATCGTTGGTGGGCTCGTCAAGCAGAAGCACGTTGGGCGCCGCCATCAGCAACCGGCAGAGGTGCAGCCGGCGCCGCTCGCCACCGGAGAGCTTCGCCACCGGCTGATGTTGTTGGGCCGGAGGAAACAGAAAACGCTCCAGCAACTGGGAGGCGCTGATCTCCCGGCCATCCACCCGCACCACGCTGGCCGCCTCCCGCACCACATCGATCACCTTGCGCTCGGGCGCCGCCTGGAGCAGGGCGCTGTGTTGGTCAAAACTGGCCAGGCGCACCGTGTCGCCGATCTCCACCAGCCCGCCGCTCGGCGCCCGCAGGCCCGCCAACACCTCCAACAGGGTGGATTTACCGGCGCCATTGGCGCCGATGATCCCCACCCGATCCTCCGGGCTGAAGTCGTAGCTGAAGCCTTTGAGCAGGGAGCGGCCCTCCACCGCCACGGCGACGTTCTCCGCCCGAATCACCCGTTTCCCCAGCCGCTGGGCCGTGACCGCCAGCTCCAGCCGTCCCCGCCCCATGGCGGGGGGAGTCTCCCGCAGGGCCTCGATCCGCTGCAGGCGGGCCTTTTGCTTGGTGCTGCGGGCCTTGGGCCCCTGGCGCAGCCAGGCCAGCTCCCGCCGCAGAACGGAGCGGTAGGTGGCCGCCGCCGCCGCCGCCACCACCTCGTCCTGGGCACGGGCCTCCAGGTAGGTGGCGTAGTTGCCCGGGTAGTGGCGGGCCTCGCCTGCCTCCACGGCCACGATGCGGCGGGTGACCCGATCCAGGAGGTAGCGGTCGTGGGTGACGAGCACCACGGCGCCCGGATAGCGATCCAGCCAGCTCTGCAGCCACTCCACCCCCTCGGCATCGAGGTGGTTGGTGGGTTCATCGAGCAGGAGCACATCGGGCTGGCTCACCAGCGCCGCCGCCAACGCCACCCGCCGCCGGTTCCCGCCGGACAGGCACCCCATGGTCTGGGCCAGGATCTGGGGTTGGGAGCCGATGCCCAACCGATCCAACACGGTGTGGCACTCCCGCTCCAGGTCCCAGGCCTGCTTGGCCTCCATCTGGCGTTGCACCTCCGCCAGCCGGGCGTGCAGGGAGGGGTCGTCGGGTTCGGCGCTGAGGGCGATGGCCAGCCGCTCGTGTTCCCGCAGCAGGTCCATGCGCTCCCCCGCGCCCCGGAACACCTGATCGAGGATGGTGGCCTCCGGATCGAAGGCCGGCTCCTGATCCAGGAGCACCACCTCCAACCGGGGCTGGCAGTGGCGCCGCCCTTCCCCCAGGGGCTCCACCCCGGCCAACACCTTGAGCAGGGTGGATTTACCGGCGCCGTTGGGCCCGATCAGCCCCAGCCGATCGCCGGCCTCCAGAGTGAGATCGAGGCCGCGGAAGAGGGGACGCAGGCCGAAGTCCTTGCCGGCGCCCTCCAGGCGGATCCAGCTCATGGGGTGGCTCCAGGGCTCTGGCCCAGGCGTTGCTGCTCCAGGTGGGTGAAGACGCTCTTGTCGCCCACATCGGCGGCGGCCTCCATCGGGAACTTGCGCAGGCAGAGCACCAGCAGGAGGGCGGCCTGAAGCGCGAGCAGCTGGAGGGTGGCGGCCACCGGGAGCAGCCCCGTGAGCCGGCCGAGCAGGGCCAGGGGCAGCAGCAGGGTGACCCCGATGGCCTCCGGCCGGCGGAAGCAGAAGAATTCCTTGAAGCCCACCCCCGTGAGGGCGGCAAAGAACGGCCCCACCGCCAGGATCGCCAGGGGCCGCTCGAGCGCTTCGCCCACCATCGCCTGGGGCCCCAACCAGGCGGCCAGGGCCAGGAAACCCGCGCAACCCAGGAGCCAGAACAGCCGCAGGGCCTGGTGCAGCGGCCGCAGATAGATGTGAATCCAACGCAGGGCGAACCCCAGCCCCACCCCCATCACCCCCAGCCAGGGCCAGAGGGCCTGGCTGCCCCACTGGCGCCACTGCAGGGCCAGGGCCAGCTGGGCCACGGCCACGCTGGTGAGGGCCAGGCGGTAGCCGAGCACCTCCCGGCGATCGAGGGCGGTGATCGTGTAGGGGCCGAACACCCCTTGCAGAACGGGGTCGGCGCTGGGGGAGTCGGGGGCCGCGACGCTGGCGCTCATGGCGGGCTGGGGGGAGTGCTGTGCACCAGTGTGGCCAGATCCGGGCCGGCTGGGACCAGGCCCGAGGGGTGGAGGGGGAAGAGGGCCGAGAAATAGTCCCGGCGCCAGTCGGCGGCGGCGCAGGTGGCGGCCACGCCGGGGAGGGCAAAAAAGCGGCTCCGCCAGCGCCAGAGGGCCTCCAGCTGCCAGAGGGGCCGCTGACTGCAGCCGAAGAGCGGCGCATACACCATCTCCCAGCGGATCACGGTGGGGAAGAGCACCACATCCGCCAGGCTGGGGCCCGCCGCCGTGCAGAGCCACCGCTGGCCCTGGCTCTCCTGGTGGCGCAGGGCCTGATCCACCGCCTCCAGCCCCTGGAAGAGGGCGGTTTGGGCGGTGTCGTAAGCCTGTTGGCTACGGGCGAAGCCACAGCGGTAAACGCCGTCGTTCACCGGGTCTTGCAGGCGGTCGCGCCAGGCCGCGATGGCCTCCCGGGCGGCCGGGGGGTCCAGGTCGGGCGCGCTTGGTGGGGCGGGCCAGCGGTTGAGCAGCTCAATCACCCGGGCGCTTTCGTTGAGGAGCACCCGACCACTGGCCAGATGCACCACCACGGGCACGGTGGCACGAGCCTGGTGGTTGCCGCCGGCCCGGCGGTAGAGATCGGCCAGGCTGGTGCAACCGAGGAAGGGCTCCGGGAAACGCCAGCGGCCGGCTTCCGGGTCGGGCTCCACGATCACCAGGCGCACGCTGGGCTCCAGCTGGCGCAGGGTCCACACCAGCCAGGCCCGGTGAGCCCAGGGGCAGCTGCGACCCACGATCAAGGCGTGGGAGTCGGGCTCGGCCGCGTCAGCGGGCAGGGGGGGCAGGGCGGTGAAGGCCCCTGCAGGACGCAGGTAATTCCCCTCGGCGTCGGCGGGGGCCAGCCCCCCCATCAGTTGGCGCCATTGCCACTGCCAAAACGCCCGCACGCTGCGCACCAAGGCGGGGGGTGGCGTCATCAGGCAACAACGGCTGGCTCAACTCTGCGTCAAGCTGGGTCGTTCCGTGGGGGTCTGCCGATGACAGGAGAGCCCGCCGCCCGGGCCCGGGTGTTGGTGGTTGGCGGCACCCACGGCAATGAACGCAATGGGGTGCATCTGTTGAGGCTTTGGAGCCAGGCCCCCCACACGCTCCGCCACCAGGGCCTCACCCTCGAACTGGTGGAAGGCAATCCGACGGCCATTTCGGTCTGTCGGCGCTATGTGGATCGAGACCTCAACCGCAGCTTTCAACCCCACCTGCTGGAAGCGCCGTCCCACCAGGAGCTGGAGGCGCGGCGGGCTCGGGAATTGGTGGCCACCTGGGGGCCCCGGGGCCGGCGGCCCTGCGCGGTGGCCCTGGATCTGCACAGCACCACGGCCGCCATGGGCAATTCCCTGGTGGTGTATGGCCGGCGGCCGGCGGATCTGGCCCTGGCGGCGGGGTTGCAGGGGAGCCTCGGCCTACCGATCTATCTGCACGAGGGGGACCCCAACCAACGGGGCTATTTGGTGGAGCAGTGGCCCTGCGGCCTGGTGATCGAGGTGGGGCCGGTGCCCCAGGGGGTGGTGAATGCCACCATCTGCCACCAAACCCAGCTGGCCCTGGAAACGGCCCTGGCCCTGTTGGCGGAGGCGCGGGCCGGCCGCATGCGGCTGCCCCAGCAACTGGAGGTGCACCGCCACCTGCGCACCGTGGATGTGCCCCGGGATGGCCGGGGGGAGGCCTGCGCCATGGTGCATCCTCGGCGGCAGGGGAGGGACTGGTGGCCCCTGGCGCCCGGGGATCCCCTGTTTCTGTCCTTTGATGGCGTCACCCTGGGCTGGCAGCCGGAGGTGGGAGATCCGGCCACGGTGTGGCCCGTGTTCATCAATGAGGCTGCCTACGGGGAGAAGGGCATTGCCCTGAGCCTCACCCAGCGGGAACGGTGGCTGGTGTCGGCAGATTGGGGAGCAGCGCTGCGGGAGTT
Source organism: Cyanobacteriota bacterium (assembly GCA_046340755.1). Lineage (GTDB taxonomy): Bacteria > Cyanobacteriota > Cyanobacteriia > PCC-6307 > Cyanobiaceae > Cyanobium. The sequence continues at coordinate 8,173 of JBKDSY010000002.1, forward strand.
GGCCATCACGTTGGAGACCAAGCGCAGCGCCGCTCCCTAGGGATGGGGGATTACTTCACCGAGGCGAAATCGGGATAGGCCTCCATGCCATGTTCCCCAATGTCGAGCCCTTCCATCTCCTCGGGCTCGCTGACGCGGATGCCGCCGTAGGCCAGGCCGACCAATTTCCAGAGCACCAAGGAGGTGACAATGGAGAAGGCGGCAAAGGCGAAGACACCCACGACCTGATGGCCCAGTTGGGCAAAGCCATGGCCTGTGAACAGACCCTTGTCGGTGTTGAACAGACCGACCGCCAGGGTGGCCCAGATGCCACAGGTGCCATGGACGGAGAAGGCGCCCACGGGAGCGTCGATCTTGAGCGAATCGATGAACATCACGGAAAACACCACCAGGATTCCGGCGATGAACCCCACCACCCAGGCCGCTGGCATGGAATACCCGTCGCAACCGGCCGTGATGCCCACCAGGCCGGCCAGGATCCCGTTGATGGTCATGGTCAGGTCGGGCTTGCCACCGGTGATCTGGCTGGCGAGGGTGCCGGCGATGCCACCGGCGGCGCCACCGAGGGTGGTGGTAACGGCGATGTAGGGCACTTCGGGAGCCATGGACAGCCAGGACCCCGGATTGAAGCCATACCAGCCGATCCAGAGGATGAGGCAACCCAGGGTGGCGATGGCCAGGTTGTGGCCGGGGATGGCCTGGGGCAGGTTGTCCTTGAACTTGCCGAGGCGGGGTCCAAGGAGGATTGCCCCCACCAGGCCTGACCAAGCGCCAAAGGAATGCACCACGGAGGAGCCGGCGAAATCAATGAAGCCGAGCTTGTTCAGCCAGCCTTCACCCACATTCCACTGCCAAGAGCCGGAGATGGGGTAGAGAACACCAACGAGAATGAGAGAAAAGATGACAAAGGGACCAAACTTGATGCGTTCCGCAACCAGGCCCGAGACGATCGTGGCAGCCGTGCCCGCGAAAGCCGCCTGAAAAAGAAAGTCAACACTGGGCACCAATTTGCCCTCCTTGATCATTTCTGGTGTCACCGAAGGATCAAAGAAGAGACCACCGAACTTCAGCCAGCCCGGAATCACCCAGTCGGCGTTGTACATGATCTTGTAGCCGATGAACCAGTAAGCGGTCACCGCCAGGGCGAAAACAATCAGGTTTTTCGCCAGAATGTTAACCGCGTTTTTTTGTCGGCATAAACCAGCTTCCACCATGGCGAAACCGGCGTTCATGAAGATCACCAGAACGGCACAGATCAGCAGGAACAGATTGTTGGCCAGGAAGGCGGGCGTGAGTTCGGGCAGATCGGCTGCCTTGGCTGCGAGATTGAAGAGTCCCAGCCCTGCCAGTGCCACGGGCACACAGGCCAACCAGGTGCGCGCCTGGGGAGAGGAAAAGCTTCGCAACCGCGAGAGGAGCAGGGCGGGAGCGTTGTGGAGACTTGCGTTGAACTCGGAGCTGCGTTGAGCAGCATTCAGCTGATCCATGGGGGAGAACAAAACAAACATTCAATGGAGAGGAGGCAATGTGTGGTGAATTCAGCTGCGCGGGGTAACCCGCGCATTGTTGGGAGCCGGATCCCCGGCCATTTGTATCTCTTGTCACAAAACGTTCAGATCCGCACAACTCAAGCGCGGTCACAGGATCTGGTGCGGTTGATTTTGGGCGGGCTGAAAAAAGAGTTGCATGGGCCTCGGCAAGGGATGGGCGGGCGTCAGGCCCAAAACTCCCCATTCAGTTATGAATTTTTATTGCGGGACCCCAACAACTGTTCTCAGTGGACAGTTCCCAGCGTTAGAGCTTGTTCGTAGGAACTCCATTGATCCCATGACCAACCGTCTCCGCTACCGCGGCGTGGCCTACGACGCCAGCATCCACGAACAAGCCTCCGACCGTCCGGTGGAGCACGTGTATCGCGGCCATGCCTACGTGGCCCCCCTCCGCCATCAGGCCGCTCCGGTGGATCCCTCCGTGGATCTCTGCTATCGCGGCCACCACTACCGCAGCCATCGCGCTCAAACGCAAGCTGCCTGAGGGCGCCGACTCAAGCCCCCCCTGATGGGAGGGGCTTGAGTCGATCCAGCTGCCGAGGCTGGCTTCACCCGCAGACGTAAGTGCTCTGTTCCTTGGTGCAGGGCAGATCGGTGTTGCTGCCATCGGCCCAGTAGATGCGTAAGCGATCGTCCTCGCTGCCCAGGCGAAAGGTGAGGGATTTGATCACGCCGGCCGGGGGTTTGCCGGCTTTGTCGGCGCCGTCGGCTGTGGGAACGGAGAGCTTGTTGAGGCGTTGCTCCAACTGTTGAATTTTGAGATCAACCCGATCCAGGCGGCGCATCTCCTCGCTTGGACCGCGCTGACAGCCGCCTGTGGCCAGGCCCAGCCCTAGAAGGGGGGCTAGCAGCCACCCGAGCACACCCCGGGAGCGGGAGCGGGAATCCGGGCCAGAGGGCCTGCGGAGAGGACCCCGGCGAAGGAATGGCAGAGGAGGCATGGCAGAGCAAGGGGAGACGACCTCTCTCCTAGCTGGAGACCCGCTTCGACACCAGCCCCCACAAGGGATTCCAGGGGGTGGACTGGCAAGTGACGCCTGAGGGAGAGGCAAGCGCGACCCGGCAAGCCAGCGGCAGCCGATCCATCAGCCCCGCTGATGCTTCCCATCGCCAGAGCTGATCCTCATGCTCCTTCACAAATGCCGCAACACTGCGTTACATTGCTTGTCGACGGGGGCCTGACGGGTTTCCGTCCTTCCATCCGTC
>JBKDSY010000003.1:0-46017 GCA_046340755.1 Cyanobacteriota bacterium
GAAGAAGTGCCCCTCTCGGCCGATGGCACCTTCCGCATCCAGGTGCCCTTCCGCGACGGCCAACAGGTGTACCCCATCGAGGCGGTGGCGGCCGATGGCGAGCAAAAGCGCAGCATCACCCTGGAATTCCGCCGCTCTACCCCGGAAGACCACAGCAACCCGGCCCACCAAGCCATCACCGAATGGTTCTGACATCGTGACGTCCACCTCCCGGCCTCCGTCTTCCCTGCTCAAAACCTTGGTGGCTCTCACGCCCCTGGCAGGCTCGATCCTGGTTCCCGTTGTGGTCCCTCTGTTGATGGTCCGCGTCAGCATCGCTGCTGGCGTCCTGGCCCTGGTCATCGCTGGCACCGGCTGGTTCGTGGCCATGCTGCGCACCTCGGAGATGCCCCCCCACCCGGCTGATCACCACTGACCTTCCGGCCCAGCGGACACCGCTCGGGAATCCTTCCTTCCGCACTGGGTTGATCAGCATGGCCAACTGGTGGGGAAAATCCTTGGCGGTCTTGGTTCCCTTAGGTGTTTTGGGCCTTGGCGGCTGTGGTGCGGCCCCGGCGAGCCTGGTCGGCCCCAACGAGCAGCCCTTGGCCTTGCCCAAGGGCATTCATGTGGCGTTCAACCATCGGGAGGGCCATCGCTACAGGAGTCCGGTGAGCGGCCAATGGCGGCAGGGAGACGACATGGAAGCGATGGTGGTGCGAGCCATCGGCGAGGCGCGTCAGGAGGTGTTGGTGGCGGTGCAAGAGCTCTCCCTGCCCGCGGTGGCCAAGGCCCTGGTCGAGCGCCACCGCCAGGGGGTGGTTGTGCGGGTGGTGCTGGAGAACACCTACAGCACTCCCTGGAGCCAGCAGTCACTGGCCGGCCTCTCTCCCCACCAACGGCAGCGCCAGGCCCAGTTGCAGGCCTTGGGCCAACCGGATGCGGTGGCGCTATTGCAGCGCGCCGGGGTGCCGCTGCTGGATGACACCGCCGACGGTAGTGCGGGTAGTGGGCTGATGCACCACAAATTCCTGGTGGTGGATCGTCGGGTGGTGGTGACGGGATCCGCCAACTTCAGCCCCTCCTGCGTGCATGGCGATCCCGACGATCCCCGCACCCGCGGCAATGTGAATCACCTGTTGCGCATCGACAGCGCAGCCTTGGCGGCCGTGTTCGCGGAGGAATTCGCCAAGCTTTGGGGCGATGGTCCAGCAGGAGCGTTCGACAGTCGTTTTGGCCTGGGGAAGGAGTCTGGGCCAGTTCGTCGGGTGATGGTGGGGGAGACCAGGGTGGAGGTGTTGTTTGCGCCCCACCGCCGCAGTGACCCCCGAAACGGCGTGCAGTGGCTGGCGGAGCGGCTGGCTGGGGTGCACCGACGCTTGGATCTCAGCCTGTTTGTCTTCTCCGCCCAGGGCCTGGCGGACACCCTGGCGGCCCTGCCCTCCCGGGGGGTGGCTGTGCGGTTGCTGGCGGATCCTGGTTTTGCCAGTCGTCCGTTTTCCGAAGTGTTGGATGTGCTGGGGGTGAGTCGCCCCGACAGGGATTGTCTGCTGGAGGCAGACAACCAGCCGTGGCAACAGCCCCTGGAGGGGGTGGGCACCCCGCGGCTGGCGGGGGGCGACAAATTGCATCACAAATTTGCCGTGATCGACCAGCGCACCGTGATCACCGGCTCGTTCAACTGGAGTCCTTCCGCTGCCCATCAAAACGATGAGACGCTGCTGATCATTGACTCCCCCCTGTTGGCGGCCCACTTCACCCGTGAGATGGATCGCCTCTGGCGGGGAGCGGAGCTGGGGGTGAGCGGACGCATGGAGCGGGGCCTGACCCGGAGCCGGCAGCGTTGCGGCCGGGGCCGTCCCCGACCAGGCAGGCGCCCGTTCTCGGCAACGGGGAAGGTGGCTCCTGACTCCACCCCAACTAGCATGGGATCGACCGCCGCAGCACCGTGATGGATCCGGCACCTTCCCCCCGAATCCACCCCCCCGAGCTGGATGCGATCAACTTGATGTTGCGGGATCTCAACACACGCCACGACGAGATCCGCCATCGGGCCGCCTTCCGTGGCTGCACGGGCGAGCTGCTCGTGCTGCAGAAGGAGTTGGTTGATTACCTCCTCAGCAAAAAACAGGAACTGCTCAGCGGCCCCCCGCGACAGGATCGGCGGCTCGAGAATGGCACTTGAGGGTCTCCGACCCTGAGGGAGAAGCTCTTCCCATGGAGGAACCTCGGGCGGTTGTGGTGGGCGCGGGACCCTGCGGGAGTGTCTTGGCTCTGTTGTTGGCGCGGTCGGGCTGGCGCGTCACCCTGCTGGAGGCGGCGGCCGCGGGGGCGCCCAGGCCCTATCGCGGCGAGGGCCTGATGCCCAGCGGTCTGGCGGTTTTGGCGGCCATCGGGATGTGGCCGTTGCCTGCGGCCGTGCGGCATCGCCCCTTGCGAGGGTGGGCCGTGGTGCTCGATCGACGTCCGTTCTTCCAGGCGGCAGAACCCTTGGCGGGGGATCGGGGATGCTGGCTGGTGGATCAGGAGTCGCTGCTGGCCCAGCTGCGGCTTGATCTGGTGCAGGAGTGGGGGGGACAGGTGTGGGAGGGGCAGGCGGTGCGCGGGTTGGGCACCCCTGGGGCCCACGGGCGGGTGACTGGGGTGGTGTTGGCGGATGGCGAGGAGATGGCGGCGGATTTGGTGCTGGCATGTGACGGCAGGCACTCGGCCCTGCGGCGGCAGGCGGGCTTGGTGTTGCAGGAGGGGGAGCCAGAGTCGCCCCGGGAGCGGGTGTTGTGGTTCCGGTTGGCGGGTGCCGCCGTGGCGCCCTTGGAGCGGTGGCTGGCGGGTCGGTTTTTGACGGTGGTTGGCGATGGGGTGAGCTTTGCCTTGTTTGCCGAGGCAGCCGGTGCTGGTCTCCGGTTGGGGTGGGTGGCGGAAGCAGGGGTCGCCCTGCCCTCGGATGGGGCCGGCTGGCGGGACCGTTGGGCCGCAGCCTTGCCGAAGGAGGGATCCGCGCTCCTCCGGGATCTGCCGCTGCCGGTGATCGATGGACCCCAGAGCTTTCCGGTGCAGGTTGGTTGGGCGCCGCGCTGGCACGTTCCTGGGCTCTTGATGCTGGGCGACGCGGCCCATCCGATGAGTCCGGTGAGGGCCCAGGGGATCAACATGGCCTTGCGGGACGCCTTTGTGGCGGCCCGGCAGTTGGGCCCCCTGGCGGACAACGCCTCACCGTGGCGTCAACCGTCTGCTGGCGGGGGGACGGAGGCCATGCATGCGGCAGTGGATGCTCTTCTGCCGGGGATCGCCCAGCGGCGCCTGCCGGAAATTCTGCGGCTGCAGGCCCTGCAGGCCCGGGAGATGGGGATGGGGGCCCGGCTGCGTCAGCAGGGCTGGCTGCGCCGCGGGTTGGCAGTCACCGCGCCCTGGAGCGGGGTGCTGGCCCGGCAACGGTGGATCCAGCAGCAACACCGTCTGCGCCAGGGAGTCGACGAGACCCTGGCGCTTCCAAAGTGAGGCCATCGATCTGGGGTCGGGCGCATGGGAACGGGGCGGTTGGCGCGGGGTCTTGTGGGGATGGGTTCGCTGCTGGGGGCCCTGTTGGGCGCCGGGACGCCGCCCCTGAAGGCCGAGCCTCCCATCACCTATCCGCCTGACCAGTTCCCCCCCGCCGCCGTGTTTCGTGGGATCCAGCTCACCACCCTGGCCTGCGGTCGGGAGAACACGGCTGAACGCTGCGCGGAGGCCCGCCAGCAGGCTGATCCCCTGCTGGATCACCCCCGCCTACCCGCCCGCTGCAAGGACGTGTTGTGGAGCATCCGCAACCTGGCGGTTGCCGCCCCAATCAACACTCTGACGCGCCGAGATCCGATTGATCAGGCCGCTGCTGAGGTGACCATCGCCTGCCGGCAGGTGCTGAAGGCCAAGCCCGAGAGCAAGCCCCAGGGCTCAGGAACCGGCCAGGGTCAACCCAGCCTGGGGGCTGACGGCCAGCCCTGAGTCGGGATGGGACGCCCTCCGTGCCCGGGAATCTCAGCGTCCTCCCGGGGTGGGGGGAACCTCGCCGCTGCTCAGCTCTAGCAGCTTGCGGGAAGTGTCTTCCATGAAGGTGAGGCTCATGGGCGTCTCCACCACCGCCTTGCTCGCTAGGGCGCAGAGGGGATTGCGCTGGCCGGAAGCGTCACAGCTGTCGGAGAGCTTGAGCAGGGCCTTGGTGAGCTTGCCCCGTAGGCAGGATTCCCGCCCATCCTGGGCAAGCACCGCCTGGGCCGCTTTGCGGGAGAAGGCCACGGCTTCCGGATAGGCATCGGCGGACGAGGCGGGCAGAGCCACCCCCATGGCAGCAACGGAGACCAGGGCAGTCACACCACGGAGCAGCCGCCCGATGCCGGGAAGCCCGGTGAGATTGGACAGGCTGGCTAGCCTGCCGCTGCCAGAAAACACGTTCTGTTCGCTGAGCCGGAACAAGCGGTGAAGGGCCATGGGCTGGGGTGGGAACAACCGGAGCCGCCACCAAGGCTGCAGCGGGCTTGGTCAAGGTACTGGAGGTTGATCTGCCAGCGGGAGCCTTGGTTCCAGGGCCCCCTCCGGCCCCGGCCGTTCCTCACCGGGCCCGGAACTGTGGCCAGCCCAGGGCTAATTTGCTCCTGCCCGATCCGCCCCGCCCCGGCTGCCGCGATGACCTCCCACCCCAGTGACAGCCGCGGCACCACCGTGGCCCTGGCCCAACCCTTCACCGACCAGAAACCGGGAACCTCTGGCCTGCGCAAGAGCAGCCGCCAGTTCGCGACGCCCCACTATCTGGAAAGCTTTGTGGAAGCCTCCCTCCGGGTGCTGCCCGGCGTGGAAGGGGGAACGCTCGTGTTGGGTGGTGACGGCCGATACGGCAACCTGCAGGCGATTCAGACCATCGCCCGTATGGCCGCCGCCCATGGGGTGGCCCGGCTGATCACCACCACCGGCGGCATCCTCTCCACACCGGCGGCCTCCCATCTGATTCGGCTGCACCAGGCCGTTGGCGGCATCATCCTTTCGGCCAGCCACAACCCTGGCGGGCCGGAGGGTGATTTCGGCGTGAAGATCAACGGCGCCAACGGCGGGCCGACTCCGGAATCGATCACGGACGCGATCTATCAAGCCACCCTCGGCCTGGAGAGCTACCGCATCTTCGAGGCCGACCCCCTCTCCCTCGACCAGCCGGGCACGGCGCGGCTGGGGACCATGGCCGTGGAGGTGATCGACCCGGTGGACGATTACGGAACCTTGATGCAGGAACTGTTTGATTTCGATCGGTTGTCTGCCTTGCTCAAAGGCAACTTCCGCGTTGCCTTTGATGCCATGCATGCGGTCACCGGTCCCTACGCCAGCCGCCTGTTCGAGGGGCACCTGGGGGCGCCGGCGGGTACTGTGCGCAACGGAGTGCCGCTGGAGGATTTCGGCGGCGGCCATCCGGATCCCAACCTCACCTATGCCCATGATCTGGCGGAGTTGCTGCTCGGTGGTGATGCCTACGACTTCGGTGCCGCCTGTGATGGCGATGGCGATCGCAACATGATTCTGGGGCGCCACTGCTTTGTGAACCCCAGCGACAGCCTGGCGGTGCTCACCGCCAACGCCACCCTGGCGCCGGGCTACGCGGATGGCCTGGCGGGGGTGGCCCGTTCCATGCCCACCAGCGCCGCCGCCGATGTGGTGGCCAAGGCCCTGGGCCTGCCCTGCTACGAAACGCCGACGGGTTGGAAGTTTTTCGGCAACCTACTGGATGCGGGCCGCATCACCCTCTGCGGCGAGGAGAGTTTCGGCACCGGCAGCAACCACATCCGCGAGAAAGATGGGCTGTGGGCGGTGCTCTTCTGGCTGCAGATCCTGGCGGTGCGCGGGTGTTCCTTGGCGGAGGTGATGACGGACCACTGGCAGCGCTACGGCCGCCACTATTACTCCCGCCACGACTATGAGTCCATCGCCAGCGATGCTGCCGATGGGCTGTATGGGCGGGTGAAGGGGATGCTGCCGTCGCTGGCGGGCGAGCGCTTCGCCGGCCGGGCCATCGCCGTGGCCGATGACTTTGCCTACAACGATCCAGTGGATGGTTCCGTGAGCCAAGGGCAGGGCCTGCGCCTGCTTCTTGACGACGGCAGCCGGGTGGTGCTGCGCCTCTCCGGCACCGGCACCCAGGGCGCCACCCTGCGGGTGTATCTGGAGAGCTATGTGCCTCCCAGCGGCGCCCTGGCCCAGGATCCCCAGGCAGCCTTGGCGGATCTGATCACCGCCATCGACGACCTGGCGGAAATCAAGGCCCGCACGGGGATGGCGCGCCCGACGGTGATCACCTGAGGGTTGGGGGGCTCAAGGCTGTGCGGCGCCGAGGTCTCGGTGTTGTGGTGCTCGCCGCTTCCCTGCTTCGATGGCCATCGCTTTTGGGGGCGGCAGGCAGGCTTGTCTGGACATGCCACATTGCCGCAGCCCGCTCCTCAGTCGATGCGGGCCCCCTCCAACTGGGTGTTGGCGAGATCGCAGTCGCTCAGGTTGGCTCCGCGCAGGTCGCAGCCCCGCAGATCGGCCCCGTAGAGGCAACTGCCCCGCAGGGTGGCGCCATGGAGATTGGCGCCTTGCATCAGGGCAAAACTGAGGTCAGCCCCCGTGAAATCGGCACCCCCCAGGTCGGTCAATTGGTCCAGCCCGGAGCGGAAATCGGCATCCACCATCCTGGCCAGTCGCCAGCTGCTGCCCCCGGCCACCACGCCGCGGAGGCAGCAGCGATGCAACAGGGCTTCGTCGAAGTGGGCCCCCTGCAGGCGGGCACCGGAGAGGTCGGCCTCATGCCAGCAGGAGTGCCGAGCGTCCACGTCGGAGAGGTCGGCCCCCCAGAGCAGGGCCTGCTGGAAGTTGCAGAACCGCAGCCGGGCCTGGCTGAGCCTGGCGTGGCCAAACCGGGCCTCCTGGAAACGGCTGCCCTCCAGGTTGCAGTGAGTGAGGTCAAGATCCTGGGCGTCGATCTCCCCGAGGCGGAGACCTGGCAGATCGCGCAACCCGGCCTTCAAAGCCTCCCGCAGCTGATCGAGGGTGGTGGGGGCTTCCGCCATCAGAGGATGGCGGCAAGGGCATCCAGCTGTTGGCGCCGCGAGGCCAGCAGCAGCTTCTCCGCCTGGGTGATGAGCTTGAACACGTTCTTGTCGATCACCTCGTAATAGACCAGGGAGCCCTCGGGCCGTCGCTGCACCACACCGGCAATGGTCAACAGCTTGAGGTGTTTCGACACCAGGGCCTGACTCAGGCCTGTGCGCTCCACCACGGCGGTGACGTTGAGGGGGCCGCTGCGAAGGGCGTCGAGCACGGCCAGCCGGTTGGGCTCCGAAAACACCTTGAAATAGTCGGCCAAATGCTCCATCTCCAGGCTCCACGGAGTCATGTAGGCAGTTTACGACGGCTCCACGGAGTCTGCATTACACAGAAACATGATCTCGTTATATGCTTGTCCTGTCCGATATCGCCTCTCCATGGCCAGCGTTGCTCCCGCCGCGCCCCACCTGCGCGAAGATCTGCTCGCGCCACGCTTCTACACCACGGATGTCGCCAGGGCGGCCCGCACGGATCTTCACTCCCAGCGGCCCGCCTTCGAGGCCATGCTCGTGGAGATGGAGGCCGACTACAACCGCCACCACTTTGATCGCAAGGCCCCCCTGGAGCGGCTGCGCGTCCTCGATCCAGACCAGAAAGCCGCCTATGAAAGCTATCTGGTGCGCTCCTGCGTGTCGGAGTTTTCAGGGTTTCTGCTGTTCAAGGAGCTCTCGCGTCAGCTGTTTCAGGCCCAGCGCGGCGATCTGAGCCGTCTGTTCAACCTGATGGCCCGGGATGAGGCTCGCCATGCCGGTTTTCTCAACCGCGCCCTCGTGGCGGAAGGGATCCAGATCGATCTGCCGTCCCTGAGCGGCAGGCGAGCGGTCACCTGGTTTCCCCTGGACTGGGTGCTGTATTCGGTGTATCTCTCAGAGAAAATCGGCTACTGGCGCTATATTCTCATTGATCGCCACCTCAAGGCACACCCTGAGAATGTCTTCACGCCGCTGTTCGATTTCTTCGAACCCTGGTGCCAGGATGAGAACCGCCACGGTGACATCTTCAACATGCTGATCCGCTGTTGGCCCGGCCTCAACAGTGGCCTTCGGAGCCGACTGTTGAGCCGCTTCTTTCTCTGGAGTGTGTTTCTCACCCATAGCCTCACTGTCTGTGAGCGGGGCGATTTTTACCGGCTTCTGGGGCTGGAGCCCGCTGGCTTTGATGCGGATGTGATCCGTCAGACGAATCGCACGGCGCGCCGTGCTTTCCCGGTGGTGTTTGCGCTCGGCCCAACCTATTTCGCCCTGCGGGATCAGCTAGTGGAAACCTTCCGCCAGATCAGAATCGCCGAGGGCCAGCCCCTCCGTCGCCTGGGCCTGCGGCTTCGCTTCTTGGCCTTGCTGGTGCGGCAATGTCTTCAGCCCATGGTGCCTTCAAGAGCCTTGAGCTGAATCGATCGTTTCATTCCTGTTCCTTCCTCTTTCAGACATGGCCCCGATCACGGTGTTCATTGGTTTTGATCCCCGAGAAGATGTTGCTGTCAATGTACTCGCCAATTCCATTCAATCGCGTTCCTCAAGGCCGGTGAGCATCGCCCAGGTGCGCCTCTCCCAATTGGATCACGTCTATTGCCGAGAGCGGGATCCACTTCAGAGCACGGAATTCTCCTTCAGCCGCTTTCTTGTGCCCTGGCTCTGTGAGTATCAGGGCTGGGCGCTGTTTGTGGATGCAGATATGCTGTGTCTCGGTGACATGGCTGAGCTCTGGGCCCTGCGGGATGAGCATTACGCCGTGCAGGTGGTGAAGCATGAGCACCATTGTGAGCCGGGCTTCAAATTTCAACGGGAGCGGCAAACTCCTTATGGGAAGAAGAATTGGTCGTCGGTGATGCTGTTCAACTGCTCCCGTTGCCAAGCGTTGACGCCCGAAAGGGTCAACTCGGCCTCAGGGCTCCACCTGCATCAGTTCGCCTGGCTGCGGGAGGCGGATGTCGGTGCGTTGCCGCCGCGCTGGAATGTGCTGGTAGGGGTTCAGCCGGTTCCCAGTGATGCCCGCCTGCTGCATTACACCCTTGGCGGCCCATGGTTTGACGATTGCCAGAAGATGGATCGATCGGATCTCTGGCACGCGGGCCGCCAAGCTCTGAACCACCCCCTGCCGGTGTCCTGATCCAGGAGCCTGCCACAAAGGCCCATTCCTGAGTCAAAATACAATGGTAATGTTATACCGTGTTTAAGTTCTCTGGTTTTCCGCCTCCCTCATGCTTTCCCCGTCTCTCGTCGGCGCTCAGTCCTCCGTCCCTGGCCCGCGCGTGCGCAAGCTCCATGCCCGCATCGGCGCGGCCCACCACCAGGCCGAAGGCATGGCCTTCTCCAGGGCTCTCCTGGAGGGTCGCGCCACCCCTCTGCAGCTGGCGGCTCTTCTGCGTGCCCTTGCTCCGGCCTATCGCCTTCTGGAGCAGGAGGGGCCCCCACTGGCCACTGCCCTCGGCGCCGGCGCCCTCCCCTGGTCGGCCTTGGCCCGCACCACAGCTCTCCAGCATGACCTGGCGATCCTCTCCTCCCTGCCAGCCACCCCTACCGGTGCGCTGGCCCCTTGGCTGGAGCGGATGGAGGCCCTGGCCCGTCAAGCGCCCCACCGGCTGATGGCCCATGTCTACGTCCGCTACGGCGGCGATCTCTCGGGTGGCCAACATCTCGCCCGCGAGGCGAACGCCATCCTGCGAGGCCATGGCCTGCCGGCGGTGAATTTCTGGGCGTTCGAGCGGCCCGTCGCTGACCTCAAGGAGGCCCTGCACCAGGGTTTTGAGCAGCTGCTGCTCTCGGGCCCGCAAGAGCAGGAGCTGCTGGAGGAGTCAGAGCTGGCCTTTGGAGCCACCCAGCGGCTCCTGGCCGAGCTGGCGGAGATCCCCTGACCGTTGGTCGATCGACCATTCGCCCTAAACCCCTTCCGCCCACGCCCCGCCATGACCACCCTCGCCCCCCTCAGCCCCCTCGATCTGTTGCGCAAATACGACAGGCCAGTGCCCCGCTACACCAGCTATCCCACGGCGGCCGCCTTTGAGACCGGGGTGGGGGAGGCGGAGCTTCGGCGGCAGTTGGCCCAGCCCTCCAGCAAGCCGTTGTCGCTTTATGTGCACGTGCCGTTTTGTCGCCATGCCTGCTGGTATTGCGGCTGCAACCGGATCACCACCCAGCTGGGCTCCAAGGTGGTGGAGCCCTATCTGGCCGCCTTGGCCCGCGAGCTAGAGCTGATGGCCGCGGCCATGCCGCGGCGGCGCCGTCTAACCCAGTTGCACTGGGGTGGTGGCACCCCCAATTACCTCAACCAACGGGAAACGGCTCAGCTTTGGGGCTTGTTGGAACAGCACTTCGAGCTCGATCCCGAGCTGGAGGCCTCCATCGAGGTCAACCCCGAGCTGCTCGACAGGGAGGCGGTGCGGCATCTCCGAGCCCTGGGATTCCATCGCGTCAGCTTTGGTCTTCAGGACGCCGATCCCGAGGTGCAGGCCGCTGTGAACCGGGTGGTGCCGGAGGCCAAACTTCGCCAGGTGATGGGCTGGTTGCGGGAGGCTGGCTTCGAAGGCGTGAATGTGGATCTGATCTGTGGTCTGCCGCTGCAGACACCGGAGCGCTTCCGCAGGACCCTGGGGCTGGTGGGGGAGTTGCGCCCTGACCGGGTGTCGCTCTTTACCTTTGCCTACCTGCCCGAGCAGTTGCCCCTCCAACGACGCCTGGTCGCCACCGATCTGCCCAGCCGGCAGGAGCGCCTGATGATGCTTCAAGACGCCCAGAACCATCTCTGCGCCGAGGGTTATGTGGCGATCGGCATGGATCACTACGCCCTGGCGGCCGACAGCCTGGCGGAGGCCGCTCGCACGGGCCGCCTCCATCGCAACTTTCAGGGATGTACCACCGGTGGCGAGCTGGATCTCCTTGGGGTGGGTCCCACGGCCATCAGCCAGTTCCCCCACCTGTTTGCCCAGAACCAACGGGATCTCAAGGCCTATGCCGCTGCCCTGGAGCAGGGGTGCCTGCCGGTGGAACGGGGACTCGTGGTGCGGGATCCCGCCGTGCTGGAGCGCCGCGAGTTGATCCGGCGGGTGATGTGTCACGGCACCGCGGGCCTCGACCTGACGCGCTTTGCCGAGGAATGGCACCAGCTGCTGGGGTTGGCGGTGGATGGACTGGTGGTGCTGGAGCAGCAGGGTGACCTTGGCCTGATGCGGGTGACCCCGGCCGGGCGCTGGCTGATCCGCTCCATTGCCGCAGTGTTTGACCCCCAGCAGCAGCGGTGTGCCACTGGGTCGCGCCTGATCTGAGCCCATGGGCTCAGTCTGATTCCAGCGGAGGCCAGTGGCAGAGCGGCCCCTGCCCCCCGCCAATGGCCAACGACCACCGCAGGCCGCCCTCCACGTAACGCTTCGCTGCCTGCACTGCCGCCTCCAGGTCGAGCCCCCGGGCCCGGCCCGCGGTGATCGCCGCCCCCAGGGTGCAGCCGCTGCCATGGGTGTGGGGCGTGGCGATCGCCGGGTGGGTCAGCCAGTGGCCCCCACCTTGCCGGGTGAGCAGATAGTCGCGGCCCCGCAGCTCCGCCAGGCCGCCGCCCTTGATCAACACCGCCGCGGGGCCCTGCCCCAGCATCTTGGCGGCCGCTGCCTCCACATCCGCCGCCCCCTGGATAGACCGCCCCGTGAGCAGGCGGGCCTCGTGCAGGTTGGGTGTGACCAGCTCAGCCTGGGGCAACAGGCAACGCTGGTAAGCCTCGATTGCTCCTGGCTCCAACAGCACCGCCCCCGCCCGCGACACCATCACGGGGTCGATCAGCTTCGGCACCGTCAGCGGGCCGATCGCCTCGGCGGTGGCCTCGATGAGCCTCTGGTTGAGCAACATGCCCGTCTTCAGGGCCCCGACCGCCAGGTCGCTGCTCACCGCCTCGATCTGGGCGATGAGGGCGTCCGGCGGCAGGGCATCCACGCGGTGCACGCCAAGGGTGTTTTGTGCCGTCACGCAGGTGATCGCGGAGCAGCCATGCACCCCCTGCGCCATGAAGGTCTTCAGGTCGGCTTGAATGCCGGCGCCACCGCCGGAATCGCTGCCACCGATCGTCAGGGCGATGGCGATGGGCAGGGGCTTCACTGTCGTGCCAACACCCTGCGGATTTCGGCCTCCAGATCCTCGATCGGCGCGCCGCTCACATCCACCAGGGCTCGACGAATGCGGCCAGGGTAGGCAAAGGGGGGCTGGTAGTCGGGCACAGCAGGGGAGCCGGGATCCCGGCCCACCGCCACCCCGGCGGAGAGGCCCAGGCTCAGGGGGATCGTCACGGGCAGGTCGCCTTCGCCCACGGGAGCCCCATCCACAAACAGGGTGATGCGGGCCGGCGTGCCCTTGCCAGCGGCCACGTCGGCGGGACCGGTAGGGAGGAACTCCATGCTCAGAACGTGGTGTCCCGCGGGGAGCGGACAGGTGGCCCGCACATGGAAGAAGCTCTCGGCCACGTAGTTGTAGCCATAGGTGAAGACGCCATCAAGCACATAGAGGGAAAAGCCGCCATCGTTGCCGCCCATGCTGAACAACACCCCATCGGCTCCCGCCTCCGGGATGTCAACGTCCACGGAGATGGTGTGGGCTCTGTTGAGCAGCCGCGGCGCGGCGTTCATGGGCACCATCTGGGTGCCTTGGTAGTAAACAGAGCGGTCCCGTCCCAGGGCGATCTGGGGTCGCTCCTCCGCGATGCGCTGGGTTCCTCGGCTGTCGATCGGCAGCACGTTGTGTTTGCCAGCCTCCACATACCACAACGTGATCATCTTGAGCAGTCGTTCACGCTCACTCGACGCCAGATTGGTGGTTTCGGTAACGTCGGCGTCCACGTGATAAAGCTCCCAACCGTGGTCATCAAGCTGGCTGAGCATGGACGCATCAATGAGATCGCCGAAGCCTCGGCCAGACTCGCGAAACGATGGCCCCGGCCATGGGCATACGGCCCGCCAACCCTCGTGATAAAGGGCCCGGTGGCCAAACATTTCGAAATACTGGGTGCGGTGCGGGCTCGGTGCCGTGCCATCGGCAAAGCAGGAGATCAGGCTGAACCCCTCCAAGGGTGACTGGGTCACCCCCTTGATGGTGGGCGGCGCCTCTAGGCCAAGGGCGTCAAGCACGGTGGGCACCATGTCGATCACGTGGCCATATTGCTGACGCAACTCGCCTCGGGCCGCGATCCCCTTGGGCCAGCAGACCAGGAAGGGATCGCTGGTGCCACCTCGATAGGTTTCGCGTTTCCAGCGGCGAAAAGGGGTGTTGCCCGCATGGGTCCAGCCCCAGGGATAGTGGTTGAAATACTTCGGGTTGCCGATCTCATCCATGGCAGCCAGATTCTGGCTGAGACTTTCGGGCACATTATTGAAAAACTTGCCCTCGTTTACCGATCCCGTCGGTCCCCCTTCGGCGCTGGCGCCATTATCGGAAACTAACATGATCAGCGTGTTGTCATATTCACCAATCTCCTTTAGAAATGTGATCAGTGCGCCGATGTGGTGATCGGTGTGCTCCAGAAAGCCTGCAAACACTTCCATCATTCGCGCGTAGAGGCGCCGCTCATCCGCCGAGAGCGAGTCCCAATCCGGCACGTCGGGGTCATGGCGGGAGAGCACGGCGTCTGCCGGCACAATTCCCAATTCCTTCTGGCGAGCGAAGACCTTCTCCCGGTAGGCATCCCAGCCCGCATCAAATTGCCCCTGATAGCGATCGGCCCACTCCTTTGGCACATGGTGGGGCGCATGCATGGCGCCGGTGCAGAAATACAGGAAGAAGGGCTTGTCGGGCGCCACCTGTTTGGCGTCGGCAATCATCGCCCGTGCCTTCTCCACCAAATCAGGCGTCAGGTGATACCCCTCCTCCGGTGTTGAGGGAGGCTCGGTTTGGGCGTTATCACGCACCAATTCCGGGTAATATTGATGGGTATCGCCGCCCAGAAAGCCGTAAAAGCGCTCGAAGCCTCGTCCCAGGGGCCAGCGGTCGTAGGGCCCGGCGGCAGACGTGGCCTCCGCCGGCGTCAGGTGCCACTTGCCCACGGCATAGGTGTTGTAGCCGTTTTGCAAGAGGATCTCCGATAGGAAGCCGTTGGCGAATGGGATGTAGCCATTGGCCCCGGGATAGCCCACGGAAGCCTCCGTGATGCAGGCCAGATTGTTGCTGTGGTGGTTGCGCCCCGTGAGCATGCAGGCCCGTGACGGCGAGCAGAGGGCCGTGGTGTGCATGTTGTTGAACAACAGTCCGTCTGCCGCGATCGCGTCGATATGGGGGGTGCGGACCGGGCTGCCGTAGCAGCCGAGCTGGCCGAAGCCCGTGTCGTCCAAGACGATGAACAGCACATTCGGCGCACCCTTCTTGGCCCGCACGGGTTCGGGCCAGGCGGGAGTGGAGACATCCACCGTGCGTCCAATCACTCCGGGGAAGGCGGTGCCCTCGCGGTATTCCTGAAGCGCCATGGCTGCGATGTGGTTCAACCGCACCGTAGACAGGCCGGCGGACCTCGTCCGCCCCTTCCCATGGTCTGAAGCATCTGCCCCTGCGCCACCCCCCCGGCCAGGCACGGTCCACCCGCGCCACGGATCGGTAACAAGCTCCCCTCCATTTGGCAGCGTCCGCTGGCGAATCCCCAACCTCTGCCTAACGTCCAAGGAGAGCTTTCCTGTCGTTGCCATGCCTTCCGGCGCCACCTTCAACACCCCAGAGGATGAGGATCTCCTTCCTGGGGAGACCGTTCTCAGCCGCCATGCCCTTCAGGCCGGGCGATTGAAAGGGATTGCCCAGGCCGAGGGGATTGTGATGATCGTGCTGGGAATTCTTGCGCTCCTATTCCCCTATGTGGCCTCTGCGGGGGTCACGCTGATGGTGGCGGTGGCGTTCCTGGTGGCGGGCCTGATGGGTTGGATTGACACCCTGAGCCGGCGCCTTCGTCTCAAGGGGTGGCACGCCTTATTGCGTTTGGTTCTCGCCACCCTGTTTCTGTTCACTGGGTTGTGGATGCTCGTTCAGTTCAAGGCCGGCATCGCGCCTGCCGCTCTTCAAATCCAGACCCTGGCCTTGGCCGTTGGCCTCCTCTTCGTGATTGAGGGCGTACTGATGACCATCCTGGCCTTGACCCATCGCCGTGCCGTCGGTTGGGGCTGGGGGTTGGCCAATGGGGTGGTCACCCTGGTGCTGGGCCTGTTGATCCTCACCATGCGTCCGGAAGGGTTGCTCTCGGTGTTGGGCTTGCTGGTGGGGATCAGCTTTCTCTTCAGTGGCTTTGACTTGCTCGGCTTCAGCGCCCGTCTCCATGGTCCCGGTTCCTTGCCGCCCAGCCCTTAGGCGTCCCGTGACGCTTGTGATGTCCCCGGGCGGAGTCGCAGCCGATGGCTGATCTTTTCAGCCACCAGGCTGAGCTCCACCGCTCCCGTCTCGCTCCCCTGGCCGAGCGCATGCGCCCCCGCAGCCTGGATGATTTCGTGGGCCAGCAAGCCATTCTTGGGCCGGGGCGGTTGTTGCGCCGGGCCATCAGCGCCGATCGCGTCGGCAACTTGATCCTGCATGGCCCCCCCGGCACCGGAAAAACAACCCTGGCCCGCATCATTGCCGGCCACACCCGAGCCCATTTCTCCAGCCTCAATGCCGTGTTGGCCGGCGTGAAGGAGTTGCGGGCCGAGGTGGACAAGGCCAAGGAGCGCCTGGCCCACCATGGCTTGCGCACCATCCTGTTCATTGATGAGGTGCATCGTTTCAACAGCGCCCAGCAGGATGCCCTTTTGCCCTGGGTTGAGAACGGTACCGTCACTCTGATTGGGGCCACGACGGAAAATCCCTTCTTCGAGGTGAACAAGGCCCTGGTGAGCCGCTCGCGCCTGTTTCGCCTGCAGCCCCTGGAAACCAACGACCTTCGGCAGTTGCTGCGCCGCGCCCTTGGCGATCCCGACCAGGGCTATGGCTCCAGGTCGGTGCGGGTCAGCCCGGAGGCGGAAGCCCATTGGCTGGATGTGGCCAATGGGGATGCCCGCAGCCTCCTCAATGCCTTGGAGCTTGCGGTGGAAACCACCGAGCCCGATGGGGATGGCGCCAT
The DNA here is from genome assembly GCA_046340755.1 of Cyanobacteriota bacterium. Classification (GTDB taxonomy): domain Bacteria; phylum Cyanobacteriota; class Cyanobacteriia; order PCC-6307; family Cyanobiaceae; genus Cyanobium. The sequence continues at coordinate 16,117 of JBKDSY010000003.1, forward strand.
CTGCATTGATCTGGCGATCGCCGAAGAGTCGATTCAGCAGCGGGCCGTGCTCTACGACAAGCAGGGGGATGCCCATTTCGACACGATCAGCGCCTTCATCAAGTCCCTGCGGGGGTCCGATCCCGATGCGGCTCTCTTTTGGCTCGCCCGCATGCTGGAGGCCGGGGAGGATCCGCGTTTCCTCTTCCGACGCATGCTCATCGCCGCCGGAGAGGATGTGGGCCTGGCGGATCCCCTGGCCGTTGTGGTGGTGGAAGCCTGCGCCGCCAGCTTCGAGCGGGTGGGCCTGCCCGAAGGTCTCTATCCCCTTGCCCAGGCCGCCCTTTATCTCGCGAGCACGGACAAAAGCAACAGCACCCTGGGGGTGTTTGACGCCATCAAGACCGTGCGGCAAGCCCAGAAGCAACAGGTGCCCCCCCACCTTCGGGATGGCCATCGCGATGGCCAGGCGTTTGGCGATGGGCAGGGTTATCGCTATCCCCATGCCTACGCGGAGCACTGGGTCGCCCAGCAATATCTCCCCACGGCCCTTCAGGGCCAGGTCTTCTGGCACCCAGGCGCCATGGGGTGGGAAGGGGAACGCCGCGCCGCCCTCCGTCAGCGACGGGCGGCCCAGTTGGCCGCGATGGCCGAGCAGGGGGAGGAGCTGCCGGAGGGCTTGAGCGCCGGGCCAGAGGATCTCCAGCTCCAGCGCTGGTTGGCCCGCCAGGCCGCCGCGGAGGGGGAACGGCTCGATCTGCTGCGGCAGCGGTTCTGGGCCGATCACCATCCAGGTCGGCTGGATCGGGTGCTTGTGTTGCAGGCACGATCGTTGCTCTGGGCCCTGGATCCGTTGCGGGATGCCGCCGAGGGAGAGGTGGTGCTCACCGTGGCGAGGGAGGAGGAGAGGGAAGTTCTGGAGGCCCAGCTCCAGCTGTTGGACCCCCTCGTGCAGCCCCAGCTGGTGCTGGTGCCTGAGGACGACCCCCAGCCCCTGCGGGCCCTGGCCCAGCCTGGGGGGCGCTTTGAATGGATCGTCGCCCGTCAGCCCCGGCTCGACCACGCCGCCGAGGGGGGGCCGGGTTGGGCGGAAGCGCTTTCGGGCTTGGCGGCCCCCGGGGCCCATCTGCGCCTCCTCTTCAGCCAGCCCCGGCTGGGTCCCGTCACAGCCCTCCGTTCCCTCCTGCGTCCCCCGGGCGGCGGTGGCTCCCCCGAGGAGAATCTCCTGGATCGGGTGGTGGCAGCGGAGGCGGAGGCCCTGGGGCGGCAGGAGCTCATGCCCCTTCCCCTGTTGGAAGGATTGCGGCGGCTGGGCTGGCGAGTCGCCGAGCGATCTTGGGAGGAATCCCTTGACTTGGTGCTGGTGGAGCGCCTGCTGGAGCGTTGGTTCGCCCCTGGCGCCCCCTATCGCGCCTCCCTGGTGGCGGCGGGGCTGGCACCGAAGGACCTGGGGCGTGTGCGCCGCTGGCTGCACACCCACCTTGGCGTTCGCCTGCCACAGCGCCTCAGCCATGGGCTCCTGGAGGGGCGTTGGCCGAGGCTGCCGGGGCCGTAGCCCAAAAAAAGCCCCAGCCTGGGCTGGGGCGAGGGTTGGCTGGGAGCGTCAGTTGCTCACCAGAGTCCGCGGATCGGCTCGGGAGCGGGAGCGGGAGCGGGTGCCGGAGCGGAAACGCGCTCGACCACGGGGTCAAGAACCTGATTGGCCTGAACGCAGGCGGGCAGGAAGACGTACCAGGAGAACAGGGAGGTGCACTGGGCGGAGCCAGCCTTGCATCGGCCCTCGGCACAGATGTTCTGGGCACCGGTGTAGGTGTTGCAGAAATCCGCCAGACGGAAGTCAGTGGGGAGGGACCGCATGATGCCAGCGGCGGAAATGGAGCCATCCGCGGCATCCTTGATGATGGCCGAGCGGAGGGCCTGCACCGCGTAGGTGTTCATGCTGTAGTAGGGGAAGTAGCTCGCCGTGGCGTTCTTCAGGAACTTCACCCCAGGATCGGAGTAGAGGAACCGGGAGACCCCGATCAAATCCACGTCGTAGGTCTTTTGCAACCCATCACGCACCTCCTTGGCAGACCAGCCGGAGCGGGCCAAACCACCAGCAAGGCCTCGGTCGGTGACCTCACCGGTTTTGAGAAACGTGTCGATAGCGGATTGGTTGGTGGACCAGACGGCACCGCCGGTATTCCAGCGGACAGGGTTGGTGGCAGCTTGAGCCGACAGGGGAACGGCGGTGGCAACAATGGCCGTTCCCACTGTGAGACCAGCGAATAGACGCTTGAACACGGGTGGTTGGAAGATGACTTCTCTCTCAAAGTAGCCACATGTTGCCAATATGTCTGTCTTGTAACGCCAAATCATGGGCCGCACACTTGCGCTTATTGCCCTGGGCCCCCGGCGCCTCATGGCCCTCGGTTCGGCCCCCTAGGCTCTCCACGCCTTTTGTCCAGCTGTGCCATGGCCCTTGCGATCGGCGATCCCGCCCCCCCGTTCACCCTGCCGGATCAGGACGGTCAACCGGTGGAGTTGGCCTCCTTCAAGGGACGGAGGGTGGTGATTTATTTCTATCCCAAGGACGATACCCCTGGTTGCACGAAGGAGGCCTGCAACTTCCGCGACCGCTGGGCCAGTTTGGTGGATCAGGGCATCTCCGTCCTGGGCATCAGCAAGGACGATGCCAAGAGCCACGGCAAGTTCATCGCCAAATACGAGCTGCCGTTCACCCTCCTCACCGATGCGGAGCCTTGCCCGGTGGCCAGTGCCTATGAGAGCTATGGCCTGAAGAAATTCATGGGTCGGGAGTACATGGGCATGATGCGCCACACTTTTGTCGTGGATCCCGAGGGAAAGATTGAGCGCATCTACACCAAGGTCAAGGCCGAAACCATGGCCGACGATCTGTTGAAGGATCTGGGTCTGGTTTGAGATCGGCGACTGTTGCCTCCGGCGGCCAGGGCCTCATCGCTCCGGCCGGAGGTTGACCAAGCTTTCCAGGCAGAGCAAGGGTCGATGGCTGGTCCGCACCCCAAACTCTGCCACCGCGCTGGTGATGCGCCCCTCTAGACGGAGAGCATCGCCTCCCGTGAGCACCAGCCGCTGGCATCCCGAGGCTTGGCTGGCCGCCTCCACCACGGCGGCGGCCAAGCCCGTCTCCACCCCCACCCGCATCGCCTCGGCCGTGGCCGTGGGCCAATCGTCCTTCTCTGCCGCGCCAGCGGGTCGCCCCTGGGGGGACACCCGCGGCAGGAGGACCGTGCCCTCGGCCATGGCTGCCAGCTGGAGCCCCACTCCCGCCATCAAGCGGCCGCCGCGGAAGGTGCCGCTTCCATCCACCAGGGTGAGGCTCAACACCGTGCCGGCGTCGGCCACCAACACGCCCTGCCTCAGGGTCCGCCACGCTTCCCAGCCCGCCAGGGCCCGGTCGACGCCCAACCAGGGGGGGCACCCGGCCAGGGGCACATCCGCCAGGCTCACCCGCCGGTCCGCCGGGAGGAATGGAGCCTCGGGAACGGGCCCGACAGCGGCCCAGGCCACGGGGGGAGATTCCTCCGCAGCCACCCTAGGGCCGGGCGCCCCATCCCACCCCCTCAAGGGACCATCCGCAGGGCGTTCCGCCCAATGCCAGCGGCTGTTGCCAATCAGCAACCAGCGCGGTGATGGGCAGGGCCTCAAATCCCCTCGCCCATCAACCCTGGTAGATGAATGCCGCATTCCTGCTTGAGGCCACCGAAGCGGGTGGCCCGACCCACCCGGTCGCCGTCATCCGCGGCGCTGCTGTGCCAGTCGCCCACGGTGGAGTAACCCTTGTCGAACAGGGGATGCTGGGGCAGTTGATGCCGCTCCATGTAGTAGTAGATATCCTTGCGGCTCCATGAGAGCAGCGGGTGCAACGACCACAGCCCGCGCACCGGGTCCAGGGCCGTCATCGTGCGACGGTGATCGGTCTGGCCGCCCCGAACCCCGCTGGCCCAGCAGCGGATGTCTCCCTGCCGCAAGGCCCGATCGAGGGGTTCCACCTTCCGCAGGCGGTTGTAGAACGACAGGTCTTCCAGGGAACCCGTTTCCCAGAGCCTCCCATAGAGCGCCTCCATGCGGGCGGGCGACATCTCGGCCTGCACCACCTGAAGGTTGACCGGCAGCCGCTGGCACAGCGCATCGGCATAGCAATAGGTTTCTTCAGGCAGGTAGCCCGTATCCACCCAGATCACCGGCACCCCTACCCCCTCTGCGTCCTGTCCCAGGCGGGAGGCCATGTGCAGCAACACGGCCGATTGGATGCCGAAACTGGTGGTCAGGCAAAAGTGCTTGCCAAAGGTTTCCCAGGCCCAGGCAAGCCGCTCCTCGGCGGAGAGGGGTTCCAGACAGGCCCTGGCGGAGGCCCGCTCCAGCGGCACCCCGCTGGCGGCGGGTGGCAGATCAGTCGCGGAAGGGGGTTCCGCTGGAGCAGGAGCGGCACCAGCCAAGGCAGAAGGAGCTTGGGTGGGGGATATGGAGCTCATGATCCCATCATGCCCCCGAACCGAGAGGGGGCAGCGTGGTTAAGGTGACCTCATGCACTCTGGTGACGCTTTTCCCTCCGTTCCCCCCTCGATCCCGTCCCAGGGCCCGGGTGACCCAGGGGCCAGTGCGCCGGTTGTGATTGTTGGGGGTGGCTTCGGTGGCCTCTACACCGCCTTGGCGCTGGCCGCCCAACCGGGCCACCCCCCCCTAGTGCTGATCGAACCCAACGATCGCTTCCTTTTCCTTCCCTTGCTTTATGAACTGCTCAGCGGGGAGCTGCGCAGCTGGGAAATCGCCCCCGGTTACGACAGCCTGCTCGCGGCGGCCGGCGTGGCCTGGCTTCAGGATCGGGTGGTCAGCATCCACACCGACACCCGGGAGCTGCGCACGGCCACCGGGCGCCAATTGACCTACGCCGCCCTGGTGCTGGCCACGGGTTCCACGGACAACACCGCCGCCGTTCCCGGCGCCACGGAGCATGCGCTCACGTTTCGCTCCCTGACGGATGTGGCGCGCCTGGGGGAGGTTGTGCGGGAGCTGGGCCGCCGGGAACGCCCCCTGCAGCGGCTGGCCATCATTGGCGCGGGTCCCACCGGGGTGGAATTGGCCTGCAAGCTGGCCGACCTGCTCCAGGGCGCCTGCGTTCTGGACCTGATCGAGCAGGGGGACCAGTTGCTCCCCCGCTCAAGAGCCTTCAACAGGGAACAGGCCCTCTCGGCCCTGCAGCGCCGCGATGTGCGCCTGCGCCTCAACACCCGGGTGCAGTCTGTCGAGGCCGACCGACTCACCCTCCTCCTGCCGACCCCAGCTGGGGCCGGACCCCTCACCAGCGAGGAGGTTCCTGTCAGGGCCGTGATCTGGACGGCCGGTCTTCGCTTCCAGCCTCCCCATCTGAACCCTTCCCCCTCCGTGGAGCGTTCGGGCCGGCTGCGCTGCCGGCCCGACCTGCGACTGGAGGGGGCTGAACAGGTGTTTGTGCTGGGGGATCTGGCCGCCTTGCCGGGGCCCGATCCCGATCTCGCCAGCTTTCCTCCCCCCACCGCCCAGGTGGCTTTTCAACAGGCGACGGTGGCCGCGCGCAATGTGAGGCATGCCCTCGCCGGTGAAGCCCTGGAGCCCTTCGTTTGGCGCGACCTGGGGGAGATGCTCAGCCTTGGCAAGGGGGAGGCAGCCCTCACCGGCGCTGGGTTCACCCTGGCTGGGCCCCCTGCCTTTGCCCTCCGCCGCTTGGCCTACCTCACCCGGCTCCCAGGCCTGCCCCAGCAGGTGCGTGCGGCCGCTGGATGGCTGGCCGATCCCTGATGGAGACCCAGGCCCCTGCCCCATCCCTGGTCCCCCCGGGATGCCGACCACGGGGACTGCTCTTGGATGCCATGGGCACCTTGATCACGCTCAACGCCTCGGTTGGCACCACCTACGCCGCCGTGGCGGCGGAGCACGGCCTTCTGGTGGATCCCGCCGCCATCGACGGCCTGTTCCCCGGTGTTTACCGGGCCGCCCCGCCCCTGGCCTTCGCCCTGGCCGATCCCCAGGAGCTGTTGGAGGCGGAGCGGGGCTGGTGGGGAGATCGGATCAAGGAGGTGTTCCAGTCTCTGGATGGGTCACCGGAGCCGTCTGGCGATCTGCTCAGGGCCCTCTTCGAGCGCTTTGCCGACCCCGGGCTTTGGCGGGTATACCCCGATGTGCCCCCCTGCCTTGCCGCTTGGCGGCGCCAGGGCCTGCGCCTGGCGGTGGTGAGCAACTTCGACCGTCGCCTCCACCCCCTGCTGCAGGCGCTTGGCTTGGCACCCTTTTTGGAGCGGGTGATCGTCTCCAGTGAGGTGGGGGCCGCCAAACCCTCGGCCGTGCCCTTCCAGCGCGCGTTGCAGGCCCTAGAGCTTGAGCCTCACCAGGTGTGGCACGTCGGCGATCAAGCGGAGGACGTGGAGGGCGCCGCCTGGGCCGGAGTGCGCTGCCTTCTGTTGCGCCGGAGATGAGGCAGGGAGTGCTCTTGGGCAGGACGGAGGGGTTGCGTCCGTCGGTTCGGCACCGGTTGGAGCAGCTGCTGCACCGTCGCCATCCCACCGACGCGCTGGCCGATCCCCTCACCCTGCAACGTCTGGGCGTTGAGGGGGCTGCCCTGGAGATGCCCCTGACCCTGATCGTGGATGGGCGGGGCCTGCCCCGGGCCCTCTGGGTGGGGGAGCTGGACGCTTCCTCCCCGATCCAGGAGCGCCTGACAGGAGCGGCCCGCCGGGGCGCACGGGTGGGGCGGCTGCTCACCTGTGCGGGCTCCGCACGCCAACCGTCGCTTCAGCCCGGCCATCGGGAGGGATTGGTGGGCTTGGATCTCTCCGCCGCTTGCTGGCTCCGCTTTGGCCCCCAGCCCGGGGGGGGAGGGCAGCAGCGGGCGCGCCTGTGGGTGCCCTCCCCCGGCGACGAGCAGTCCTGGCGGTGTCTGAAGGAAGGGGAGCTGGTGGAGCTCTGTCGCCTGGAGCCCCCTGCACTGGAGGAGAGCATCTCCCCCCACCCCGGGACCTCTGGCCGGCTCGGCGCCCCGGAGCGGGTGCTGCTCCTGGTGTTGAGCCAAGAGGAGGTCCCCTTGCGGCTGGAACGGCGCATCGCCGAACTGGAGGGCCTGGTGCGCAGCGCCGGAGCCACGCCGGTCGGCGTCGTGGTGCAGCGGCGTTCAGCGTCGTCCCCGGGGGCCTTGTGGGGAGAGGGCAAGGTGAGTGAAGCGGCCCTGGAGGCCCGCCGGCTCCAGGCCAGCCTGGTGGTCAGCGATCGGGAGCTGACGCCGGGGCAGATCCGTCAGCTGGAGCGGGGACTCGCCCTGCCCCTGAGTGATCGCAGCGAGCTGATTCTCGACATTTTTGCCCAGCGCGCCGCCAGCTCTGCGGGACGTTTGCAGGTGGAGTTGGCACAACTGCGCTATCGGCTGCCGCGGCTCACGGGCCGGGGGGTAGCCCTCTCCCGCCAGGGCGGGGGGATCGGCACCCGGGGGCCCGGGGAAACCCAGCTGGAGAAGGATCGTCGCGCGATCGCCCGGCGCATTGATCGCCTTCAAAGGGAGGTGGCGCGGCTGGGTGCCCACCGTGCCCGCCTGCGGCAGTCCCGTCGGGACGTGTGCCGGCTGGCTCTTGTGGGCTACACCAACGCCGGAAAAAGCTCCCTCCTCAATGCCCTCAGCGGGGCGCTCCCTGGCGAGGGCGTGTTGGCGGAGAACAAATTGTTTGCCACCCTCGACCCCACCACCCGCCGTCTCCGCCAGGAGGCTCCCGACCCGGACGAGAATTGTTCCATTTTGCTGACAGATACCGTGGGGTTCATCAGTCACCTGCCGCCAACGTTGGTGGAGGCCTTCCGCTCCACCTTCGAGGAAGCCCTCGACGCGGATGGGCTGTTGATCGTGGTTGATCTGGCCGATCCCGCCTGGCCCGAGCAGTTGGCGGAGGTGCGCATCGTGCTCCATGACCTCCACGCCCACAAGCCCCAGCGGGTGATCGGCAACCAGATCGACCGTTGCCCCGCGGGGGAGCTGGAGCGGGCTCGGGCCTTGGAACCCGGGATGCTGTTTGTTTCGGCCACGGCGGATCTGGGGCTGCGGCACCTGCGCCAGGTGTTGGGCGCCTGGGTGGCCGACCTCGCCGCTGTGACAGGATCAAACTAGCTTTTTTTCCTGCCCGCCATGCCCTTGCAGCTCGGCGACACCGTTCCTGATTTCACCCAAGACTCCCAGCTGGGTCCGATCAATCTCTACGACTTTGGGGCGGACCACTGGGTTGTGCTGTTTTCCCACCCGGCCGATTACACACCGGTCTGCACCACCGAGTTGGGTGAGGTGGCTCGCCTGCGGCCAGAATGGGAGAAGCGCAATGTCAAGACGCTGGCCTTGAGCGTGGATACCGCAGAGAGCCACAACGGTTGGATCGCTGATATTAATGAGATTCAAAAAACTGTCGTGGATTATCCAATCCTGGCGGATTCTGATCGGAGAGTAAGTGATTTGTATGGCATGATTCATCCCCAGTCTCTGAACAATTTAACTGTTCGCTCGGTGTTCATCATCGACCCCAGCAAGAAGTTGCGACTTCAGATCACGTATCCCGCCAGTACCGGTCGAAATTTTGACGAGATTCTGCGGGTGATTGATTCCTTGCAGCTCACCGACAATTACCAGGTGGCCACACCGGTCAATTGGAAGGATGGCGACGATTGCGTCGTGGTCCCCTCCATCCCCACGGCAGAGGCGCGGGAGAAGTTTTCAAAGGGTGTCACGGAGATCAGGCCCTATCTCCGCCTGACACCTCAGCCCAACAAATAAGTTGTACCAACCATGTCGCAATGGTGGCAATGGCAGCCCAGCGGCGCCGCCCAGGACGTCTCCAACAGCTTTGCGGTGATTGGCGTCGGCCGGTTCGGTAGCGCCGTCTGCAAGGAGCTCATCCGTGCGGGGGCCGAGGTCTTGGCGATTGATGCCAACCCGCGGGCGATTGACGAGCTGCTTCAGCAGCAACCCGCCATTGAGGCCCGCATCGTGGATTGCACGGATGAGGAGGCCTTGAGGGCGGCGGGTGCCCTGGATGTGGGCACGGTTGTGGTGGCCATCAGTGAACCGATTGAGGCCAGCATCACCGCCACTCTCATCGTCAAGGATGCTCCGGAAACCCAAGTGCAGCAGGTGATCGCCCGAGCCACCAGCGATCTGCACGAAAAAATGTTGCGGCGCGTCGGGGCGGACAAGGTGGTCTTCCCCTCCAAGATGCAGGGAGCCCGCCTGGGCCAGGAGTTGATGAGACCCAATCTCCTGGAACGCTTGCGTTTGGATGACAGCAACAGCATCGAGGAAATCAAGGTGCCGCAGACCTTCATCGGCAGTTCCCTGCGCGATCTCAACCTCCGCAAGACCTACAGCGTGAATGTGTTGGCGGCGGGCCCCCCGAACCAGTTGATGGTCAACCCACCCGCCTCCCATGTGCTCCGGGAGGGGGAGGTGTTGGTGGTGATGGGAAGCGCCGAAGCGCTTGAGGCCCTCCCCAGCCGCTGACGCCCATGTGGGTTCTGGGGCTGATGAGCGGCACCAGTGCCGATGGGGTGGATGCAGTGTTGGTTCGCTTTCAGGGCTCCGTGCGGCGTCCCCGTTGGCACATCGCCCACACCGCCTCCGTTCCCTATCCCGACGCCTTGCGGAGTCAGCTCATCGGCAGTGGCCAGGGTCGCCTCTTCACTGCCGCGGCCCTGCTGGATTTGGTGGAGGCGTTAACGGAAGTGCAGGCCCAGGCGGCCCGGGCTTGCGACAGCCAGGGGCTGGCCCAGCTGGTGGGATGCCATGGGCAAACCCTCTGGCATCGCCCCCCTGCGCCGGGACGGCAGGGCGCCAGCTGGCAGGCCCTGATGGGCCCCCTGTTGGCGGAACGGCTCCAACGCCCGGTGGTGTTTGATTTCCGCGCCGCTGACCTGGCCCTTGGTGGCCACGGCGCTCCACTGGTGCCAGCCACCGATGCGGCCCTATTGGGGGGCATTGGTGGCTGGCGGGCCGTGCTCAATCTGGGAGGGATCGCCAATCTCACGCTGATCCCCCCAGACCGGGGGCCGGATCGGCACCAGCCCGTGCGGGGGTGGGATTGCGGGCCGGCCAACACCCTGATCGACCTTGCCGTTCATCGGTTCAGTGAGGGGCGCCTTCAGGTTGATGAAGACGGTCGCTGGGCGCGGCAGGGACGGATCGCCGAGGAGGTGATCCACCAGTGGTTGCAGGAGCCCTACCTGCGCCAAGCCCCACCCAAATCCACCGGCCGTGAGTGCTTTGGCTCCGAGGATTTGGAGCGGCGTCTGGAGGCCTTAAGAACCTGGGACCCCGGGGCCACGGCCGCCGATGTGCTGGCCACCCTCACGGCGTTTTCGGCGGCCGCCGTGGCTCGGGATCTCCGGCGGGGCACGCCGCCTCTGGAACTGCTCGTGGCTGGAGGGGGCACCCGCAATGGATGCCTCCTGGAGCAATTGCGCCGTCGCTGCCGTGGCACGCTGGTGCGCCCTCTCTCCGAGCTGGGCATCGGTGATCTGGAGCGGGAGGCCCTGGCCTTTGCCCTGTTGGCTTGGTGGCAGGTCAAGGGCCACCCTGGGTCCCTGCCCTCCGTGACGGGTGCCCCTCGGGCTGCGGTCCTTGGAGTTCGGGCCAATCCTCCTTGACTTGAGGCCCAAAGGGCCAGGGTGGGCTTCAGTGCTCCAGGGGACGCCGCAGGCGAATGCGGCGGGGCGCTCCCCGGAGCCGAGGCGACTTGGAGCGCTCTTGCCGTTCCAGCTCCGCCCGAAAGCGTTCGGTTTGCCGTGCCGAGACTTGCGGCTCCACCACCACCCGGGCTCCCTGCCGCTGGCGCTCCAAGGCTTCCACGCCCTGTTGGATCAACACCTTGGCCATGTTGCTGACGGTGCGGGATTCCTCCTCCGCTAGGGCAGCCAGCCGCTCGCAGAGCTCCTCAGGCAACACAACCTGAATGCGAGGCGACTTGGGGCGCCCGCTGGAGGAGGTCTGACGGGTCGCCACGACCGCAGGTAAGGATCGGATACGGGTGAGTGTACAGAGTTAGTCAAGGGTAGTATCCAGCAGTATGCTTGTTGAACAGGTCCTCTCCTTCATCTCCTCACCATCCGTCCCGGAGTCTTTCCCCATGGCTCGATCCACCCCCCCCACCCCCGCCAAGGCAGGTACCAGGGCCCCCAAGTCGCGCGCCAGGACCTCGCACGCCCGCCGCACAGCGGAGCGCAGTGACGTGTTGGTCTCGGCCGTCATCAGCACCTACCTCCTGACCCATCTCCATCACGTCCTGCAGCGGGCGGAATACGGAGCCCAGCAGGAGGGGCGGGAAGGCCTGGCCGCCAATTACGCCCAACTGCGCAAGGTGCTCTGTCTGGACGCCCGCAGCATGGAAGATGCCTCCGCCAGTGGCCACCCGGAAGAGGGACGATCCTTGGCGGCCTGATCGTTGGCGGCGGGCCTCCCTGGCGGTGGCCCCGCACCCGTCTCCGGCCTGTCAAGACGCGATAACTTCAGGAGGAGATGAAGCGCCCCGATGTCCGCCGCCAACGCCGCCGCGCTCTACGCCAAGATCAGCGAAGATTATGAGCTCACCCAGTCCCTTTTCCGTCAAGCACTGCAAGATCCCAGTGGTGCCCTCCGCCGGATCGTTGACCTTGGCGCCGAGGCAGGTCTGGAGGTCACCATGGATGAGGTGAAATCCCACATCACATCCTTGGATGACAACGCCACCAAGCAATGGCTGCTCAAGGCCCGCGGAGGCCTCTGAGGCGTTGGGGACCGGGCGCAGCAAGGGCAGCGGCGAGGCGGAAGACGATTGGGGTTTTTGCCTGCGATGCGCCCCTCCTCCTTGGGCCCAGCTGAAAAAGAGCCAGTAGCTCACCAGGGCCAGGCCCGCGGCCACGACAAGGGCGGCGACTTGTTCCAAGCGCTTCATCATTGAGTCATTCCCCCACCGACGCCACGGCCCAGTTTGCCTGATGTCACTTGCGAGGATGGGGCCATCTTTTTTTTGTTTCCGTGCTGCGCCTCGAACGCATTGGCAAGATCTATCCCACCGGTGAGGTGCTGCGGGATGTCAGCTGGGAGGTGAAGCAGGGGGACCGCATCGGCCTGGTGGGGGTGAACGGGGCAGGGAAGTCCACCCAGTTGCGCATCCTGGCGGGCTTGGAGGAGCCCACCAGTGGCCAGGTGATCCGCCAGGGAGACCCACGCATTGCCCTGTTGCGGCAGGAATTCGATGTGAATCCCCAACGCACGGTGCGACAGGAGTTGTTTCAGGCGTTTGCGGAAGCTGCCGTGGTTCTCGACGCCCAGGAGCAGCTGCAGAGGGAAATGGAATCGGAGCGGGCGGCCAGCGATCCAGACCATTTGCAGGGCTTGATCGAGGAGCTGGGTCGCCTGCAAAACCGCTTTGAATCTCTCCATGGCTACGAGCTTCAGGCCCGGATCGACAGGCTCCTGCCCACGATCGGCTTCTCCTTGGAGGAGGTCGAGAGACCGGTCAGCGACTTTTCGGGCGGCTGGCAGATGCGGGTGGCCCTCGGCAAAATCCTGCTTCAGGAGCCGGATGTGTTGCTCCTGGACGAGCCCACCAACCATCTGGATGTGCAGACCATCGAATGGCTGGAAACCACGCTCCTCGCCTGGGATGTCCCCCTGGTGGTCATCAGCCACGACCGCATGTTTCTGGATCGCATCTGCAATCAAATCGTTGAGACTGACCGGGGCGTCAGTCGGCACTATCTGGGCAATTACAGCCAACACCTCGAACTGAAGGCGCTGGAGAGCGTGGCTCTCCAGGCCGCCTTTGAACGGCAGCAAAAAGACCTGGCCACCCAGCAGGCCTTCATCGATCGCTTCCGGGCCAGTGCCACCCGCAGCACCCAGGCCAAGAGTCGGGAAAAACTCCTGCAGAAGGTGGAGCGGATCGAGGCGCCCGTGGAGGACGCCTCCGGACCCCGCTTCCGCTTTCCCCCCGCGCCCCGCTCAGGCCGGCGGGTGGCCAGCTTTTCCAGCCTCACCCATGCCTATGGCGATCGCATTCTGTTTTTAGGGGCCGACCTGGAGGTGGAGCGTGGGGATCACATCGCCTTGGTGGGGCCCAATGGGGCGGGGAAATCCACCCTGTTGCGACTGTTGATGGGACGCGACCGTCCGCTGGAAGGGCAGGCCACCCTCGGTGAGCACAACGTGATTCCCGCCCACTTTGAGCAGAACCAGGCGGAGGCCCTCGATCTTGATCAGCAAGTGTTGGCAATGGTCTTCGAGGCCGTTCCAGATTGGACCCAGAGCCAGGTGCGCTCCTTCCTGGGGCGGTTTGGGTTCAGCAACGAGGCGGTCTTCAAGGAGGCCGGCATGCTCAGTGGGGGTGAGAAGGCTCGCTTGGCCCTCGCCCTTCTGCTCTTAAGGCCTTCCAATCTTCTGCTGCTCGATGAGCCCACCAACCACCTCGATATCCCGGCCAAGCGCATGCTTGAAGAGGCCCTGAGCGGGTATGAGGGGGCGGTGCTCCTGGTGTCGCATGACCGGGCGTTTGTCTCGAAGGTCGCCAACCGCATTGTGGAATTGCGGGACGGCGAGCTGGTCCTTTATCGCGGCGATTTTGCCTACTACCAGGCCAAAAAGAGAGAGGAGGCCCTGGAGCAGCAGCGTCTCCGCCAGGAGAAGGAACGCCTGGCCAAGCGCGAGGCCAACCGCCAGCGCCAGAAGAACCGGGAGGGCCGGGATCGGTCCGCGTCCGTCAGCAAGACTTGATCAGGATTTCCCCACGCCAGCCACCCCACTCCGGCATGCAACCGTGCGTTGCCTCCTTGGCCACAGGACCATACAACCGGGGCCTGCGCCCACCTTTGCCTTTGGAACAGAGGGAACATTTAGCCCCGCCAGGGGTCTGCCGTTCTTCCACGAAGGCGTTGATTTCCTGACGCGACTCCACCTGCTGTTGCATCGGATACGAGGGCATCAGAAACGGTTTGTAGCTTTGTGAACACACCCGGTTCTTGGAGGTGCCGCCATGTCCGAGCCACTCGCCCTCACCCTGGGCCAAAAGTTTGAGCTGGAGCGCATGAGTCGGGCGATTGATGCCACCACCGACCCCCAGGTCTTGCGGGGGTTGGCTAAACAACTTCTTGAGGCATGGCACAGCCAAAAAGCCGCCACCCAGTGGGTAATGCGACAAAGTTTGGGGGCGCCGCCGACCATCAACCCAGGCACCCCGGCCCAACCCTGGCCCGCACAGGCTCAGAAATCGGGAGATCCGGAGAGGCCAGGCAGCAGTTTCGACATCCTGTGAATCACCCCGTGGGGCTTGGGCTTTCTTCTCAGGCTCTAAGGCGTGCCTTGACTGGCCAAATCCCCAGGAATCACGATCAGCTGAAGGGCCTCTGACCCCCGCAGCAAATTGATCCTCAGGGAGCGACCCACGCCGGCTCGCTCCACAGCGGTGATCACATCGCTGGGACCGGTGATTCTTGCTCCATCCGCCGCAGTGATCACATCACCCACCCGTAGGCCTGCCGTAGCCGCCGGCCCTCCCGGCTGGACGGCCACCACCCGGGCCCCCGAGGCCACCTCTTCCCCGGCCTGGTTGCGAAGGGCATCGAGGCCGACACCGATCATCGGGTGGCTGGCCCGCCCACTGCTGATCAACTGGGAGGACACTTGCCTGGCCCTGTTGATGGGAATGGCAAAGCCAAGTCCTGCTCCGGGGCCGCGGCGCACCAGCGTGTTGATCCCCACCACCTCGCCATCGGCATTCAGCAATGGGCCGCCGGAATTCCCAGGATTGATGGCGGCATCGGTTTGGATCAAATCCAACCGCTTGTCCATGATTCCGAGCTTGCGCGCATTGCGGTTGAGGCTGCTGACGATCCCCAGGGTGACGGTGTTGTCGAGGCCGTAGGGGTTTCCCACGGCAATGGCCCAATCCCCCACTTGCAGGTTGTCGGAATTGCCCAGGGGCGCCACCGGCCAGGGTCCTGGACCGTTGAGGCGAACCACGGCCAAGTCCGTGAGGCGGTCGCGACCGACCACCCGTCCTTCCACCCTGCGGCCGTTTTGGAGCCCCACATTCACCCGGTCGGTGCCCTCCACCACGTGGGCATTGGTGAGGATCAAGCCATCACTCTGAAAAATCACGCCACTGCCCTGGCTGCGTTCGGTGCGTTGCTGGGAGGGCATTTGACCCATGGGCAAGCCGAAAAACTGCCGGAAGAGCGGGTCATTCAGCAGGGCACGGGGAACGGAGGGGGCCGAGCCTCTGACCGCAACGGTGCGCTCCGTGTCGATGGTGACCACGGCGGGAGCGGTGCGTTGCACGGCCAATGCCACAAAGGACTGGCGGCTCAGGAGCGATGTGGCGGGCGATGCGGCGGCGGGACCGGCCGCGGCGGACAGAAGACCGAGGGGCAGGCCCGTGAGCACCAATGCCGCCGCACTTGCCAAACCTGAGGTCCCGAGGATGGCCGAAGGAAACAGGCGCATGGGCGGGGGCCAGACCGAGGCCGTGAAGAGATCGTCACCGTAAAGGCTTTGGCCTGGCAGGAGCAGGGAGGCAAACCGCACGATTCCCGGTCGAACCTCTAAGATTTGTGAACTTTTCTTTCGTTGCATGGACACCAGCCGTCTGCTCCTGGCTTTCCTGGCCTTCGGGGCCGCTTGCACCACCCTCTGGGCTTGGATGCTGGCCACAGCAGGTTCCTCAACAGAGCGATGATGGGAAGGCGTTCAACCGCTCCCCTCCATCCCCCTCCCCGCACGGCCCTATGCCGACCCTTCTTGCCGAGCTCTTTCCCCTGCTCTACGGGCTCTGCTTCCTCTTCTTGCTCTGGCAGGCCTTCAGGGTGATGGGTCGAGGTTTTCGCGCCATGGGTCGTCCAGGCCCATCTCCTGCCTCCCCGGTTGGCAATCGCCTCGGCAAGGTCACCATCCATCCCGAGCTTCTTGACGCTGATGGGCAGATCACCCGGGAAGACCTCCTTACCGTTCGCTTCTCCGACGACAGTGGCGAGCCCGTTCGTCCAGTCGAGTAGCAAAGCCAAGCCTGTAACGCTGTTCATCGAGTTTCCTTCGGCGCGTTGTCCGCATCCAATTTGGGAGGCTTGCCTGAATAGGCTCAAGCAAATGCCCCCCGGAAGACCTTTGATGGTGGATCAGAGAACTCGTGTTGTTGCCGCCGTCCTCAATGCCCTCAAGCTGCCTCCCCGGTTTCGCCTGAAGCTTGTCAAGGATGACCCGATTCGGCTGGAGCTCAGTCTGACCCCGGCCTACGGCAAGGATCCCATCCTCGTTGGCATCGTGGAGTCGCAAGACCTGGTGGCTCGCCGGGATCGGGAGGGGCGCATCCCCAGGGATCTTCAAGGCACCTGGGATTGGACGGTGCGCCACGGCAAAGTGACGACCGGGGGCTGGAATCCCTATCTCAAGGAAGCCTTGCAGACCATGTTTGAAACCGGGCTGCCCGCCATGGTCTACGAGGAAAACACTGGCGAGGCCTACCACCCGGTCGATGGCATCCGCCACGTGCGTTGAACCCTGGGGAGGGGGGGAGCCCCTGCCGATCGATGCCCAGCTGGGCGCAATCCTTGAGGCCATGGCTCCTGCAGGCGCCACCCTCTTGCTGCAAGCTCCCCCGGGCGCCGGAAAGACGACCCGCGTTCCCCTCGCCCTTTTGGACGCCCCCGGCGACTCCTCTGCCCGGCTGCTGCTGATCGAGCCCCGCCGGTTGGCCGCCCGGGCCGCTGCCGAGCGCCTGGCCCAAGGCCTGGGGGAGCCGGTGGGGGAACGGGTGGGTTACAGCGTTCGTCTGGAGACTCGCCAAAGTTGGCGCACCCGGCTGCTGGTGCTGACCCCCGGGGTGTTCCTACGGATGTTGCAGGCCGATCCCGCCTTGGAAGGGGTGGCCGCCGTGATCTTCGATGAATTCCACGAGCGTCGGGCAGACCTTGACCTGGCCTTGGCGCTGTTGCGCCAGGCCCGGCAGTGCCTGCGTCCAGAGCTGCGCCTGCTGTTGATGTCGGCCACCCTGGATCTGGAGCCCCTGGCCGCGGGTCTGGATGGAGCCACCGTTCTGACCGCCATGGGACGGTCCCATCCCGTGGCTGTGGCCTACCAGCCTCCCCGGGAGGCGGAGCCCCTGGAGCGCCAAGTGGTGCGGGCCTTGGACCAGTGGTGGCTGCCCGATCGGCAACCGGGGGAGACGGTGCTGGTCTTCCTTCCCGGGCAGCGGGAAATTCGCTCCGTGGAGCGGGCCGTCACTGCTCGGGCCTGGGGGGGAGACCCTCCAGACTGTGTTCCCTTGCATGCCCAGCTGCCTCTGGAGGCCCAGAGCGCGGCTATAGGCCCGGCCCATCACCCGGGGGGGAAGGTGGTGCTGGCCAGTGCCATTGCTGAAAGTTCCCTCACCCTCGCGGGCGTGCGGCTGGTGATCGACAGCGGCCTCAGCCGGTTGGCCCGCTTTGACCCCTCCAAGGGCATGGATGGGTTGGTGACGGTGGCGG
The DNA here is from genome assembly GCA_046340755.1 of Cyanobacteriota bacterium. Classification (GTDB taxonomy): domain Bacteria; phylum Cyanobacteriota; class Cyanobacteriia; order PCC-6307; family Cyanobiaceae; genus Cyanobium. The sequence continues at coordinate 33,607 of JBKDSY010000003.1, forward strand.
CCAGCCAGGCCAGTGCCGAGCAACGGCGGGGTCGGGCCGGCCGGCTGGGCCCGGGGCGCTGTGTGCGTCTTTGGAGCGCGGCGGACCAGGAGCGCCGCCCCCCCTTCACGCCCCCGGAGATCCTGACGGTGGATCCCCTGCCCTTGGCCCTGCAGCTGGTGGCCTGGGGAGCGGGCCTGGGAGAGGACTTGGCCTGGTTGGATCCACCACCTCCAGGCCCCCTGGCCCAGGCCCTCCGCCTGCTTGAACACCTGGGAGCGACGGATGGAGACCGACGTCTCACCGCCCACGGCCGCTCCATGGCCCAGCTGGGCCTGCACCCCCGGCTGGCTCACATGCTCCTGCTGGCGGAGCGAGAAGGATGGCTGTCCCTGAGCGCTGCCCTGGCGGCTCTCCTGAGCGAGCGTGATCCGCTCGCGGGCGCTTCGGTCGGTTGTGATCTCCTGCGGCGCCTGGATTGGTGGCGCCAGCGCCCCCCGGAGCGCGCCATTGCTGGCGAGGCCCGCACCCACCGGCTCCTAGACCGACTGCGGAGGGATCTGGAGGACCAAGTGACCCGCGCCGTTGGCCGGACCCAGGCCCCGCGGGCCCCGCTTTCGGATTCGGAGGAACGGATTGTCGCTCGCCTGATCGGCTGGGCCTATCCGGAGTGGATCGCCCAGGCCCGGGGCCAGGGGGATGGCCGCTTCTTGATGCGCGGGGGACGGGGCGCCAGCGTGCACCCCGAAGATCCCCTGGCGGCGGCGGAGGGGCTGGCCATCGCCGCGGTGGATGGGGCCGGTCAGGAGGCGCGGGTGCGGCTGGCCGTGCGCCTGGATCGTCAGGGGCTGGAGGACCTGGCGGCCCCATCCCTGGAGGTGCGCCGTTCAGCCCGCTGGGATCCGCGGGCTGAACGGGTGCGCTGTGAGGAAGAGCGCTGTTTGGGGGCCCTTGTGCTGGCGCGTGCACCCTGGCCCGACGCGCCACCGGAGCAGTTGCGCCGGGCCCTGTTGGAGGGCCTGGAGGCGATGGGGCTGGAGGCTCTGCCCTGGACCCGGGAGCTCCACGCCCTGCGTCAGCGCCTCGAGCTGGCGTTCACCCATCTCGGCTCCCCGTGGCCGGATTGCCGCTGGGAGACCCTGCGGCGGGATCTGGAGATCTGGCTGGGTCCTTTTTTGGATGATGGCATGCGCACCCGCGCCGATCTGCAGCGCCTGCCCTTGGCGGAGGCTCTCTGGGGAGCATCCGACTGGTCCTGTCGACAGCGGCTTGAGGAGCTCTTGCCCACCCATCTGCCGGTGCCCTCCGGTCGGCGAGTGGCCCTCGACTACAGCTCGGGAGCCCCCGTTTTGGCGGTGAAATTGCAGGAGATGTTCGGCCAGCTGCGCACGCCCTCCCTTCTGGAGGGGCAGTTGCCGTTGACGGTGCACCTGTTGTCGCCGGCGGGGCGTCCGGTGGCCGTCACCACCGACCTGGAGAGGTTCTGGACCCAGGGTTACGTTGAGGTGCGCCGGGATCTGCGGGGCCGCTACCCGCGCCATCCCTGGCCCGAGGATCCCCTGGGTGCCACGCCCACCGCCCTCACCAAGGCCCGTTTGCGGGCAGCGGAGGTCGACCCTCAGAAATGACCGGCCAGCAGGCAGCCGTAGCCGAAGTGCCGCAATCCCTCCACGATTCCCGCGCAGCCATGGGCCTTGGCCCGGTAAGTGTGCCGCAACCGGGGCAGGGCCTCCACCAGGGCGGGTTCTGCATTGCCCACCATCACCCCCCGCAGGCCGGTTTCAAACATGGCCAGATCGTTGAGGCTGTCACCCGCGGTCACCACCGTCTCCGGTGTCACCTCCAACCACTCGATCAGGGCGGAAAGGGTGGAGCCCTTGTTGACCCCAGCCGGGAGTACATCGAGATACTTATCACCGGAGACCAGGCAGTCGACGCCAAGAGCTGCCACGGCCCCCAACCGGGACCGGTCCAGCCGCACAGGGTCGATCAGGTAGGCCAATCGCCGCACCGCGCTCACCGGTTGGGGTGACAGGCCAGGGATGGTGCGCAGCAGGGGCAGCAGCCGCTCGGCCTGCCCCTGCCATTGCAGCTCGATGGGCTCGATCGCCTGGGGGATCGGCGCCAGGCTGATGCCGCAGGCCACCGTGCAGCCCACATCGCTGATCACCAGGTGGGGAGCCCTCAGTCCCATGCTGGCTTCCTGCTCCAGAAGTCGGGCGATGGAGGCCAGATCCCGCCCTGTGTTGAACACGTGGAGCACGCAATCGCGCCGGGCGGCAAGCCAGCCATAGAGCCGCCGCCGCCATCGGGGACTCCCCCCTAGCAGGGTGCCGTCCAGATCGGTCACCAGCACGAGGCTGGGGTTCCTCGGCAAGGGCGCGCTGATGCCCTGCTCCAGCCGCTGGCGGGGGCTGGAGTGGAGAGGGATGGGCTCGGAATGCATGGACAAAGCCGCGGCCGCGCCCGATCCTCGGTGACCCGGTCGCCGTTGCCTAGGGTGAGTTGTCATCGACAGGGGCCTGTGCCATGCGGGAGCGCGTCGATCTGTTGGACGCCGTCGCTGTCCTCCCCTCGCATCACGGCCTGCACCGTTACACCGTGGCCTCCCTGAACGAGGCCATCTCCACCCTGCTGGGCCGGGGCTTTGCGCCCCGCTTTCTGCTGGAGGCCACTGTGAGCCGCCCCCAGCTCAAGAAGGGCCACCTCTGGCTCACCCTCACCGATGGGGAGGCCACCGTGCCCGGGGTGGTGTGGGCCTCCCAGTTGAGCAAACTCACCTTTGTGCCGGAGGACGGTGATGGGGTGACCGTCGTCGGCAAGCTCAACTTCTGGACAGCCAGGGCAGCTCTCTCGGTGCAGATCCTGGATGTGCGCCCGAGTCTCACAGCCGTGATGCGGCGCTTTGAGACCGTCAGGGCCCGCCTCGCACCCGAGGGGTTGTTCGATCCCGACCGCAAGCGGCCTCTTCCCCTCTGGCCCTCCCGCATCGCCCTGCTGACGAGTGTGCCCAGTTCCGCCTTGGCTGACATGCTCCGCACCTTGCGCGAGCGCTGGCCCCTCACCTCCCTGGTGGTGGTGCCGGTGCCCGTGCAGGGGGCGGTGGAAGGCCGGTTGTGTGAGGTGATCCAGCGTCTGGCGGCCCAGGCCGGTCGCTTGGGCCTGGAGGCTCTGGTGGTGGCCCGAGGGGGAGGCAGTCGGGAGGATCTGGCCCTCTTTGATGGGGAGGCCCTTGCCCGCGCTTTGGCCGCCTTTCCGTTGCCGGTGGTGTCAGGGCTCGGCCATGAGGATGACACCACCATCGCCGACCTGGTGGCGGATTATCGGGCCGCCACCCCCACCGCCGCCCTGGTAGCCCTTCTCCCAGACCAGGTGGCGGAGCGGGGGAGTTTGTTTCAGATGCGCGCCCACCTGCGCCAGGTGGTGGGATGGCGTCTTCAGTCGCTGCGGCGCCAGCTGCAGCAGCAGCAAGCCCGCCTGGATCCCCTCCATCCCCGCCGGCGGCTCGAGCAGGAGCGTCGACGGCTGGGGCATCAGCGCCAGTTGCTGCGGGCCCTTTCGCCACGCCATGTGTTGGAGAGGGGCTTTGCCCTGCTTCGCGATCCCGGGGGGCAGGTGGTGCGCTCGGTCCACAAGGTGCGGCCAGGGGATACGGTGACCCTTCAGTTGATGGATGGGACGTTGGATCTCCTGGTGAGAAGGCTCCACGCCACGTCTGCCGCCGATCTCCCATGACGGCCCCCCCGAGCGATCGCCCCAAGCCCCGGTCGCGCCCGTCGTCGAGATCCGCGGCGGTCAAGGAGGAGGGCTCCAGCTCAGAGCAGCTGAGCTATCGGGAGGCCCAGGCCGCCCTGGAGCAAAGCCTGGTGGAGCTCCAGTCCGATGATCTGGACGTGGAGCGGATGACGGAGGTGTATCAGCGCGCCTGCGCCTATGCCGATCGTTGCGAGGCCTTGCTGCAATCGGTGGAGGCCCAGGTGCTGCTGTGGGATCCCGATCAGCCCGAGAGTTCCCTGCAGCCGTTCCACCCATGACCCCGACACTGCCCTCACCCCCCCCGACTCCGGTGGTCCCCTCTCGCCCGCTGGCCTGGGTTTACCTCGCTCTGGCCCTGGCTGGGGCCGTGCTGCCGTGGCTGGCTAACCTGGCGTTCATTCAAGGCACCGGTCAGCCCTTCGACTTGGGGCTCTTCGTGCGCATGGCCAATGCCAACCCCGCGGCCCAGTCCCTTTCCCGTGATCTTGCGGTGGGTGCCACGGCGGTCACCATCTGGATGGTGGTGGAAAGCCGCCGGCTGGGGATGCGTGGGTTGGTTTGGGTGTTGTTGAGTTGTGTCACCATCGCCTTTGCCTTTGGAGCACCATTTTTCCTGTATTTGCGGGAGCGTCGTCTTCAGGAACTGGCCCGCGAAGCCGCAATGAATTAGCCCTTGTGTTCAAAGAGGGAAGGCTTAGGAGCGGCTCTGCTGCGGCTATGCGCGGCTGGAAATCGGCAAAAAAAAGCCCGGCACAGCCGGGCGGTGAGGTGGAGGAACAATGTCAGCGGTAGACGCCGTCATTGATCCGGTCAAAGCCTTCGTTCAGAGCGATGGAGGGCGGGGTGACGGTGAAGTTGTCCTTGTACTTCTCGAACAATTCCTTCTGGTGTTCGGTGAGATCAAGTTTCAGAACGTCATCCACGCTCTCATAGGGACCGCCCAGAACAATTTTGCCGGCCAGGGTGGGGAACATGCCCGGGTATTGCTGGAAACGGCGCACGGAGGAATTGTTGAGATCCACCTTGCCCGCCGACTCGGCGATTTTGTCGTCCGCCACGTTGCGACGCTCCGCCGCCTGAGCAGCACCTGGCAGCCACAGGGACACCAGGAGACCAGCCAGGGCCACACCGCCCAGGAACCAGGCAATCAGCCGCTTCATCACACCAACACTCCGATGGGAAGAGTCAACGTTACAGAAGCCCTGCGCGGACGGTCCCTGACGGATCACCGGCATTCGCAGTTCTTCAGATCAGGCCGCTCAGTTGGGGAGCCAGAAGGGCGACGACCAGGAACACCCCGTCCACCAACAGAGTGCAGGCCAGGGTGGCCGCTGCAACCCTTCTGGCCTCATCGCCCGCCTGCAGCTTCCAGGAGAGGTGGAGGATCATGGCGCCGGCCAGGGCAAGCAACAGCAGGGATGAAGGCTGAAACAGGGTTCGGGCCGCGTTCTGAAGGAGGGTGGCCGCGGCAGTTGGGGAGGCCTGCACGATCGGGGGCCAGAAAGGCATGAGGCCCGTGAAGGCGATCATCCCATCGGTGAGGGCCGTGCCCAGGAGGGATGAGAGGTAGAACCAGGCCCCGAGGCGCCAACGGGTTCCCAATCCGCCAATGGCCAGAGGGAGAGCAAAGGCTTCGATGGGTAGATGCCAGACGGGATGTTCGCGACACCATCCCCAAAAGAGGGTGCCCCCCAGCCAACTTCCCGCAAACCCCACCAGCAGCAGGCCGAGGCGCTGTCTGCCGGGGTTGGAATGGCGCACACAGGCAAGGGCCACTAGCAGCAGTGGCGCCGTGGCGTAAATGGCCACCATGGGCGCGAACCGCACCAGTGGGGCCTGCAGGAACACCGGCCCCAGCGTGAGGATGGCGGCAATGCCGGGGAGGACCCATCCCGAGGGGACGGTCAACGGGGCACCATGGGCGGAGTGAGCCGGCAACAAACGGGCTTGAACACTGCTCGTTGGAAGCCCGATCACCGCATCTGTGAAGAATGATGGCCAACCTTAGGGGCGCTCCACCTTGGCGCGCGACCTGTCGGGGCATAGGGTCGCTCAGTGCTAGCGCGCCGCGCCCTGATGCCAACAGCTCTGTCGCTTGCCGCTCCAACCCAGCCCCTGCCCCTGCTGGAGGCCTGTTGGCACGCCGTGGTGCTGGGGGTGGTTCAGGGCCTTACGGAGTTTTTGCCCATCAGCAGCACAGCCCATCTGAAGGTGGTGCCTGTCTTGCTTGGCTGGGGGGATCCCGGAGTGGCGGTGACCGCCGTGATCCAGCTGGGGAGCATCGCGGCGGTGTTGGCCTATTTCCGGCAGGATCTGGCCGACGTGGCACGGGGCATCTCCCGGGCCTGTCGCCATGGTCAATGGAGTGATCCCCAGGCCCGGCTGGGGGTAGCGATCCTGCTGGGCACCCTGCCGATTGTGGTGGCGGGTCTACTGCTCAAGAAGCTTGTCCCCGATTACGACGCGTCCCCCCTGCGCAGCCTGACGTCCATTGCCATCGTTTCCATGGTGATGGCTCTCTTGCTGGCCTTGGCCGAGGTGGTCGGCCGTCGGCGTCGCACCCTGGCCCAGGTGCTCCCGCGGGATGGGGTACTGGTGGGGGTGGCCCAAGCCATGGCCCTGGTTCCCGGAGTCTCCCGCTCCGGCAGCACCTTGACCGCCTCCCTTTTCGATGGGTGGCAGCGTCCTGCCGCAGCCCGCTTTTCCTTTCTGCTGGGCATTCCCGCCATCACCCTGGCCGGTTTGGTGGAACTCAAGGAGGGTCTCCATGCTCCGGCGAATGGGGGGCCGTTGCCGATGCTGTTGGGCATCCTCTCGGCGGCGGTGGTGTCGTGGCTGGCCATCGCCTGGTTGCTTCGTTACCTGCAGAACCACGGCACCTGGGTGTTTGTTGCCTATCGCCTGGTGTTTGGTTTGGTCATCTTGTTTTTCTTCCGTCACGCCGATGGCCTCTGACCCATCAGACTGAGGCATCCTTTCCCCCCGCGGACCTGGCGTGTGGATTGAGCCCCCTGCTGGCATCCCTCTCCAAGACACCTCTGGGGAAGGGGCCTCCCGGCTTCCCCTTCCCGCCGAGGTGCTCGCCGTGGAGCCTGGTTCCATCGGGGAGGAGCTGGGCTTTCAGAGTGGTGATCGTTTGCTGAGCATCAATGGCATCCGACCGCGTGATCTGATTGATCTTCAGATCCTTTGCGGGGAAGAGGAGCTCACCTTGGAAGTGGAGGATGCCGGGGGCAGCCTCCATGTTGTGGAGCTGGAGAAAGACGTTGATGACGGCCTGGGCTTGGTGTTTCGTGAGGCTCTTTTTGATGGCTTGAAGCAATGCAACAACCATTGCCCGTTTTGCTTCATTGATCAGCAACCGCCCGGCCATCGAGGCACGCTCTATCTCAAGGATGACGACTACCGCCTGAGCTTTCTTTACGGCTCTTACCTCACCCTCACCAACCTTTCCTCGGCTGACTGGCGTCGCATCGAGCAGCAACGCCTATCTCCCCTCTATGTCTCGGTGCACGCCACCGATCCTGAATTGCGTGAACGCCTGCTGGGAAATCCCAGGGCGGGCCTGCTTCTAGACCAGTTGGCTTGGTTCGCTGAGCGTCGTTTGCAGCTCCACGCCCAGGTCGTGGTCTGTCCCGGTTGGAATGATGGCGAGGCCCTCAGCCGCACCCTGGCCGACCTGGCCTGTTACGGCGGGGGAGAGTGGCCGACGGTGTTATCCACCGCCGTCGTGCCGGTGGGGCTGACGCGCTTCCGCCCACCAGGGGATTCCCTCCGCCCGGTGGATCCTCGCTCCGCCCAAACCGTCATTGACCAGGTGGAGCCCCTGCAGGCACGGTGGTTGGCGGAGCGTGGCACTCGGTTCGCTTGGCTCTCGGATGAGTGGTACCTGCTGGCAGGCCGGCCCCTCCCCCCCCGGCCTGTCTACGAGGATCTACCCCAGCGGGAAAACGGGGTGGGCAGCATTCGGGCCTTCCTGGAGGAACTGGAGCGGGCCACGGCAAACCTCCCTACCGCCCTGCCCCGTCCCCGTCGCTTGAGCTGGGTGGTGGGCCGACTCGTGGCCCACGCCCTTCAACCCGTGGTGGACCGCCTCAACGGAATCGAGGGATTGGATCTGATGCTGCATGGTCTTCCTAGTCCCTATTGGGGGCAGGAGTTGGTGGTAACCGGTCTGCTGACGGGTGCTGACTTGTTGGAGGGGCTTGCCGGGGCCGACCTGGGGGAGGAGCTTCTTCTGCCGTCGGTGATGTTGCGACAGGGCGAGCCTGTGTTCCTGGATGACACCACCCTGGAGGAGCTGAAAGGCCAACTGCCCGTGCCGATTCGTCTGGTCCATGGGGCGGACGATCTGGTGGCCGTTTGCGGCGGCATCACCAGCCAGGGTGACTAAGCTTCACCGGTTTGCCGTGTGACCCGTGGGGCGCTCCCGATTGTTCCCTTCAGCGCTCCTTGTAATGACTGCAGTTAGTTTGGGTGCAGTTATCCCTGGGGTAAAGGCCTCTTCGCAGTCCCCCTTCCCCCGGGCGATCTCCGACCACGACAGCACGCCTCCACGGGTCCCCCGCCGATCCCCAACCGCCCAACTCCTTGCAGGAGCTCAACCCGCAGCGGCCGCGGCAAGCCCAGAGGCCACGGGGCAACCCGCCTTGCCCCCTCTCCCGGCACAAGTGTTGCCGCTGGCTCCGGCGGTGAAGGGACCCCGACCCCTGTCCGATCCGAAGGTGCTCCCCCCCGCTTCCACGGGATTGCCTGAACAGCAAAATGATCTGGTAGCACCTGCCCCACTGGCGTTGCCCACCCAGTCCAAGCAGGTACGTATTGAAGAGCTGCGGCCCATCAGCCTGGACGAATCCGAAACCATCGCTGAGGTCAACAGCCCCGATCTCAAGATTCTTGCCAGTCGGGTTGAGCAGGCCCAGTCCACCCTGCGGGCAGAGATCTCCCGTTGGTATCCCTCTTTGAGCCTCAATGCCAACAGCTTCCCGGCAACAACCACGGGGCAACGGTTCAACCGTGTTTCCCAGGGAACCACCCTGCAAAACGGGTTGACCGGCTACACCCTCGAAACCATCACGGCGATGGATGCCTCGCTGCGGGCCTCCTGGGCGCTCATTGATCCTCGGCGGGTTCCCTCCATTGCGGCGGCCAGGGATCGTTATGAAAAGGCCAAGAATGCGTATCTCATCGGCCTGCGTGAGCTGCGTCTTCAGGTAGCCCAGGCCTACTTCGATCTTCAGAGTGCCGACGAGCAGGTGCGCATCGGCCAGGAATCGGTGCGGGCTTCCTTGGTGAGCCTGCGGGATGCCCAGGCCCGTTTCCAGGCGGGGGTGGCCACCAAGCTGGAGGTGCTGGAGGCCCAAACTCAGTTGTCTCGAGATCAGCAGCTGCTCACCCAGGCCTTGTATGGACGCTCCGCCGGATCCCTCACTGCCGGGCCGGGCCAGGCCATCGCCCGGAGAACCTTGGCGTCTCTCCTGGATTTGCCCCAAAACGTGACCCCCACGGCCAAGGATCCCGCCCGCGTGGTGGGTACTTGGATTCCTTCCCTACAGGAGAGCATTGTTGCGGCGTTTGCCTTCCGGGAGGAGTTGGACCAAGTTTTGTTAGACATCTCCATTGCCAACAGCACGGCCAATGCTGAGTTGGCTGAGGTGCAGCCCAGGTTGAATATCTTCAACGATTTTGGCGTTGGCCGTGCAACAGGCTCTTCAATGAATGATCGCACGACGGTTCCATTTGTCCATTTGCCTGTCAATGAGCCCGAGCGCAGATGGAATGTTGACAATTCCTTCGGCATCAATGTCAGCTGGAGTATTTTTGATGGCGGCCGTGCCAAGGCGCTGTATCGACAAAGCAAACAAAAAGCCGAGGAGGATACCTTTAACTTCTCCAAAACACGAGATCAGATCCGCTTGGAGGTGGAAACCAGCTTCTTCGACCTGCTCACCAACAATCGCAACATCATCACCACCTCCAACGAAGTCTTGTCCGCCCGGGAATCCCTCCGCCTGGCCCGTCTCCGCTTCCAGGCCGGAGTCACCACCCAGCGGGAGGTGGTCGACACCCAGCGCGACCTGACTCAAGCCGAGGTGCGCTACAGCAGTGCCATTACCAATTACAACAAAAGCCTGGCCGAACTCCGTCGCCGCACGGGCCTAGACCTGATTGCCCTTTGCCAGCGCCCCAGTCTGCCTTCACGCCGCCCCGCCACTGCCACCTCCGACGTCCCCATCGAGCCCACACCCCTTCTCCCTGCTTGCCAGGCCGGGGGTCTCTCATCCGTATTGGGGCGCTGAGCATCGTGAATCTTGGCCGAGCCCAGAACCCTCAGCTTCCGGGCCTTCCTCTCCCCTCCATCCTGCGGTTGGGACTCTTTCAAGCCTGCTTGGGCTGCCTGGCGGTGATCTTCGCCGGCCTCCTGAATCGGGTGATGATCAGTGAGCTGGGGTTGCCTGGGCTGCTGGTGGGAGGTGCCCTGGCGTTTGAACAAGTTGTGGCCCCTTCCCGGGTGTGGTTCGGTCAACTGTCCGATGCCCATCCCCTGGCCGGCCGCCATCGACTCCCCTACATCTGGATGGGAACGGCACTCTTCTGTGGCTTGGCCGTGCTCTCGGTGCCGCTGATCTTCCACGTCGCCAGCCTGATGCGGGAAGGTTCCTCTGCCACGGGGCTGGCGATTGCGGCCCTGTGTGGTCTCTTCGCCGCCTACGGTTTGGCGGTTTCCCTGGCCACCACCCCCTACCTCGCCCTGGTCATCGACCGCACCAGCGAGGCGGACCGTCCCCGGGCCGTTGGTCTGATCTGGTGCCTGCTCACGGTCGGGATCGTCGTTGGGGCTGTCTCTATTGGGGTGAGTCTCAAGGGCCTGGATGGAATCAGTGATCCGGCCATCCTTCGCGAGGTGTTGCTGACCTTCATGGGGCGGGTGGTGTTGGTGGTGCTTGTCCTCACCCTTGTGGCCACCTTGGGCATGGAGCCCCGGTCCTCCGGTGCCCGCCCCCTGGCCGATGGCTCCACACCCGTTGGAGCTTCAGCCAGGGACGATGGCATCACCCTGCGCCAGGCCTGGGCACTTCTGACGTCCAGCATTCAGGTGGTGGTGTTTTTCATGTTCTTGGTGTTCTTCACCCTGGCCCTCTTTCTTCAGGATCCCATCCTCGAAAGTTATGGCGCCGAGGTCTTCGGCATGCCCATCGCAGCCACGGCGGCCTTGAATGGCGTCTGGGGAATGGGCACCCTGGCTGGCTTACTGCTCGCTGGTTTATGGATCGTGCCCCGATTGGGCAAGCTCAGCGCGGCTCGCCTTGGCTGTCGATTGATCGCCATGTCCCTTCTCCTATTGATCCTGGCTGGCCTTCTGGGCCGTGTTTCCGTGTTGATGCCTGTGCTCTTTGTGTTTGGGCTGGCCGCTGGGATTGGCACCAACAGCGCCCTGGTGTTGATGTTGGATCTCACGCTGCCCCAGGCCGCGGGCACCTTTGTGGGGTTGTGGGGCTTGGGGCAGGCCCTCTCCCGTGCTCTCGGCAAGGTGATGGGTGGAGGCTTGCTCGACCTTGGACGCCTGTTGCAGGCGCGGTGGTTACCTCAGATCTCGTCTGCATTTCCAGCTTTTGCGCTTGTTCTGGCCGTGGAAGCCCTGGTGGCCATCGTGGCGCTCCTGGTGCTTGCCAGACTCAACCCGCGCCAATTCCAGGAGGATGCGGGTCGTAGCCTCCACCGGGTGCTTGCCGTGGAGCTTGGATGAGCGCTGTTGTTGTCCCCGCCCAGATCGATGCCCCACTGTCCAGTTTGATCGACCGCGTTTCCGATCGTCAGCGCCTTGACTTTGGGAGAGCCGTCGCCGACCTCAAACCCGATGGAACCCTGGTTACCGCGTGCGACCTCTGGAGTGACCAAACGCTGGTGCACGGACTCCAAGACCTCTATCCCGGAGAGGGAATCCTCAGTGAAGAGGGCGACCGCCGTCTGCCAACAACATCGGCTTTCTGGGTGGTGGATCCCTTGGATGGCACCACGAACTTTGCTGCTGGCATACCGTGCTGGTCGATCTCCCTGGCTCGATTTGAGGCGGGCCGCCCGGTCTTGGGGATCCTGGATGTGCCTCCCTTGGGGATGCGGATCATCGCCAAAGCGGGCTTTGGGGCCTGGCTCAACGGCGTACCGCTGAATGTCCCTTCCACACAGCCCCATCCAGGCCAGTGTGTTTCCCTTTGCAGCCGCTCCATCACGATCCTGCAGAAGCGTCCTGATCGCACTTTCCCAGGGAAAATCCGGCTTTTTGGCGTGGCCAGCCTCAATCTGGTGAGCGTGGCCACAGGTCAGACCGTGGCCGCGCTGGAAGCCACCCCGAAACTCTGGGATTTGGCGGCCGCCTGGCTGGTGTTGCGGGAACTGTCCTGCCCCGTGCACTGGCTGCAAGATGATCCGGCAGCCATCCAGCCAGGAACGGATCTGACGTCGATGGGCTTTCCGGTCCTGGCAGCCTCCACCGAAGCCACCTTGGAGAAGTTTTTGCCATGGGCAGAGCTGGTTGGGTGAATGGTGTGGTAGGTTGATCAACTGCGCGGGGGAGACGAGAGTCTGAACCGCGCCACCGAACGAGATGGAGGCGAGAGCCGACCGTGTTGTAAGGTGATCAAGTCGTCGAGAGACGACAGCCGACCAAGCCCCGAG
>JBKDSY010000004.1:0-29336 GCA_046340755.1 Cyanobacteriota bacterium
AGGCAGAAGGCCTTGCCGTCCACGCCCTCGGGAATGCGCACCGTGGTGAGGGTGGGCAGGCGCAGGTGTTCGGGGGCATGCAGCTCCAGCCCCAGCCGCTCGAGGCCGGCCCAGAGGCGCTCGGCATTCAGCCGGTGCCGCTCCCAGGCGTTGTCCAGCCCCTCCTCGGCGAGCAGGCGCAGGGCCTCGCGCATGCCGAAGTTCATGTTCACCGGGGCGGTGTGGTGGTAGACGCGGTCACTGCCCCAGTACTGGTTGAGCAGGGACACATCCAGGTACCAGTTGGGCACCTTGTCGGGACGGGCGGCCAGCTTGGCCTCGGCCCTGGGGCCCATCGTGAATGGGCCGAGGCCCGGCGGGCAGCTCAGGCCCTTCTGGCTGCAGCTGTAGGCCAGATCGACCTTCCACTCATCAAGGAACAGGGGCACGCCCCCCAGGGAGGTCACCGTATCCAGGAGGAGCAGGCAATCGTGGCGGCGGCAGAGGTCGCCGATGCCCTCCATCGGCTGGCAGACCCCGGTGGAGGTTTCGGCGTGCACCATGGCCAGCACCGCGGGCTTGTGGGTGGCGAGGGCCGCCTCCAGTTCATCAAGGGAGAAGGCTTCTCCCCAGGGGCGTTCAATGGTGATCACCTCGGCGCCGTAACGGCCGGCCATGTCGGCCTGCCGCAAACCGAAATAGCCCATGACGGCCACCACAACCTTGTCGCCCGGTTCCACCACATTGGCAATGGTGGCTTCCATGGCGGCGCTGCCGGTACCGCTCATCGGCAGGGTGAGGCGGTTATCGGTTTGCCAGGCGTAGCGGAGCAACTCCTGCACTTCCCCCATCAGCTGGATGTAGAGGGGGTCGAGGTGGCCGATGGGCGTGCGGGCCAGGGCCGCCAGCACGGTGGGGTGGGCATTGGAGGGGCCTGGCCCCAGCAGCAGGCGGCTCGGCGTCGCAATCGGCTCCAGCTGAATCCTGTGGGCGTTGTTGGTGGAGGGCAGGATGGAGAGGGGAGCCAAGGTCCGGAAGATGGTGGTGTGGGCCGAGCGTAGGAAACGCTCGAGCGTTAGCGAGCGCGAACGTTGCTGGCGGCGAGTCCGCGACAGAGGTGGTCAAAGGGCACGCGAACAACGGCCGAGATCGTCTCCAGGTCGGCCAACCCACTCTCCAGGAGCTGTTCGCAGACCACGTCCGCCAGGAGGGCGATGCCGCGCACGGTGGGACCGGTGGGCACGCCCAGGCTTTTGTAGGTGTCATCCAGTCCGTTCAACACCCGCTCGTCCAGAAGGGTGAGATCCCCCGCGATGAGGGCGTAGCTGGCGTAGCGCAGGAAGTAGTCCATATCGCGGAGACAGGCCGCCAAACGCCGGGTGGTGTAAGCGTTCCCCCCGGGAAGAATCAGCTCGGGGTCAGCCAGCCAGAGGCGTTGGGAGGCCTCTCGAACGATCGAGGCGGCCTCCCGATTGATCAGCTCCACGGCGGCCAGGCGCAGGGCCGACTCTCCGAAATAAGCGTTGAGGCGATCGACAGCGTCACGATCGAGATAACGCCCGAGCTGGTCGTAGCGGCCGATCAGCTGGCCGATGGCATCGCGCATGGGGAAATCGACGCACTGGTGCGGAACGTAGCACTCAATTTCCTGCCGATTGCCTGAGCCGAGCGGCATTTTCGCCAAGTTGACAGAAACGGTTACGGAGGCGACCCAGGGGGGGGGGGGCCAGAGCGCCGATCCGGGGGCTTGGGTCACCCAAGGGGCCCACAGGGCAAAAAGGTTACGGATGATACAAGTGCTGGGCGGGGCCTCTCCGTACCGTCGCCACGTTTGCCTCCAGGGCACCATCCACACCCGCCCCAACCCTATGGCTCAGACCGCACAGGATGTTCTCCGTCGGATCAAGGATGAGGGGATCGAGCTGATCGATCTCAAATTTGTTGATCTACACGGCAAGTGGCAACACCTCACCGTTTGTCAAGACCTTATTGATGAGGGCTCGTTCACAGACGGCGTGGCCTTCGATGGCTCCTCCATTCGCGGTTGGAAGGCCATCAACGAATCCGACATGGCGATGGTGCCCGACCCGAAAACCGCCTGGATCGATCCGTTTTACAGCCATAAAACCCTGAGCTTGATCTGCTCGATCCAGGAGCCCCGCAGTGGGGAGCCCTACGGACGCTGCCCCAGGGCGTTGGCACGGAAGGCGTTGAATTACCTTTCGTCCACTGGCTTGGCTGACACGGCCTACTTTGGCCCCGAGCCCGAATTCTTCATTTTTGATGACGTTCGCTACAGAAGTAGCAATGGCGGCAGCTTCTATCAAGTCGATTCCATTGAGGCTGCCTGGAACACGGATCGGGTGGAGGAAGGTGGAAATCTGGGATACAAAGTATTGCTCAAGGAGGGTTATTTCCCGGTTTCTCCCAATGACACTCTTCAGGACATTCGTTCTGAGATGCTGCTCCTGATGGGCGAATTGGGCGTGCCAATCGAGAAGCAGCATCATGAGGTGGCTACGGCTCAGCATGAGTTGGGCATCAAATTTGCCGAGCTAATCAGCGCGGCCGACAATGTGATGATTTATAAATATGTGGTGCGAAACGTGGCTAAGAAATATGGTAAAACCGCCACCTTCATGCCCAAGCCAGTCTTTGCCGACAACGGCAGCGGTATGCATGTGCACCAAAGCCTCTGGAAAGACGGCCAGCCCCTCTTCTTTGGAGAGGGAACCTACGCCAATCTGTCTCAAACCGCCCGCTGGTATATCGGCGGCTTGCTCAAGCATGCTCCCAGCTTCCTGGCCTTCACCAATCCCACCACCAACAGCTATAAGCGCCTGGTGCCGGGCTTTGAAGCGCCAGTCAATCTGGTTTACTCCCAGGGCAACCGCTCCGCAGCCGTGCGGATCCCCCTGACGGGCCCGAGCCCCAAGGCCAAGCGTCTGGAATTCCGTTCGGGTGATGCCCTTGCGAACCCCTATATCGCCTTCGCCGCCATGCTGATGGCCGGCTTGGATGGAATCAAGCATCAAATCGACCCCGGGGATGGCACCGATGTCGACCTGTTTGAGCTTTCCGCCGAGGAGCTGGCCAAAATTTCCACGGTGCCCGCCTCTCTCAACGGTGCCCTGGAGGCCCTCGATCGCGACAAGGATTATCTGCTGGCTGGAGGTGTCTTCTCGGAAGACTTCATCAACAATTGGATCGCCCTCAAGTACGAGGAGGTGCAGCAGTTGCGTCAGCGGCCCCATCCCCACGAATTCACGATGTATTACGACGCCTGATCCACCAAGCCAGTGGAGACCCTTGTCTCCACTGGCTTTCGAGGTTCCTGGCTAGCTATCCGCGGCCTGGGCGAAGGCTCAGGGGTCCGAGCGGACCTAACGGCCCAACAGCTGCGCCAGCACCATTCCGCACCCTCCCCAGCGCAGGGCCATCCAGAAGTGATCGGCGCCGTCGGTTGTTTCGCGCAGGCGGACCGGCAAGGGATTGAGCAGCCGCTTGGCCAGGGCCAGATGCTGCTGACGTCGTCGCTCGGCGCGCCCGAGCCGGCCCAAGTCTCCGCGGCCTTCAGCGGTCGCAGGTGCCGCCAGGTCGAGCAGGGCCTGCAGATGGTGGAGCAGTTGGGGAGAGGAGGAGGGTCGGGGGCGTCGACGGCCCCGGCCGCTGCGGGAGGGCATCTGGGGCAGCCGATGCCCCTGCATGATGACATCACGGCAGGATGATTCATTCTCCCCCTGGCGATGTGAACGATTCCGTCCCCACTGCTGGCCCCGCCGCCAGCGATCCCCCATGGACCGCCCCCGCCAACGGCCAGCCCCGTTCCAATCTCTCGGTGGAGGCCCCCCCTCCTGTGACGGGCACCCTGGGATGGCCCCCGGAGGCTCTGGCCCTGGCCCAGGGCCTGCAGCGATCCCTGACGATTAACGAACGCCATTGGCACCGCCTCAAGGCTCAGCGCCCTAGGCGGGCGGCGGAGCAACTGGCAGCGGCGCTGGTGCACCTGCTCGCGGCGGATGATCCCAAACGCGCCAGTGCGACCCCCGCCAGGGAGGAGGCCATCGCGTTGGTGCAGCACGCGCTGGGATGGTTGACGTCGGAGATCAGCGATCCGGGCTGTCCGTCCCACCGGCGCTGAACCGCACGCGCCGCACCGCCACCTGGAGGCGATTGCCCCGACGGCTCCAGCGCACATCGTCAAAACAGTGATGGATGATGAACAGGCCGCGGCCGGTCACCGCCTCTGGGTTGGTGGGCAGGGGGGGCTGGCGTGCGTGGCTGGGAACCCCCGGTCCCTCATCCTGCACCTGCCAGACCACCCAGTGGGGGGTGAGGATGCGGCGCACCCGCAGGCATTTGCACGGATCGCAGCCGTTGCCGTGGCGCACCGCGTTCACCAGCACTTCCTGCAAGCCCAGTTGCACATCCATCCGGGCGCCGGTTGGTTGGCGGAGAGGTTCCAACAACAGATCCAACAACGGAGCCAGGTGCAACGTGGAGGGAGTGATGAAATCGGCCCAGCGCAACGCCATCGTTAACTCTTCGCCGTCTTCAAAGCCGCCTCCGTTCGCTCCAACAGGGCCGGGTGATGCAACAGGGCGTCCATGAGCCGAACCCCCCGCAATTGGTTGATCAGGGGCATGTGGCCCTCGGGGGCCTCCAGGTTCCAGGTGAAGGCGTTGGGATAGCGCGTCCACTGCCCCTCCAGCTTCCATCCCAGCCGGGGCCACAGACTCTCCCAGCGATTCTCACAGAGCCGCAGCAGGCGCCCCTGCACGGAAAATCCAAACCGCCCGAGGGAGTAGGTGATCCACAGCCGATCCAGGCTTTGGAGATCCAGGCCCGGCATGGCGGCCACTTCGCTGAAATACACGTAGCCCCGACGTTCGGCGGCCGGGCCGGCCAACTGGCGCAGGTGGGCACTGGTGAGCCTGTCGGCCTCCTCGAACTCTTGCTGGAGCAGATGGCCCTGCAGGGGGCCGTAATCCAGGCCTTGGGCGCTGGCGACGGCGAGCCAGCCGCCAAGCCAGGGATCCCCAGCGCTCGAGCTGTCTTCGGGGACCGCCGTTTCGGCCAGCAGTTGCGACAGAAATCCGTGGCGCCAAGACTCTCCCTCCTGATCGGCGCAGCGCAGGCCATCGCGGATCAGGGGCGCCAGCGCCGCGCGCTGTTGACGCAACGTCTTGACGAGGGCGCGGGCCTGCCGATCCGAACCCTGGAGGAATTGCTCCAGAAGTTGATCGGCCCGGAGCGTGCTTGAGACCGGGGCGCCGGAGAGCATGGCTGGCGATCAGCTGCGGTCAGCAGTCAGCTGGGTTCCACTATGTCAGGCCCCAGGGGCCACTGCCCACGCACTGCCTAGGATCGGAGGGTTTCGCTCCTGATCCATGCCCGCCTCCATCCAGTTCTTCCAGGGTGTGGATGAGCCAACCATCCCCGACATTCGCCTCACCCGCTCCCGGGATGGCCGCACCGGCCAGGCCCTGTTCGTCTTTGAGGAACCCGAGGCCCTGGCGCCCGAAACCATGGGTGACATCACCGGCATGTACCTGGTGGACGAGGAGGGGCAACTGGTGAGCAGAGAAGTGAAAGCTCGGTTTGTCAATGGCAAAGCCAGCGCCCTGGAAGCCACCTACACCTGGAAGACTCCCGTGGATTTCGAGCGGTTTATGCGGTTTGCCCAGCGCTACGCCGAGAGCCATGGGATGGGTTTTTCCGGCCAGGGTGAGCAAAATGGGCCCGATGCCGGGGACGAGGAGACTTGAGGTTTGGACACTGGCTCGGTCTGATCGCCCTCCTCGCTGCCCTGGCGTTGCTCTGGAGTTTGCGTGAGGCGCTGGTCTTGCTGTTCGCCGCCGTGGTGTTGGCCATGGCCCTGTGCACCCTGGTGGGCACGGTGCAGCGCCGTCTGGGCTGTCAGCGGCCCCTTGCCCTGGTGGTCAGCCTCCTGGCGGTGGTGCTGGCCCTCCTGGTGGTGGCCACGGCCGTGATCCCCCCCTTCATGGCTGAATTCGCGGAGCTGCTCCATAAGCTCCCCACCGCCGCTGAAACGCTCCTCAACATGCTCAACCAGGCGATGGATTCCGTCTCCCGGATGCTCTACGGCAGCCGGGAGGGGGGTCTCCACTGGTTGAAGCAAACCCTGAGCCTCCCTCCCGCTGGAACGGCAGGTGGGGGCTGGGCGGGCAACATCACCAGTGGCGCCTGGCGGCTGGTGGGGGTGGCAGGAAACCTCGGGACCGGACTGCTGCAGACGCTGTTTGTGCTCGCCGTGGCGTTGATGGTCACCGCCCAGCCCACCGCCTATCGGGAGGTGATGCTGCTGCTGGTGCCCGGTTTTTACCGCCGCCGCGCCCGGGAAGTGCTGCTGCAGTGCGGAGAATCCCTCAGTGCCTGGATGGGGGGGGTGCTGATCAGTTCCCTCTGCGTCGGCACCCTGGCGGCCGTCGGGTTGTTGCTCCTAGGGGTGAAGCTGGTAGCCGCCAATGCCGTGTTGGCCGGATTGTTGAACATCATTCCCAACGTTGGGCCCACCTTGAGCACGATCTTTCCAATGTCCGTTGCCCTGTTGGATGCGCCCTGGAAGGCGGCAGCGGTGTTGCTTCTCTACATTTTGGTTCAAAATCTTGAGAGTTATGTCATCACCCCCTCGGTGATGCATCACCAGCTGAAGCTCTTGCCTGGTCTCACCCTCTCCGCCCAGCTGCTCTTCACGGTGTTGTTCGGCCCACTGGGTCTGATCCTCGCCTTGCCCCTGGCGGTCTGTCTCCAGGTGATCCTGCGGGAGGTGCTGGTTCACGATGTGCTGGATCACTGGCACCCGACCAGACCCCTGCCATGAGTGCCCGTTACCTCCTCGGTGCCCTTGCCCTGGTGGTCGCCACCCTGTTGGTGTGGGAGCTGCGCTGGGTGTTGTTGATCCTTTTCGGGGCGGTGGTGCTGGCCGTCGCCATCGACGTGCCCATCACCTGGTTGCGGCGGGTGTTTCCCTTGAGCCGGCCTGCTGCCCTGGTGGTCGTGCTGGCGGTGGTGTTGGGGCTCGGGGGACTCCTTGCCGCCCTGTTGCTCCCGGAAGTGATCGAACAGGTCACCCTGTTGCAGCGGATCATTCCTGCCCTTCCCGCCCAGATTACCGCTCTCATCCGGGAGGTGCCGCCGCTGCAAAGCCTGGAGAAGCAGCTCCTTAGCCAGGCCTCCCTAGAGAAGGTTCAGCCCCTCGGCCAGCAGCTGCTTGGCTTTGCCGGTGGAGCGGCCAATGGCACCGTGCAGGTGCTCCTGATGACCCTTCTGGCCGTGCTCCTGGCCTTGGATCCCCGCAGCCACCAGCGCCTGCTGACGGCCTCCACCCCAAGTTTTTACCGGCCCCGTCTCCAGATCCTGATGCGCCAATCCCGCGAGGCCCTGGGGGGCTGGCTGGCGGGAATGACCTGCTCGGCCTTGGTGGTTTTTCTCACCACCTGGGCCGGCCTTGCCTTGCTGCGGGTACCCCTGGCCTTGCTCTGTGCCCTGGTGTGCGGGCTGCTCACCTTCGTGCCCACCATTGGTCCCACCATGGGAACCCTGTTGCCGATGGGTGTTGCCCTGCTCCTGGTGTCCCCTGGCAAGATGGTGGAGGTGTTGATCCTGCGCCTCATCCTGCAAAACCTTGAGGCCTTTGTGCTCACTCCCCTTCTGCTCAGTCGAACGGTGAACCTGTTGCCCACCGTGGCGCTTGTGGCCCAGCTCAGCCTTGGAGTTCTCCTGGGGTTGCCCGGCCTGTTGCTGGCCTTGCCGTTGGTGGTGGTGTTACAGGTGCTCGGCAAAGAAATGTTGGTGCACGATCTGATGGATCGTTGGGATGCGGCTTGAGCCGCATCGAGAGTGACTTGATCAACGTTATGGACCCTGCCTGTAGTGGCGCCACAAGGAAGGCAGGAGCAGCAGGGTTGTACTGGCCAGGAGATGGTTGCGGATGGCGTTGATGAGGGTGCTGAAGGTGAAATGATCCAGCAGCAAGCGAATCTCGGTCTGCAGATCCATCAGGGCAAGCAGCATCAAAAGAATGGGCACCAGGGGAACTCTGGCGCCCATTGAGCGCTGCGTGTTCATGAACGGGAGAGCAGGGGCAGAAGGGTGGGGGCCAGACCAATGCTCGACCAGCTACCCACGGCGATTCCCACGGCAAGGGCGATCGCAAACCAAAACAGGCTGCTCCCGCCAAAGAAAATCAGACCCAGGAGAGGCAGAAGGGTGGTGAAGGAGGTGTAGAGCGATCGGGTCAGGGTGGCATCCACGGCCACATCCACCTGCTCGCTGAGGGGAAGGTTGGCGAGGGTGGTTCTTTGCTCGCGAATCCGGTCGAACACCACAACGGTGTCTGTGACGGAATAGCCAGCCACGGTGATCAGGGCCACGGCGAAGAGCGAGTCGACCTCCACTCCCCGGAGCAGACCAAGCCAAGCAAACAGGCCGCAGGTGATGAGCACGTCGTGGGCCAGGCAGACCAGGGCAAGAAACGCAAACAGGCTGCTATAGCGCAGGCTGATGTAGACAGCGATCGCCGCGAAACTCACCAGGAGGGAGATCAGGCTGCCCTGCAGGAGACGGGAGCCCAGGGTGGGGCCAATGGTTTCCACGGAGGTGCCCTTCTCGCTGAAGGGACCCAGGGTGGGCTGGAGAGCATCGATCATGGCTTGGCCCTGGGCCGGGCTGAGGGCGGGCACACGCAGCACCAGGGACCGACCCCCATCGAGCACCTGCACCGTGGGGGCGGAGAGGTTGGGTAGGGCTTGCCCAGGCTCCGGGGGGAGGGCCAAGCGAGCCAGTTGCCCTTGCACTTCGCTTCCCGTGATGTCTTGGCAGGTGCTGCCGCAATTCCGTTGGAGTTGGATCTGGGTGCCCCCTGTGAAGTCCAGGCCGGGCTTGAGGGGGCTGCCAATGGTCGGATTGAGCCAACAGAGAACCAGGCCGAGCACGCTCAGGCCACAGGCGAGGACGGAGCCCCACCAGGCCAGCTGGCGATGGCGGTTGATGCGAAAGCGGGGAGTGGGGTGGGTCAAGGGCTGGGATCCTCAGGCAACCACGGCGGGCAGCTTGCTCGCCGGCAGGAAGTAGGTGGGCCGGCGCAGGGCCGGGTAGCTCATGAGCACCCTCAGCAGCGTGCGTGTGCAGGTGAGGGCGGTGAACAGGCTGAGCAGCAGGCCGATGGCCAAGGTGACAGCGAATCCTTTCACCAGGCCCGTGCCCAAGAAAAACAGGGCCGCGCAACTGATCAGGCCCGTGACGTGTCCATCAAGAATGGAGGAAAAGGCAAGAGAAAACCCTGCATCGATGGAGCGGATCAGGGTGTTTCCCCCCCGCAGCTCCTCCTTCACCCGCTCAAAGATCAGCACATTGGCATCCACTGCCATGCCCACGGAGAGGATGAATCCCGCAATGCCAGGCAAGGTGAGGGTCACGGGGATGAGGGAATAGATGGCCAGGTTGAATAGGGCGTAAAGGCTCAAGGCCAACACGCTGACAAATCCGGGGAGTCGGTAGACAACGGCCATGAAGAGGCCCACCAGGGCCAGCCCCGCCAACCCGGCCGTGAGGCTGCGGCGGATATTGGAGGCTCCCAGGGACGGACCAACCGTTCGCACCTCCACGATCCTCACCGGCAGCGGTAGGGATCCCCCCCGCAGTTGCACCTCGAGGTCGCGGGCCTCCTCGGCGGTGAAGTTGCCCGTGATGCTGGCGGCTCCCCCGGTGATGCCCGCCACCTTGAACTGGTCCCCCACGGTGGCTTCACTGATGGAGCGACCGTCGAGGACGATGCCCAGAACCCGATTGGTGCCCGCCAGGGCCTTGGTCAAGGTGGCGAACTTTTCCCCACCTTCTCGATTGAAATTCAGGGTCACATCCCAGGCGGTGCCGCTGGCTTGCTGCACCCGACCAGCGCTGGTGAGATCCTTGCCGGTGAGCTGGGCGGGCCCATAGAGCGCCACCATGCGCCGGTTGACCTCCTTCTCCAACAGTTCCAGCTGCTGC
This sequence comes from Cyanobacteriota bacterium, assembly GCA_046340755.1. Taxonomy (GTDB): domain Bacteria; phylum Cyanobacteriota; class Cyanobacteriia; order PCC-6307; family Cyanobiaceae; genus Cyanobium. The sequence continues at coordinate 9,991 of JBKDSY010000004.1, forward strand.
AGTTCGCTACTGCCCTCCGGAACGTTCAGGCCCAGGGCGGTGAGGGCCTTGCGCAAATCCTCCGGGGAGATCTCGGGTCGCGGTTGGTTGGGGTCCGTGCTCTCGAGTTCCCCGCGCCGGGTTTGGAGAACGGCTTCCACTTGGCGCTTGAGGGGAAGGAGGGAGCCAAACTCCTTTTCGCTGCCAGGCTGTTGGGGGCGGAATTCGAGGAGGGCGGTGGTGCCCAGCACCTTGGCCGCTCGGCGGGGATCCTGCTCTCCGGGGAGTTGCAGCACGAGTTGATCGTTGCCAACGGTCTGCAACGTGGATTCGGCCACGCCGAGGCCGTTGATGCGTCGCTCCAACACATCCTTGACCGATTCCAGTTGCTCCTTGTCGACCCGGGTGATGCTGCCGGCGGGGAGCACCTGGAGCGTGAGCTGGCTGCCGCCCCTCAGGTCCAACCCCAACCGCAGCCCAAATGTGGCAAGCAGGGCGCCGGAGGCAATGGCCAGGGCAAGGATGAGAGCCAGCCAGCCTTGAGGTCTCGCCATCTCAGAGCAGACCTGCCTTGAGTTGACGAACCGCCTCGACGATTTGATGCGGTTGGATGATGGTCAGATTTTCCAAGTTGCCGTTGTAGGGAGTGGGGATGTCTTGGGAGGAGAGCCGGACGGGTCGGCTATCCAGATCGTCAAAGCAGTGCTCCGTAATCAAGGCAATCAGTTCGGCGCCGATGCCCCCAGTCTTCATGCATTCCTCCACGATCAGCACGCGGTGGGTTTTTCGCACCGAGCGGCAGATGGTGTCCAGATCGAAGGGTTTGAGGCTGATGAGGTCAATGAGCTCGATGTTGATGCCGTCTTGATCCAGCTGCTCCATGGCCTTCAGGCAGTGGTGGCGCATGCGGGAGTAGGTGAGCACGGTGACATCCTTACCTTCGCGCACGATGTCCGCCTGATCGAGGGCGCAGATGTAATCGCCGTGGGGTAATTCCTCGGAGAGATTATAGAGCAGCACGTGTTCGAAAAACACCACGGGATTGTTATCGCGAATTGCCGCCTTCAATAATCCCTTGGCGTTCGTGGGGGTGCTGCAGGCGACAATTTTGATGCCCGGAATGGCGTGGAAGTAAGCCTCCAGCCGTTGGCTGTGCTCCGCGCCGAGTTGGCGGCCCACGCCGCCGGGGCCGCGCACAACTGCTGGAATGGTGTAATTGCCGCCACTGGTGTAACGCAACATACCCATGTTGTTTGAAATCTGGTTAAACGCGAGCAACAAAAAACCCATGTTCATTCCCTCCACGATCGGCCGTAACCCCGTCATGGCTGCCCCAACTGCCATTCCGGTGAAGCTGTTTTCAGCAATGGGCGTGTCCAATACCCGTAAATCTCCATACTTCTTGTGGAGATCTTTTGTAACTTTGTACGAACCGCCGTAGTGACCGACGTCCTCTCCGATCACCAGCACATTGGGATCTCGGGCCATCTCCTCATCGATCGCTTCCCGGAGAGCGTTGAACAGAAGGGTCTCGGCCACGGCGAGCTGTGATGCCACGAACCGGGCCAACCTATCTCAACCGCCGGCGGCGAAGGTGCTGAGGATGAGCACGGAGAGGAGCATGCCTGGCAGGAGAAGCACCACCAGCAGGCCCAGATCGTGGAGGGTCATGGCCCAACCCATGGCACCCCATTCTAGGAGGGCCGGCCCTCCTTGGGGACGGCAGGGCTGGGGGTGGAGGGCCAGAGGCTGCGCAGGAAGGTGAGGAAGAGCCCGAGAGCCACGAAGGCAAAGGTGAACGTGGCCAGGAAGGTCATTCCCACCACCAGGGTCTTCACCGCCGTGGCGATGCTTTGCGCCACCCGGGTGCTGTAGTGGGGTGGATGGGCTGCGTAGTAGCTCACCACCCTCCCGCTGAGGCCCAGGGCCAGCCAGGCGAAGACTCCGCTGGTGATGGCGCCGCTGAGGAAGCTGAGGGGGCCCTTGCGCGGGGCTTGGGCAGGCTGCGCTGCCGTCGGCGGGCCGCCGTTGCCCGCTGGCGGCTCGACGGGGGAGGGCGAGGATTCGCTGGGTGGGCTCATCGGGGTCATACAGCCTCCACGAGGCTGACACCCTCGCGCCGAAAACCGCAGCACCAGCTCTCCAGCCCCGCCGCCGCCAGGTGGCCCGCCAGCTGTTGGCGGGCCACCTCGGCGGAGGCAGGGCTGGGGTAGAGACCAAACACGGTGGGACCCGAACCGCTCATGGCCGTTGCCAGGGGCTGGGGGCCCTGGCCCAGCAGCTCCAGGGCCCGGGCCACCGAGGGCACCTCGGGAGCCACCACGGTCTGCAGGTCGTTGCGCAGGGGTGGGACGGCCCCATCACCTCCCAGGGCTGTCAACAGGGGGCTGTGCCGGAGAACCTGGCGTCGTTGCTCGAAGTCGGCCTCCAAGCTGAGGTAAAAATCGCCCCGCCACTCCCGGCAGCGGCTGTAGGCCCAGGGGGTGGAGACCGTCACGGTTGGATCCTTCAGCAGGAGGACCCCCAGGGCCGTGGCCATTCCCTCGCAGGGCTCCAGCCGCTCACCGCGCCCGAAACAGAGCTGGGCGCCCCCCTCGAGGCAGAAGGGCACGTCCGAGCCCAGGGCCGCGGCCAACTCCATCAGGGTGGCGCGGGGTGTGTCCAGACCCCACAGGGCGTCCAGCCCCACCAGGGTGGCGGCCGCGTCGCTGGAGCCGCCCGCCAGCCCAGCGCCGATGGGGATGCGTTTTTCCAAGATCATGTCTGCCCCCCGCTCCACCTGGCCGGCCTGGCTCCGCAGCCGTTCCGCCGCCTGGATGATCAGGGTGTCTGGCCCACGCGGCAGATCGGAGCGATCGCAGCGCAGGGTGAGTTGCCCATCGGCCCGCTCCGTGAAGCGAAGCCCATCCGCCAGATCCAAGGTCTGCATCAGCATGGCGAGCTCGTGGAAGCCGTCGGGCCGCAGGCCGAGCACCTCCAGGTGCAGGTTGATCTTGGCGGGGGCAATCGCCCGGCACTCAGCCATGGGGAAGGGGGGCTGGCCCCCCGGGAACACTGGCGCGATTCAAGCTGGCGGCCAGCGCCACCCATTGGGCTGGAGCCAGGTCTTGGGGTCTGGCCTGCAAGCTGACGCCCACCTCCGCTGCGTGACGGGCCAGCTCCTCCTCCGGCGCCCAGCCCGCCAGGCTGTTGCGAAGCATCTTGCGACGGGCCGCGAAGGCCTGGCGGAGCAGCCGCTCCAGGGCGGCAGCCTGCTCGTGCGGGAGCCGTTGCTCGGGGGGGAAGGGATCGATGGCGATCACTTCCGAGTGCACCCGGGGCGGGGGCTGGAAGCACCGGGGGGGCACGGCGCAGATGGCCTGGCACCGGCCCAGCAACTGCAGGCGCACACTCAGGGCGGAATAGGCGCTGGTGCCGGCCGCCGCGCGGATGCGTTCCCCCAGCTCCCGCTGCACCAGAAGCACCAAGCGGCTGTAGGGGGGGGTGATGGGACGATCCAGCCGGCCGAGGAGGCGATCGAGCAGCGGGCCGGTGATGTTGTAGGGAATGTTGGCCACCACCTTGTTGGGGCCCGGCAGCCCGGGCGGTGGCAGGGCAATCGAGAGGATGTCGCCGCTTAGGAGGTGGAAGCGGGATTGGCTGGCGAAGCGCTGCCGCAGGCCGTTCACCAGATCACGATCCAGCTCCACCGCCGTGATGGCTCCGGCGGGTGACGCCAGGAGCCCCTCCGTCAGGGCCCCCCGTCCCGGGCCCACCTCCAGCACATGGTCATTGGGGGTAAGCTCGGCGGCCTCCACGATGCGGCGAAGCACCCCTTGGTCCACCAGCCAGTGCTGGCCAAAGCGATGGCGGGCGCGATGGGAGCCGAAAGGAGTGGGGGAAGCCATGGGAAGGCGGCCAAGGGGTCCAGCGTGCTCCTGCGGAGGGGTCGACCAGGGTCTGGCCACGCAGCTAAGGATGGAAGAGGCCACTGGGAGTGGAGCATGACAATTCTCCGGGCATGGAGGCCAGGCCTCCGGGGGCTGACCCGCCGAGCCACCTGGTGCCTGCTGACCGTGACGCTGGTAGGGGTGGCGATGCCGTCGGCCTGGGCGGAGAGTCGCACGGCGGAATCGATCTGGAGCCAGGGCGATGCCCAGCGGCAAGCCATCGATCAGGTTCCCCTGGCGGACCGGGAAGGCATCACGCAAACCCGGTGCCAGGAGGTGGGCGTGGGGCGGATGGGCGGTCTGCCCCGGTTCCGCTGCACGGTGTGGTTCACCCCATCGCCTCCCGCCCCTACCCCCGCCCCCTCGTCCCCCTGACCAGCCGCGGCAACGGGCGAACTCAATCCAGCCGCACCCAGCGCACCGGTGCCCGTCGGGGCGGCAGGGGCACCAGGGCCGCCACGAGTTCCACTGGTTGAAGCGCCAGGTCGGGATGGGCCGCCTGCCAGCAGGCCCAGGCCCGCTCCAGCCGAAGGCGCTTGTCGCGGCGCAGGGCCGCTGCTCCGTCGCCGTCGCGATGCCCGGGGCCCCGGGCCTTCACCTCCACCAGCAACAGGCGCCCGGGCTTGCTGAGCACCAAATCCAGTTCGCCCCAGCGGCAGTGCCAGTTGCGGGAGACGAGGCGCCACCCACGGCTGTGCAACAGGCGCAGGGCCCGTTGCTCAGCCCAGCGGCCCTGGCGCTGGGATGGGGTGGGAGGCATGGGTGGGGGCCCTGGGGCTTGGCGGCCGTTCAAGGATTCCCCCTGTCTCCCCTCGGCACAACGCACCGCTTCTGGGTAGATGTCTCCGGGGGGTGCGCTGGCGCGCAAACAGCAATTCCAGGAGCGGAATCCCGAACCACCTCAGCCGTGGAAGACAGGACGTTGTCCTACCTCCACATCCCCGGGAGGGCAGCCACCCACAGGCTCCTTGGGCTCCCAGGGCGGTCACTCGCTCGATCTGCAGCTGGTCCCTTGGGCCATCCGGAGGGGAATCCCGAACCGGAGGAGGCGCAAACCACACGGTGGGGCTCTGGTCAGGCGCCAAAAAAACGAGTAGAGTCTGAAGGAAATCTTCACAATTGATCCCGCGCCCCCATGTTCACCCTTGACAAGGCCACCCAGATCTTTCCCGAAACTCTGAGTGCCGATGCGGTGCCGGCGATCACGGCCCGTTTCCGCCTGCTGAGCGCGGAAGACCAGCTCGCCCTGATCTGGTTTGCCTATCTGGAGATGGGGCAGACGATCACCATCGCGGCTCCGGGGGCGGCCCGCATGCAATTTGCCGAGCCGGTGCTCAATGAGATCAAGGCGATGGCCTTTCCGGCGCAGAGTCAGGTGATGTGTGATCTGGCCAACCGGGCCGATACCTCCATCGGCCGCATCTATGCCAGCTGGTCGGTGAACATCAAGCTCGGCTTCTGGTATCAACTCGGCGATTGGATGGCCGCTGGCCTCGTGGCCCCGATTCCCAAGGGCTATCAACTCTCTGCCAATGCTGCTGCCGTGTTGAGCTCCCTCAAGGCAGTGGATCAGGGGCAGCAGATCACCCTGCTGCGAAATTTCGTGGTGGACATGGGCTATGACCCGGCGAAAGGAGAAGGACAGCGGGTGATGGAGCCCGTGGCCGCACCCACGCCAGAAGCGAATCGCCAGAAGGTGTTCATCGAAGGGGTTATCAATCCCACGATCAATGCCTACATGGATCTGCTCAATGCCAACGACTTCGAAGCCCTGATTGAGCTGTTCCTGCCTGACGGTGCCCTGCAGCCTCCGTTCCAGAAGCCCATCGTGGGCCGTGACGCCATCCTGCGCTTCTTCCGCGAGGATTGTCAAAACCTCAAGCTGTTGCCCGAGCGGGGCTACTCCGAGCCTGCCGAAGGTGGGTTCACCCAGATCAAGGTGACCGGCAAGGTGCAAACCCCCTGGTTCGGGGCAGGTGTGGGCATGAACGTGGCTTGGCGCTTCCTGCTCAACCCAGAAGGAAAGATCTATTTCGTGGCCATTGATCTTCTGGCCTCTCCCGCGGAACTTCTCAAGTTCGCCCGTTGACCAGGGCCACCCGGCGAGGCCTGCTCCTTGCCGCCGGTCTGATCCTCGGCTGGTTGGGAAGTTGGGGTCTCCTGCTTCCCACCAGCCTCAACCAGCTCCCACCTGCGGGGGTGGGATTGGCCATTCTCGCCAGAACCCTGTTGCAAACGGGCTTGTTCATCGTGGCGCACGATGCGATGCATGGCACCCTGTGGCCATCGCAGCCCATCGCCAATCGCCGCATCGGCCAACTTGCCCTGTGGCTGTATGCGGCCCTCCCCTATGAACCCTGTCGCGCCAACCATGGGCGCCACCATCGCCATTCCGGCACTCCCCTGGATCCGGACCACCATGGTGAAGGACCAGCAACGGTTGTGAGCTGGTTCCAGAGGTTCATGGCGGCCTACCTCTCCCCATCCCAGCTCACGGCCCTGGTGGTGAGTTGGCTTGTTCTAGCCGGCTTGGCGGTGTCGGTCTCCACCAGTCCCGTGGCCAATGTGGTGCTTTACGGTGCGTTGCCGTTGTTGTTGAGTTCCCTGCAGTTGTTCCTGGTGGGCACCTACCTGCCCCACCGTCCCCAGGGCCCGGGTCTGCCGGAGGTTGCCGCCGCCCACCAGCCCCGCAGCTTGGATCTGCCGGGCTGGTTGTCCCTGATCGCCTGCTTCCACTTCGGTTACCACTGGGAACACCACGCCTTTCCCCATCTGGCCTGGCACGAGTTGCCCAAGGCCAGACGCCGCGTCAAGGATGGCTTCGGTTCGCACGGCCCATTCGCGCTTCCCTTATCAGGGCGATAACGTGCCTTTATCCAAGCGATGCCATCCACCCAGTGCAGACAATGGCCAACTCCACCGTGATCGTCTGGACACCGCAGGAACAGGCGATCGCCAGAGAGGCCTTTGACCGTGCCCATGATCGGGCCGTCACTGATCTGATCGCCAAAGTGAAAGGTCATGCCTCCGGCGTGGGGTCTGTGGATGGTCTCTGGCAGTTGCATGACTTTCTGAGCACCCAGCGTCACGACATGGAGGGGCGCTTTGACTTTCGGCTGGAGGGAATTCTGTTTGTGTTTGCCAGCTTTGTGAAGGATGGGCTGCTCGCCGTGGATGAGCTGGATGGCTTGGAACCCGATAAACTTGCCAAGATCAAGGCGATGTCTTTGTTTTGAGTGGTGTAAAACTTGTCGGTTGATCTTGGCTTCTGGCCGATTGTCTCTTGCGATCACTCAGTCAAGTTTGTAATTAGTAAGTCTCTAGAATATGAAAAGCTTGATAACTCCTTCTGTCGGCAACGATATCGTGTTTTTTGTTGAGTGAATATCTTGTCTGTGAGTTTTTCTGGTAAGTCTTTTTTGCCTTTGGTGATCTGTCCTCGCTGATCGATCCAGGAGGCCAGGGCTTGTTGGTCGCCAGCCGTTCGTCCAAGGCTGGGGATTGGCGGTTGGGTCGTGAGGCTGGTGCCATGGGACGCCGCAGCCCTGGCCTGTAGGGCGATCCCCCATCGAGGCCCCTGGCTTTAGAAAGGAGTGGTGGCTTTCACTGCTGTTCGTCCGCTCCCGTTCCACCCATGCGCCAGCCCTCCCCGACGTTTCCTCAGGAGCCCAGGATCGCCAAGTCGCGGGGGATGCCGCTTGGCCTGGGCGTGCTTCTCGTTCTGGTGATGCTCCTCCCCCTGGTGGGCCTTGACGTCCGCCCGGCCCGGGCAGCCATGGACTATGCCAAGCAGGTTTTGATCGGCGCCGATTTCCATGGCACCGATCTGCGGGGTGCCACCTTCAATCTCACCAATCTCCGGGAGGCGGATTTCACGGGGGCCGACCTGCGCCTGGCCAGTCTCTTTGGCGCCAAGCTGCAGGATGCCAACCTCAGTGGCGCTGACCTGCGGGAAGCCACGCTCGACTCCGCGGTGTTGAAAGGCACGGACCTCAGTGGGGCCTGGTTAGAGGATGCTTTTGCCTTCAACACGCGCTTCGAGGATGTGCGCATTGATGGAGCGGACTTCACCCATGTGGATCTCCGCGCCGACGCCCGCAAAACCCTCTGTGCCGTCGCCAGCGGCCGCCATCCCATCAGCCAACGCCTCACCCGCGACACCCTCGACTGCCCCTGAGGCTTTCTGCCACCATGTCGTTTGACGCCCGCAGCAAGGAGCGCCTGGAGGCCCTCGGCCGCACCTTGCCGAAAAAACTGCCCCCGCCCGAGCCCCCCTCCACCCGCCGGGCCAACGACCTCCCGTCCCCATCCCGCCAGGCCCCCGCCGACAGCCCCCGCCACCGCCTGGAACGGGAACAAGACCCGGCGGCCCTGTTTCGCGCCTTGATGCAGGCCAGCCCCGATGGCTCCGTGCCGCCCCATCTGCTTGAACGCCTGCGGGAGCTGGAGGCCCCACGGCCGCCCATGGCGGCGTCAGCCCCCCCCATCGATACCCCTTCCCCCCGCCCTTCAACCAAGGGCCCCAAGGGGTCGCCCTCGCCGGGGAACCGGCGCGCTGGACGGGTTCAACGCGCGGGGGGCGAGGATCAGGATCTTTACACCGCCTTCGCCCAACTGCTTCTGGAAGACGACGGCGAGGTTTGAAGACTCAGGGCGACGGTTCCTCGGGTTGGCTGGCCTGGGCCAGCGCCTGGTACATCGCCCAGCGGCGCTTCACCTCGGCTTGGGCTTGTCGCTCCAGTTGGCGAGCCCGTTCGGGATCGGTGTAGTTGAGCATGCGGAAGCGGTTTTCCGTTGCCATGGCCTCCGTCAGGGAACGGCGGGGTTGAGCACTGTCGATCTGCAGGGGGGAGTGGCCCTGGTCCAGCCGGCGGGGGTCGTAGCGGTAGAGGAACCAACGTCCTGACTCCACCGCCAACCGCTGCTGTTCCATCCCCTTGGCCATGTCGATCCCATGGGCAATGCAGTGGGAGTAGGCAAGGATCAGGGAAGGTCCAGGGTAGCTCTCGGCCTCCAGAAAAGCCCGGATCGTGTGCTCATCCTTGGCGCCCATCGCCACGCTGGCCACGTAGACCGTCCCGCTGGTCATGGCCAGCAGCCCCAGGTCTTTCTTGGGCGCCGCCTTGCCGCCACTGGCGAATTTCGCCACTGCCCCCAAGGGGGTGGCCTTGGAGGCCTGACCTCCAGTGTTGGAGTACACCTCGGTGTCGAGCACCAGCACGTTGACATCACGGCCGGAGGCGAGCACATGATCCAGGCCGCCGTAGTCGATGTCATAGGCCCAGCCATCGCCGCCCACCAGCCACACGCTGGTCTTGACAAGGGCATCGGCTCCATCGAGCAGCCGGGCCTCTGGCGTGTTGGCGCGGTGCTCCACAGGCACCTGCTCCAGCCGGCTGTTCAGCAGCCGCTTCAACTCCGCCACCCGTTCCCGTTGGGCATGGATGGCTGCCTCGTCGCCTTGGTGAAGAGCCCCCTCGGCGAGGGCTTCCACCAGCGGGGCGGGGAGGGGTTGGCTCCAGACGCGGGAAGGGCCGTTGCCAGCCGCCGTTCCAGGAGGGGGGGCCTGGAGGGCCTCGGTCAACAGCCCCAGGGCCATGGCCCGCTGCTGATCCAGGGCGATGCGCATGCCGTAGCCGAATTCCGCGTTGTCTTCAAACAGGGAGTTGCTCCAGGCCGGTCCCCGACCGTCGCCATTGGTGGTCCAGGGGGTGGTGGGCAGGTTGCCGCCATAAATCGAACTGCAACCGGTGGCGTTGGCGATCAACAGTCGATCGCCGAAGAGTTGACTCAGGAGTTTGAGGTAGGGCGTTTCGCCGCAGCCGGCGCAGGCCCCGGAGAACTCAAAGAGGGGTTGCTGCAGTTGCTGTTGGGCAATCTTGTGGAGGTTGAGAGCGGCCCGGGGCGCCTCGTCGAGGCTGAGGAAATAATCCCAGTGGACGCGGCCCTGCTCCCGCAGGGGCCGCTGGGGGGCCATGTTGAGGGCCTTGCGTTTCGGTTCCTGGCGGTCGCGGGCTGGGCAGATCTCCACGCAGAGCTGACAGCCGGTGCAATCCTCCACCCCCACCTGGATGGTGAAGCGCTGGCCGGCGAAGGCCGGATCCCTGGCCGGGGCCTGACGAAAACCCTCCGGCGCGCTCTCCAGAACCTCCGGGGCAGCGACCTTGGCCCGAATCACCGCATGGGGGCAGACCAGGAGGCACTTGCCGCACTGCACGCAGAGATCGGCCTCCCACACGGGCACGGCGGAGGCAATGTTGCGCTTTTCCCAGCGGGCCGTGCCCGTTGGCCAGGTGCCATCGCAGGGTAGGGCGCTCACCGGCAACCCATCGCCCTGGTGGGCCAGCATCGGACCGATCACCTCCCGCACAAATGGGGGAGCTGTCGCCAACCGTTCGGTTTCGGCGATGGCGGCAGTGGCGTCAGCGGTGGCAACCGCCGGGGCGCCACTGCTCTCCAGCTCCCGATCCAGGGCCTGCCAGTCGAGGGGTTGAAGACCGGCCAGGCTGGCGTCGAGGGCCTGCAAGTTCATGCGCACCACCGCCTCCCCCTTGCGGCCATAGCTGTGGTGGATGGCCTCCCGGATCTGGTTCAGGGCCTCCTCCCTGGGCAACACGCCGCTGACGGCGAAAAACGCCGCTTGCATCACGGTGTTGATTCGGCCCCCCATGCCGGCGTCTCGCGCCACCCGGGCGGCGTTGATCTGCCACACCCGGGCCGACTGTTCGCGGATCGTCGCCCTGGCCTGCGCCGGCAGTTGCCGCCAGGTGGTGGCCGGATCACCGGGGCTGTTGAGCAGCAGGGTCCCCCCCGGCACCAGCCCCTGCAACACGGGGAGCCGGAAGAGGAAATCCCACTGGTGCACCGCCACCAGGGTGGGGCGTTCGATCAGATAGGGGGCCTGAATCGGACGGGGGCCGAACCGCAGATGGGAGACCGTGACCGACCCTGACTTCTTGGAGTCGTAGACGAAGTAGCCCTGGGCATGGAGCGGTGTGTGTTCGCCGATGATCTTGATCGTGTTTTTGTTGGCTCCCACCGTGCCATCGCTGCCGAGGCCGTAGAACACGGCCCGCACCTCATCGCTGGCGTCGATGTGGAAACCGGTGTCGATGGGCAGGGAGTGATGGGTGAGGTCGTCGAGGATGCCGATTGTGAAGTGGTTGCGGGGCCGCGGGGTGGAGAGGTTGTCAAAGACGGCCTTGGCCATGGCCGGGGTGAATTCCTTCGAACCGAGGCCGTAGCGGCCTCCCACCACCCTGGGCAGCGGGGCGCTGCCGTGCTGCTCCTCCCACTCCTCGGCGATGGCCGCGACGACGTCGAGGTAGAGGGGTTCGCCCGCGGATCCGGGTTCCTTGCAACGGTCAAGCACGGCGATGGACCGGGTGCTCGAGGGCAGGGCCGCCACCAGCCCGCCCGCCTCCAGGGGGCGGAAGAGGCGCACCTTCAACACGCCCACCCGCTCGCCCTGCGCTTCCAGGCGGCGGGCGGTGGCCACGGCTGTTTCGCAGGCCGAGCCCATCAGCACCACCACCCGTTCCGCCTCGGGATGGCCCGCGTATTCATAGGGCTGGTAGGCGCGGCCGGTGAGGGAGGCGAACAGGTCCATGGCCTCCCTCAGGTGCAGGCCGACGGCCTCGTGGAAGGGATTGGCGGCCTCCCGTCCCTGGAAGTAGACGTCGGGATTCTGGGCCGTTCCCCGCAAGACGGGCGCCACGGGCGTCAGGGCCCGATGCCGGTGGGCGCGAATGGCCTCTACGGGCATCATCCCGCGCAGCACGTCGTCGGAGAGGCCCGCCACCTTTTGGATCTCGTGGGACGTGCGGAAGCCATCGAACAGGTGCAGGAACGGCACCCGGCTGGTGAAGGTGGCACGGCTGGCGATGGCGGCAAAGTCGCCGGCCTCCTGCACGGAGGCGGAGGTCAGGATGGCGCAGCCCGTGGCGCGGCAGGCCATGGCATCGGAGTGATCGCCAAAGATCGACAGACCCTGGGCCGCCAGGGCCCGACCCGCCACATGCACCACCACGGGCGTCAGCTCCCCGGCCCAGCGGTAGAGATTGGGGACCATCAACAGCAGCCCCTGGGACGCGGTGAAGGTGGTGGCGAGGGCGCCGGTCTGCAGGGCGCCATGCACCGCCCCCGCTGCTCCTCCTTCGCTCTGAAGCTCCACCACGGAGGGCACGCTGCCCCAGAGGTTGGCCTGGCCTTCGGCGCTCCAGGCGTCGGCCCACTCCCCCATCGGGGAGGCGGGGGTGATCGGGTAGATGGCGATCACCTCGTTGAGCCGGTAGGCCACGCGGGCCACCGCCTCGTTGCCGTCGATGCAGTGCATCGCACTCATGCCCCTTCCTCCTCCGGGTCATCCACCACGCTCAGGGCCAGGCCCACATGGACCAACACCAGATCCCCAACTTGGGCCTCGGGAAGGCAGGCCAGGCTGACCTGCTGACGCACGCCACCGAAATCGACGTCGGCCGACCGCCAGAGGTCGGGGTCACCGTCACCAGGGCAGGCCCCGGCAATGGAGAGAATCCGGCCGGGCACGGCCAGGCACATGGGGGAACCAACAAGCCTGCTTCTTTATAGACAGGCCTGGCCCGCCTGCGCCGCCCAGGCCTGACCCAGGGCCAAGCCGCCGTCATTGCACGGCACCCGCTCGTTCCAGAGGGGTTCCAGGCCCTGGCGACGCAGGCCCCGCAGGCAGCCCTCCAGCAGGGCGCGGTTCTGAAAACACCCCCCCGTCAGGGCCACCCGCCGGCAGCCGCTCCAGACGGAGGCGGCCTTCGCTCCAGCCACGATCGCCTCCGCCAGGGCCCGCTCCACCCGCCAGGCCGCCTCCTCGGGGTCGCCACCATCGGCGCCATGGGCCAGCAGGGCCTCAACCAAAGGCTCCCAGTCCCAGCGGCCCAGGGGGAGGGGGGCGGGCTCGCCCGTTGGCCGGGGGCCGAGGGGCAGGTGCCAGGGAGCCATCGGTCGCTGGCGGGCCGCCCGGGCCCCCCGGGCGGCGGCCCCCTGCCAGCGCAGGCCCCCCTCGCCTTCATGGCTGAGGGTTTGGGCCAGGCCCAACAGGGACGCCACCCCATCGATGAACCGGCCCAGGGAGCTGGTGAGGGGCGCGTTGCACCCAGACGCGATGGCCTGCAGCATCAACGCCCGTTCCTCCAGGGTGAAGGCCTCCAGGGCAAGGGAGGCGCCCGGATGGGTCAGGGCCGCCGCTCCAGTGGCGGCCAGGAGGCCCAGGGCACAGCGGCGGGGCTCCCGGCTGGCCCGGTCCCCGCCCGGCAGGGGGAACGGGCGCAGGGCGGCCAGCCGTTGCCAGTGAAGGCGCCCCCCTTCGAGGCCCTGGATCCACAACAGTTCCCCTCCCCACAGCCGCTCCTCCCCCTCCGCCCGGGCTGGATCCGCCAGACCGAGCCCATCGCAAGCCACCACCAGCAGGGGTGGCTGCTCCCCCCGCTCCGCCAACACGGCCAGGCCGTGGGCCAGGTGGTGGGGCACCGCTGCCAGCGGCAGGTGGTGGCGCGCGGCGAGGGGATGGACCAGCTGATGGCCCAGATAGCCCGGATGGGCATCGCAGGCCAGGGCCGCCGGCGGCAGGGTGGCGGAGGCGAGCTGGGCGTCGAGGGCGGCCCGCCAGCGGCGCTGTACCCGGGCATTGGCCAGATCCCCCAGATGGGGAGCCAGCCAGATCCGCTCCCCCGCCACCAGGGCGGGAGCGGCCTTCAGGTCGCCGCCGATGGCCAGGATGGGGTCGTTCGCTAGGGCCATTGGCGCGGAGGGATCCTTTGGGCCCTGCCAGGGGAGGGATTCGGGCACGAACCCCCGGGCACGGCGCAGCAGGGCCGGCCGGCCATCGATCAGCTGCAGCAGCGAATCATCCAGCGGGCGGGCGATGGCCAGGTTGTGCACCAGAAACCCATCGGCGATCCCCGCCAGCCGCTCCAGCGCCTCCTCGGGGGCGATGCAGAGGGGCTCCCCGCCGCGGTTGCCGCTGGTGGCCACCAGGGGGCGGTCCAGCTCCCGCGCCAGCAGCTGGTGGAGGCCGGAGGCGGGCAGCATCACGCCCAGGGCGGGGCTTCCCGGCGCGATCGGCTCCCAGGCGCTGTCATCGCCTGGGAAGCGGCGGCGCAACAGCACGATCGGCGCGGCGGGATGGCGCAGGGCCCGCTCCTCGGCGGCGGAGCAGTGCACCTCCGCCGCCAGTTGGCGGGGATCGGCCAGCAGCAGGGCGAAGGGTTTGCTGGGGCGGTGTTTGCGGTGGCGCAAGCGGGCCACGGCCTCGCGCTGGCCGGCGTCCACAAGCAGCTGGAACCCGCCCACCCCCTGCAGGGCCAGGATTCGCCCCTGCCGCAACAGGCGACAGGCGGCTTGGAGGGCGAGCTCCCCCGCCGCCCGGGGCCGACCCGCAGGATCCAGCATCCGCAGGCGGGGGCCGCAGGCGGGGCAGCTGATCGTTTCGGCGTGGCAGCGGCGATCCGCCGGATCGCTGAATTCCGCCGCGCATGCCGCACAGGGGGGAAAGGCGGCGAAGGTGGTGTGGGCGCGGCGGAAGGGCAGGGCGGTGGCCAGGCTGAAGCGCGGGCCGCAGGCGCAACAGCTGATGAACGGGTAGCGGTGGCGACGGGAGGTGGGATCCGCCAGCTCCGCCAGGCAGGCGGCGCAGGGCGCCCGGTCGGCGGAAAGGCCCGGCACGCGCAGGGCGGCTCCCAGGGGCTGGGCGTGGTCGGCGGCGATCACGAGCCCCTCGGGCCAGGGGGGATCGGGCGCCGCCAGCCAACGGGCCTCCAGCCGCTCCAGGCGCGCAGCGGCGGGCAGGGCCTCGGGCAACGCCGCCTGGAAGCGCTCCAGGAGACTGGTGGGGCCGCAGAGATCGAGCTGGAGCACCCCCAGTCGATTGCGCAGCCGGCCGCGGAGCCCCAGCCGCTCTGCCAGCCGCCGCAGGGCGGGGCGTGCTCCCACGCCCTGCACCACGCCGTGGCAGTCGAGGAGAAGACGGGCCTCTGGCGCGGCGGATCCGCTCACCCCGCCGGCAGGGCCGCCGCCGTCGCCCTCCCGGCGGGCAGCAGCGCCTCCAGCAGGGCCTCCAGGCCTGTGCCGCTGCGGGCGGACACCTCCAGCAGCTGAGCCCCCGGAGCCACCTGCCGCACGTTTCGGTGGGCGAGGGGACGGTCGAAGCCCACGGCCTCCGCCAGATCGCTCTTGCTGATCACCACCAGGTCGGCGCTGTGGAAGGTGGCGGGATATTTCAAGGGTTTGTCCTCTCCTTCCGTCACCGACAGCAACACCAGCCGCAGGTCTTCCCCGAGATCAAAGGCGGCCGGGCAGACGAGGTTGCCCACGTTTTCAATCAGCAGCAGATCAAGCGACTCCAGGGGATGGCCGGCGGCGGCCAGGGCATCAAGGCCCCGGTGCACCATGGCCGCTTCCAGATGGCAGGCCTGCCCCGTGGTGATCTGCACCGCCGGCAGGCCTGCCTCCCGCAGGCGACGGGCGTCGTTGTCTGTCGCCAGATCCCCCACCAGCGCCGCCAGGCGCAGGCCGGCGGGCGTGAGAGCGGCGAGCCGCTCCAGCAGCGCGGATTTGCCCGAGCCGGGGGAGGAGAGGAGGTTGACCACCCGCACGCCAGCGGCGCGGAAATGCTCCCGGTTGTGGGCGGCCAGGGCAGCGTTGCGCGAGAGCAGACCCTCCTCCAGGCTCACCTGGCGGCTGGGCTGGGAGGGGGCGGGTAGGGGAGCGGAGGGCTCCCCGCACGAGCAATGACCGCACATGACACTGAGGGAGAACAGTCCGCCGAGACGGTGACACCAAAGGGTGACACCAAAGGGTGCCAACAAATGGTGGCAGCAGCGGGTGGTCAGCGGAAGGGGTCAGCGGACCGAGTCGTCGGAGGCTGGCCTGGGCACCGTGGCATCTGGCGTTGCGGTGTGGTGGTGACGACGGAGGCGAACGGCGGCCACTCCCGATGCAAGGGCGGGCGTCAGCCACCCCATCAGTTGAAGGCGCCGATGTCCACCATCGCTGCGGAAATCAACGACCACCAATCCACGGCCAACCCTCTGAGCACGTAGTCGTAGGGCAGCCAGCCATAGCCCTTATCGCCCCAGCCTGTTCCCCAGGAGTTGCGGATCAGCAGCGCACCCGTTGTGGTGGGACCGCCTGGATTCTTGTTGGTGATTTTGATCGAATCGTTGTAGCCAATCGCCACCACGGCGTGGCCGCCGAGCACCTTCTCTCCCGTGGCTGGGAAGGGGAAAGCACCCTTGTTGGCCGCCGTGGCTTGCGTGTAAGAACTGAAGACAGTGAAGCCAAACATGGCGGGTAAGCCATTGGCGAGATTGGTCTTGATGGTGGTCAACAAATTGGCGGGAGTGGTGCCAGCTGGATCAAGTCGATAATATCTCAATGCTTTGTAGCTTCCGGCAAAGGAGTAGAGAAAGGCTGAGGGTTCAGCTTCATATTTTGTCGTGTCGTAAGCCCAATATTGCTCCGGTGGGATACCGAAAAGCACCATCGCCTCCATGGTCGTGCGCAGGTAAGCGCCCGTGTCGCCTGTCCAGCCGAGCAGAGAGCGGGTGGTTTTGTAGAGAAACAGGCGTGACAGATTGACGTGCTTGCCAAAGGCCCGCCGCATGTAATACTCCACCAGGCCAACCCCCGCATTGGCGGTGCAGGAGCCCAGATTCTTCTGATCTTCCACTTCCGAGCACCACGCGCTCAGGTCGGCGCTGGTGGGCAGGGTTGGACCGCTGACGGATCGCTGGCGTTGTTGGGAGATCGTGTTGAGCAGCGGCTCGATCTCTGGATGCTCAATGGTGTAGTCAAACAGGCTGGGTAGATCGTTTAACCAGCCGAAGCTGCGTGGTGTGTGGTCTGACATGGGAAAGGGAGAAAAGGGTGTGTGCCGTGGTTGGTCTGTTTCACGGCGCCTCACTCCAAGCTCTAAGGATGCTTCTATGCGGCGTAGGCTACTCTTAACAAGTGTTCATTACCGCAGCGGCCCATTCAACGGCGGCCCATTCAACAGCGGCCCATTCAACAGCGGCTCATTCAACAGCAGCCCATTCAACAGCGGTCCATTCAACGGCAGCACTGAAACTAGGGAATCAGATCCAAGGACACCAGGCTCAATTCCTTGCCCCGCAGCAGGCGCCTGCTCAGCGTGCCGCAGCGGGGGCAGTCACAGCGTCCGTCGGTTGCCGCAAAGCTTGCCGCGCAGGGCGCGCACCAGCACGTGGCTTCGATCTCCTCGATGGCGAGGGTCGCCCCCTCCGCGCGGGTGCCCGCCAACACCCCCTCCGCCGCGAAGCGCAGGGCCTCGGGATCCACGCCGGCCAGGCTGCCGATCCGCAGGCGAATGGTGAGCACCCGCTCGGCGCCCTGCGCGGATGCCACCTCCAACACCCGCTCGCCCAGGTTTTGCATCAGGCTGAGTTCATGCATGGCGTTGCGTGGCCTGCCGATGGAAACCAAAGATTGGCTCTGGATCCTCCATCCCGCCCTGGCGGTGGTGCTGATCTACCCCTGGATCGGGATCACGGCCCGACTCGGCTGGCAGACCCGCCAGCGGCGGCTGGGGGCCGCCAAGCTGCCCCCCACCACGGGCCGGGAGCACAGCGACCTCGGCCGTTGGCTGGCCCCGGCGGTGGTGCTGATCGTGCTGGTGGCCCTCACCGTGGTGATCGCCACGGCGGCGCCCCTGGCCGAATTTCGCGGTGGGTTGGGCCGCGGCGGGCAGGTGCTGCTCGTGCTCGCGGGCACCGTGGTGGCCCTGGCGGCCCTCTGCCGAGTGAGCGGGAAGGGGCTGCGCCTGGCCTTCGCGTTGATCACCTGGCTGGGCGTGCTCACCCTTGGCGCCCAGCCGGAGGTGTTTCGCCGCGGCGACAACCCGTTGCGGCCCGACTTTTGGAGCTCCCATTACTGGAGCGGTGTGGCGGTGGTGGGGTTGATGCTCTTTTTCATGGGAGCGCGGCCGGAGATCGCGCGGGAGCCGCGCTGGCGGCGGCTGCATGTGGCTGCCAGCGTGTTGGCGGCGGTGTTGGTTGTGGGGCAGGCGATCAGCGGCGCCCGCGACCTGCTGGAGATCCCGCTCCACTGGCAAAAACCAGCCCTGGCGGCCTGTGATTGGAGCGCGCGCACCTGCCCCGCCCCGGCGCCGCCCCCCGCTGCAGCCCCCGCGACCGGAGCCCCCTGAAGGCTCTCGCGCCGGGCGCCCGCGCGCCTCAGGGCTCCGGCTGGTTGGCGATCACGGCGAAGAAGGGATCCCCTTGGGCACCGATCCAGCCGAGGGGACCCTCTGCCCGGGTGGCCTCGGCCAGGATTTCGGGGTGGGGCCAGCCTTGGGCCATGAGGATGGTGCCCACGCTGGTGAGCCGGTCGCGATCACTGCCCTCCAGCCAGACCCGGGGCGCCTTTTGCATGAACAGGCGATTGCTGAAGGCCACGATCAGCTGGCCCCCGGGCCGGATGACGCGGCGCAGTTCGGCGGCGATCGCCTCCGGATATTGCAGGTATTGCCAGCCGGCCACGATCAACGCCGCATCCACGCTGCCGTCCGCCAGGGGAAGCGTCTGGTTGGTGTTGAGGTTTTGCACCCAGAAGCGATTCAGTCGCGGGTTGGCCTCCAGCTCGCGAGCGTTGAGGCCATGGGGGATCACCTCCTGGTAGGTGACGTCGTCGGGCAGGTGGCTCACCCAGCTGCTCATCAAATCGAGCACCACGGCGCCCGCTGGAAGCCGCTGGCGGTAGAGGGCGGTCAGGCGGGCGCGGAAGCCGCTGTCGAGATGCTGCACGAAGCGGGGTTCGGCGTAGAAGAGGGCGTCGTCGCTTTCATCCAGCTTGCGGCGTTCCTCGCTCGTGAGCAGCGGGGTGGCGGGGGCAGACATCACGGGGCTGGAGGGGTCTCCATCTTGGGAAGGGAAGGATGGCGCCGGGTTGGCCGCGGGGCCAGAACGCAAAACAAAGCCCGAACCGCAGGGCTCGGGCTGTTGTCTGCTCAGCCATGGTGCCCTTGAGGCGCAAGGGGCGTGGCTGCGCGGTCGTTGGATCGTCAGATCGAATGCGCTTCGGGCGATCGAGGAGTGTCGATCGCGGGCTTCTTCAGTTGTGGGGCGGAGCTGCTGACGCTGGCCGCCTGGGGCCAGGTGTCCAGCAGGGTTTCCCTTGCGTCCGGGGCACCTGGAGCCACTTGGGGATTGGGGCTCTTTCAGCGGTGCAAGGAGCGGTCAGCAAGCGCTCAGACGAGGACTGGGCGTGGGCTGGACCGGGAAACCAGAGGTTGCTTGAGAAGTGTTGGAGCAGGGTCCAAACGTCAGCGGGCTCCTGGAACCTGATTGGGTGGAGTGTCGTCCACTTGGCGCCTCCGGGTCGATGACGCCATGGTGGCCCCCCAGCCGGGGGATGGGAATCGGCTCCTGGAGATTTGTGATCTGTCTTGAT
>JBKDSY010000005.1:0-2799 GCA_046340755.1 Cyanobacteriota bacterium
CGCAGCCCTCCCGTGCGTATCCCTCCCCCGTCGCGACGCCACAGTCGCGGGTTACCCCTTCCCAGCTGGTAAGGATGTCTGGATGCATTCGCTCCCCTCCCGCCCGTCGACGCTGGCCAGCCGCATTGCCCGTTGGGGGGCCTGCATTGTTGCTGTTTATGGGCTGATCGCCCTGGCCACGCCCCTTCTCGACCATCTGGGGCTGCTGGCCGATCCCAACGCCGGCCTTGCCAATCCCATGGATGCCCCGCCCTCGTGGAGCCACTGGTGCGGCACCGATCGCCTTGGACGAGACGTTTGCTCGCGCACCCTGGCCGGCAGTGGGGTGGCTCTGCAGGTGGTGCTGTTGGCCCTGGGCTTTGCCCTGCTCATCGGCGTTCCCCTCGGCATGGTGAGCGGCTATCTCGGAGGTCCGGTCGACCGGCTGCTCGTGTTGGTGATGGACACGCTCTACACCCTGCCTGTGCTGCTGTTGTCGGTGGTGCTGGCCTTCCTGCTGGGCCGTGGCCTGCCCAACGCCGCCGCCGCCCTCTGCGTGGTTTACGTGCCGCAATATTTCCGGGTGGTCCGCAACCAAACGGCCCAGGTAAAAGCGGAACTCTTTGTCGAGGCCGCCCGGTCGCTGGGGGCCGGCCCCCTCTGGATTTTGCGACGCTATTTGTTACGAAATGTGATCACGTCCGTCCCCGTGCTGCTGACGCTCAATGCGGCGGATGCGGTGCTGGTGCTGGGCGGGTTGGGGTTTCTCGGTTTGGGATTGCCGGAGACGGTGCCCGAATGGGGCAGTGATTTGCAGCAGGCTCTCACCTCCGTGCCCACCGGGATTTGGTGGACCGCTCTCTGGCCAGGCCTGGCCATGTTCGTGTTGGTGCTCGGACTGTCCTTTCTTGGGGAGGGCCTGGAGCAATGGCTGAGCGGCTCCAGCGCATCCAATTCGCGCTGACCACGAAATGGGAACGGATTTCGGGTTAGTGCCGCAACTGGGAGTAGTCCCCTGGCTTCGAGTAGTGGCGACCAGGCGAAAAGGGTTCCGCGGCGAGGGAGGCCCAGGGAATGTCCTGAATTGAACTGTAATCCAGCTCAACAGGCAGGCCATATTTAACCTTAAATCGTGCCCAGTTTTCAACGACTCGCGTCCAACGTCGATGCAATTTTCTCTCCCGTTCGGCTTCGGAGAGATAATTCATATTGGCCTGCTGCATGTGGTAGGCATAAGCTCCTGGCGCCAACACCGTCTGGAAACCAGCGGCTTGAGCCCTCACGCCAAAATCATGGTCGGCAAAATAGCCATAAAACAGGGGGTCAAATGTGCCGATTTTGTTCAAGAGGGCCCGTGTCACCATGAAGGCATCACCGGTCAGAAAAACATCTGGGATGTGATGGCAGCCAAAGAGTGCCAACACATCCCGACCTTCCCGCCGGACATCTTCGATGGTGTGGATGGGATGGATCGGCTGGAGATTATGGCTTTCGAGCTCGTTATCCACAAAATTTGAGCTGCCTCGAATGATGCCAATCCCGGGATCGGAAGCGGCGATTTCAAGGATGGTGACAAAATAGTAGGGTGTTGTGATGATGTCATTTGAAATGAAGAAAATATACTCACCCTTGGCGTGCGACAGGATGGCATTGACACTGCCGCTGTATTCCAATGCTTTGCCCACCGATTGATAAATGACCGTATTGGCGTGTTGACGCTTGGCCTCGTTGAAGGCCTCCATCGTGGCGTCTCGATCTGGAGAACAATCGTCCACCAGGATCAATTCAAAATCACCCTGGGCGCTGAGGAGAATGCCGCGCAGGCAGGCCGTTGAGGCCTGGGCGTTGCCATGGGCGGCAACCGCAATGGTGACGTTCTCGCTCAAGGACAGCAGGGGATGATCCAACCCTTCCCCTGGCTCCATCAGGGGACCATCGTTTGGCGGAGATTGCGGCATGGGTGCGGGGTGGGAGGGGTTGGCATCGCACAACCAACGGCCGCAATCGTAGGGGCCACCCAACCGATCAGGGGAAACGCCAGTCCGCGGGGGCGGCGGACGGGGATGGGCCTGACTACAATGAGAGGGCGCTGATTCCGTGGATGCCAATGCCATGGTGGATGGATCTGGTGTTCCTTTTCGCCGGGGGCCTGCTGTGGATCATGGGCGACAACCACGGCGATTACACCATCGGCCTGCTAGAAAAAATTATTGCTGTCACCGCGATTCTCGTCGTCCTGCTCGGTGGCCGTTGGCTGCCGTTGGAGGTCGCGGCCCTGGTGTTGGCCCTGTTCTTGCCGAACGCCTCTCGCTTTGAACGCGGTCCTCGGGGATAGGGGTTCCCCCCTTGGAGGGTTAGGGCCTCTCCCTCAGCACCGCAGCCGCCGGCTCCGCGGCAGGGGTTCGGTGATCTCCCCTATCCCATTCAGCGCTGGGTAAGGCCTCCCCTTCTCTCGACACCACTGGGCCACCTCCGGGTAGGCCCATTCGAACAGCAGGTCAGCGTGCCGCTCCGCCGGAATCCCCTCCCCACGCTCCGGCACAAGACCGGCGGCCTGACGTTGGCGCAGCGCCTCAAACAGCAACGTGGCCGCCGCAACGGACACATTCAACGACTGCACCATGCCCCGCATGGGGATGAATACCGCCTGATCCACCAGGGCTGAGGCGGCCCCACTCAACCCCCACTTCTCCGCCCCCAACACAAAGGCGGTGGGCCCAGTGAAATCACAGTCGCGGTAATCCACAGCTTCCACCCCCAAGTGGGTGCCATAGAGGCGAAATCCCCGGGCTTTCAGGGTCGCCATGGCCTCCCCCACGC
>JBKDSY010000006.1:0-6447 GCA_046340755.1 Cyanobacteriota bacterium
GTGGCTCTCGCCCCTCCTGGGCCCCCGTTGCCGCTTCATCCCCAGCTGCAGCGCCTACGCCGTGGAGGCCATTCAGCGCCATGGCCCCTGGAGGGGGGGCTGGCTGACCCTCCGGCGTCTGTTGCGCTGCCATCCCTTCACCCCCTGCGGCTGCGATCCCGTGCCCGACTGATGACCACCCTCCTGCTCTATACCCGCGCTGGCTGCTGCCTCTGTGAGGGGCTGGAGGAACGGCTGCGGGAGCTGCTCCCCGCCGGTGCCCTCCAGCTGGTGGATGTGGATGGCGACCCCGCCCTGCAGGCCCGCCATGGTCTCTCCGTGCCCGTGCTTGCCCGGGTGGGCACCAACGACGCCATCACCCTGCTCCCCCCAGTGCCTCCCCGGCTGAAAGGGGATCAACTGCGGGCCTGGCTCGCCCGCCACGGGGCTTCCCCCTCCAGCCCGGGCCAATAGGAGCGGTTTCACCCCTGGCCTGGATCCCTGGAACGGATGTGCCAGGGTGTGGCCGCCGCCCCCATGCCATGACCCAACTGCTCCATTCCCTGCTTGGCCAAGTGGGGCTGCCCATCCCCCCCGGCCTGGCAAACGCGGAGCTGCGGAGCCTCAGCTGTGACTCGCGGCGCATCAGCCCGGGCACCCTGTTTTTCGGCCTGCCTGGCACCACGGTGGATGGGGGGCAGTTCTGGCGCCAGGTGTTGGCCGATGGCGCGGCGGCGGCGGTGATCAGCCAGGCCGCCGCCCGGATCGATCCCCCGGGGCCGGCCGATCCGGTGGTGGTGGTGCCGGATCCCGTGGCCCTCTGGGTGGGCGAGTTGGCGGCGGCGTTCTGGCACCACCCCAGCCAGCGGTTGCGCCTGATCGGCGTGACGGGAACCAATGGCAAAACCACCACCACCCACCTGATCGAACACCTCACGGCCCATAGCGGGCGGCCGGCGGCCCTCTTCGGCACCCTGGTCAACCGATGGCCCGGCCACAGCGTGACGGCGCAACACACCACGGCCTTTGCCGACCAGCTGCAAAACCAGCTCTCCCAGGCGGTGGAGGCCGGTGCCCTGGTGGCGGCCATGGAGGTCAGCTCCCATGCCCTCGATCAACAGCGGGTGGCGGGCTGTCGCTTCTCCGGCGCCGTCTTCACCAACCTCACCCAGGACCACCTGGATTACCACCCCTCGATGGAGGACTACTTCCAGGCCAAGGGTCTGCTGTTCTCCTCACCCCTGTTGCAGGGCGGCGCGGTGGTGAATGTGGACGACCCCTGGGGAGCCCGCCTGGCGGAGCAGCTGCGGGCGGCGAACGTTCCCTGTTGGGGCAGCTCCCTGGCAAGCCAAGGCGCCGACCTGACCATCACGGACCTGCGGATGGCGGCGGACGGGGTGGAAGGGGTGATGCACACGCCGGAGGGCAGCGGTGCGTTCCGCTCCCCCCTGGTGGGCCGGTTCAACCTGATGAATCTGCTGCAGGCCGTGGGCGTGCTTCAGCTCCAGGGCCTTCCCCTGCCTCGCCTCCTGGAAGCCATTCCCAGCTTCCGCGGGGTGCCTGGCCGCATGGAACGGGTGATCGCCCCGGCCGCCGGCCAGAGCCCCGCTGTGCTCGTGGACTACGCCCACACGCCCGATGGCTTGGAAAATGCCCTGTCGGCCTGCCGGCCCTTCACCCGCGGTCGCCTGATCTGTGTGTTTGGCTGCGGCGGCGACCGGGACCGCACCAAACGGCCCCAGATGGGGGAGATCGCGGCGCGCCTGGCGGATGGGGTGGTGGTGACCTCCGACAACCCGCGCACGGAGGATCCGCAACGGATCCTCGACGATGTGTTGGCCGGCATCCCGAGCGACCGCCCGGTGGTGGTGGAGGTGGATCGGGCCCGGGCCATCGCCGAGGCCATCGCCTCGGCGGGGGCGGACGATCTGGTGTTGATCGCGGGGAAGGGCCACGAGGACTACCAAATCATCGGCACCACCAAGACCCACTTCGACGACCGGGAGGAGGCGGAGAAGGCCCTGCGCCTGCGGGGTGCCCGATCCGTCGCCCCCGGCTGACGCCGGGTGGGTTCACAACCAAAAACTCCGGAGGCCGCCTTGACGACCCCCGGAGACAAGACCCCCGCCCGCGGGGGGGGGCAGGCAGCCTCAGGTCAGGCGCACCACGTTGCGGTCGTAGCGGGTTTCGGCGTCGCGCACCCAGCCGCCCGTGCTCACCTCCAGCCATTCGAGATTGGCGGCATCCCGACGCCGCACCCCGGTGATGTGGAAGGTGTCGCCATTACGGATCTGGCGCAGCACCCGGGAGCTGATGTCGGCGTGCTCGCGCACCTCCAGGAGCCCATCGCGGGCAGCAGCTTCCGCGCCGTAGGTGGTGCCCGTGGCGCCGCCGGTGGTCACGCCTGTGGTGGCATAGGCGTGGCCAACGGGTTCATCCCGGCCCCGCAGCCAGAGCCAGGAGCCCAGGGCCAGGGCCAGGGGCAGAAGGAGCCACCAGGCCTTGCCCTGGTTCACGGGGATGCCTGCATCGGCCACGGGCTCGCTGGGAACGGCCAGCTCGGGCTTGGGCAGGGCAAAGGCGCCGCCCACGCCCTCCTTGACGCTGTAAGGGCAGGTGAGGCGAGCGGTGTTGACCCCATCCTTGGTGAGGTCAAACACCACCTCCACCTTGTCGGCATCCAGGGCTCTGCTGGAGATCACCTTGGCCAGGTCGGGGCGCCAGCCTTGGGATGCGGCGCTTTCCAGGCAGGCGGCTTCCGCGGTCTTGATCATCTCGGCGGTGTCGGCGGCCAGGGCGGCGCTGCCGACGGCCACCAGGCTGGCGGAGGCGGCCGAGGCCATCAGCAGCCGGGAGAAATGGCGGGGAGAGGTAGCAAACATGCCTCTAAACCTCTAGGAGGGAAACAGGTGGGAGAAAAAGAATCTTGAGCAAATGTTTAAGACCTCCCTGACGAGTTGCGTCGGTCAGGTCCCAACGAAAACACCCTAAACATGATTCCGCGGTTGGCAACTGCGTCTGCGGGGTGGGGCCAGGTGGGAGGTTGTGCCTGTGGTGCCCGATGGCCAAGCCGTGGCGCGCCGCCAGGAAGGAGGAGCGGCGGCAACGTTCATTTTTTTTTAATTTTCTTGCAAAGAATGGCGAATGATGAACGGCCATGTAAACGGCTTTCTCTTTGGAGTTTGGTGATCCAATTGTCACAATCCCTTGTCATTCAGCGAGCGGTTGCCATCATTTGGAAGCGTTCCACCATCCGTCAATCTCTGAATGGCACTCGCTGTTCCCCTGTCTAAAAAGTTTTTGGCCGAGCTGTTCGGCACCTTCTGGCTGGTGCTCGGCGGTTGCGGCTCCGCCGTTCTCGCCGCGGTTTTCCCTTACGACAACGCCGCCGCCAACCCCCTAGGCCTGGGGTTCCTCGGGGTTTCCCTCGCCTTCGGTCTCACCCTGTTGACCATGGTGTACACCATCGGTCATGTGTCCGGTTGCCACATCAACCCCGCCGTCACCTTCGGCCTCTGGGCCGGTGGCAAGTTCCGCGGCTCCCAGGTCTTCCCCTATGTGGTGGCCCAGGTGCTGGGTGCCATCATCGCGGGCGGCGTGATCTGGATGGTGGCCGGTGGTCGGGAGGGCTTCACCCTTTCCGGCAGCAATCCCCTGGCCACCAATGGGTGGGGGGCCCATTCCCCCGGCGGCTACGGCTTCTGGGCGGCCCTGGTGATTGAAGTGGTGCTCACCTTCTTCTTCCTGCTGGTGATCCTCGGCGCCACCGACCGCCTGGCTCCCACCGGTTTCGCGGGGCTGCCCATTGGTTTGGCCCTCACCCTGATCCACCTGATCAGCATTCCCGTGACCAACACCTCCGTCAACCCGGCCCGCTCCACCGGCGTGGCCGTGTGGGTTGGTGGGGCTGCCATGGGCCAGCTGTGGCTGTTCTGGTTTGCCCCCATCCTGGGTGCGCTTCTGGCCGGCTGGGTGCACAGCGCTTTTCTGAGCACCGAAGCCGACTATTGAGGCGGTTGACGCTTCCCACCCCCGTGGGGGTGTCACCCCCGAACTCACCTGGGCTCTCCGGAGCCCTTTTTGTTGCTCCGATTGACGGGTTTTTGTTGCTCCGATGGACGGGTCGGATTGGCTGGTCCTGATTGGTCGGACCTGATCGACGGGTCTGAGTTGTTGGACCAGAGGGTCTGTGCCGTGTGTTCCGCCCCCCTCATCCCCAGCCGTTGGAGCCGAGCTGTTGGAGCTTGGCCAGCAGCTGGTCGACCTCGGCGGCGGTGGTGGTGACGTGGGTGCAGGCCCTGAGGCAGTCGGGCCCCTGCAGATGGCGCAGCCAGATCCCCTCGCGGCCCAGCTGGCCCGCCACCGCCTCGGGGGCGACCGGCGAGCCATCGCCCCGCTGCAGCTGAAAACTCACCAGGCCCGTGGGGGGTGGCTCCTCCAACAGGGGTTGGCATCCCGGCAGGGACTGCAACCCTTCCCACAGACGCTGGGCCTGGCCCTGAATCAGGCCCAGGCGCTCCGCGGCGGACCCCACCCCATCGAGGAGCTCCATGGAGGTGTGCAGGCCGCTGAGCAGGGGGGTGCAGGAGGTGGCCACCTCGAAGCGTCGACCGTCGCGATGGAAGCCCTGGCCGGCCTGCTGTTCCGAGCGCAGGGTGCGCCAGCCGATCAAGGTGGGCTGGCTGTCGGCGAGCACCCGCTCCGAGAGGAGCACGCCGCCCAGGCCCTCCGGCCCGCAACACCATTTGTGGCCCGTGAAGGCATAGATGTCGGCCTGGGCCGCGTCGGGGGCGACGGGCAGGCTGCCGAAGCTCTGGGCCCCATCCACCAACAGCCAGGGCTGGTTGGGGTGGGCCGCCAGCCGCTCGGCAACGGCGGCGATGGGCATCCGCTGGCCCGTTTTCCAGAGCACGTGGGAGAGCACCACCAGGCGGGTGTGGGGGGTGAGGGCCCGCTCCAGGGCCTCGAGCACCCCATCCCCCGCCCCAGTGGCGCCTTGGCAGAGGCCCTGCACCTTCAGGGGCTGAATGGGAAGGCAGAAGCGACGGGCGAGCTCGCCGCAGGCCGCCACCACGCCGTCATGCTCCCCGTCGCCGATGAGCAGCTCGTCATCCGGGCGCCAGGGCAGGCCCCAAAGGGGGAGCACGCAGCCCATGGTGACGTTTTCCGTGAGGGCCAGCCGATGGGGCGGAGCGCCGCACCACTGGGCGAGGCGCTGACGCAGGCGGGAGGTCTCCGCCTCCAGGACAGGCCAGAGGGCCGTGGTGAAGGGGCCCAGCTCTTGAATGCGCCTCCAGGTGGCCACCATCGCCTCCAGGGAGGGGGTGGGCAGGGGCCCCTGGCCGCCGTAGTTGAAGTAGGTCTTGTTGGCCAGGGCGGGCATGAGGGCCCTCAGGCCCGCGCCGTTCATGGGGGGTCTCCTAGAGGATCTGGCCGACGGCCACGGCGGCCACCGCTGAAAAGAGGGTGATGCCGAGGGCGGTGAGGGGGTTTTGGCCCTGGGCCACCGCCACGGTGGTGATCACCCCTGCCCCGAGGCTGGCCACCGCCAACTGGGTGGTGAGATCACCAGGCGTGCGAGGACCGGAAAAACGGGGACCGGGGCCAGGGAGCATGGATTTTGACGCGGGCTTTGCAGACGCTATGTGCGGCGTCTGGATCCATCTCGGCAAAGGAGAAAGTTGTTACGCAGCGTGGAGGTTCTTCACATCGCTGTTACAACTGCCCTCCCGGGCGCGGCCCGGAGGCGGGCCTGGCCCTGCCGCCGCTGGCCCACTGGCGCAGGGCCTCCAGCTGCTCCCGCGCCGTGCGGGAGAGGGGCACCACCTGGCTGGCGGCGGCAATCAGGTCGGGTTCCTCCAGATCCCGGTTGTCGCCAAAGGCCAGGTGCATGGCTTCGATCACGGTCTGCTCCAGTTCCGCGCCGGAAAAGCCCTCGGTGCGGTCCACCAGCACGTCGAGGGGGATGCGGTGGTTGGGCCGCCGGCGCCGCAGTTGCAGGTCGAGGATGGCCCGCCGCTCCCGGCCATCCGGCAGCTCCAGCCAGAAGATCTCGTCAAAGCGCCCCTTGCGCAGCAATTCCGCCGGTAGGCGCTCCACGGCGTTGGCCGTCGCCACCACAAACACCGGGCTGGCCTTTTCCGCCATCCAGGTGAGCAGGCTCGCCAACACCCGCTGGCTGGTGCCGCCATCGCTGCGGCCATCGGCGGCGCTGCCGAAGGAAAAGCCCTTGTCGATCTCATCGATCCAGAGCACGCAGGGGGCCAGGGCCTCCACCCAATGGATCATGTCGCGGGTGCGGGCTTCGCTGGCGCCCACCAGGCCGGCGAAGAGGCGGCCCACATCCAAGCGCAACAGGGGCATCGACCAGCTGTGGGCGATGGCCCGGGCCGTGAGCGACTTCCCCGTGCCCTGGGGCCCCACGAGCAACACCCCCCGGGGCAGGGGCAGGCCGAAGCGTCTGGCGTC
>JBKDSY010000007.1:0-2916 GCA_046340755.1 Cyanobacteriota bacterium
CTGCTTGCGGAAGAGGGCGTCGTTGGCGCTGTTGAGGTATTTGGGGTCCTCGCCCGTGAGGGAGCGGCCGGAGAAGGCGCGGGTGCGGCCCTGGACGTCGCGCAGGGGGAGCATGAGGCGACTGCCGTTGAGGCCCAGGCCCCAGGTCTTGGCCGTGTCGTCGCTGAGGCCCCGTTGGCGCAGGGCATCGGACGCGGGGCCCAGCTGTTGCAGGTCGGCCAGGAGGGCTTGGTGGAACTGCTGTTGTTGGCGCTCGCGCCAGGCCAGAAGGCGCTGGCATTCCCTTTGGTGGGCTTCCGCCTGGGCTGCCGCTTGTGGGTCCTGCTCCGGAAGGGGGAGGTGATAACGGTGGGCCAGCTCCTGCACGGCCTCCGAGTAGGTGAGGCCCTGGCTGTCCTGCAGCCAGCCGATGGCATCGGCGCCTCGGTTGCACACAAAGCAATGCACTCGGTTGGTGCGCGGACTGATGGTGAGGGAGGCGTTGGTGTCGGCGTGCCAGGGGCAGAGAGTGAGAAACTCAGACCCCTGCCGCTTGAGGTCGGCTTGGGGGAAGAGGTCGGTGATGCGGGCGCGGTCGCGGAGGATGTCCAGGAACGCTGGGGGGAAGGAGAGCGTGGGTTGGGGGGGGCTGGTGGTGCGGTGGTGGTGGGTTTGGGTGGTGTTCGCGGTGGCCCTGGGGCCTGGGGTGGAGGAACTGGCTGGTTCTGGGGCGTGTCTTCTGGAACCTGGAGCAGTGCGACTGCGACGTTCTGGGATGGACGGACTGGCGCCTGGAGCCGCGTGACCTGAGGGCTCAGAGACGGGGCTCTTTGCACCCGAGACAGAGCGGCGGGCTGACGGAAGGACGGGTCTGGAGGCGGGTGCGGAGCGGCTCGCAGGCTCGGCGGCATGAGCCCTGGTGCCGAGAGCGGAGCGGTTGGGCGGCTCAGGGATGGACGGCCAGGCCTGCTCTGGGCCAGGCCTGGAGGCGGAGCGGCTGCGGTGGGCGGTGCCGTAGGTGAGGCCTGGTTGGCGGAAATGGCTACAGGAGTTAAGGCATGGCTGGGTGATGCCGCCAGGGAAGGCACGCGGTGACCAGTGGCACCAGTCGAGGCAGTCGTGGCTGCAGCGGAGGTGGTGGTGCGCTTTGGTGGTTTGGAGGCGGTGGTGGGATTGTCGTCGTTGGAGCATTGGGGCCTGAAGGGGCTCATGGCGTGGCGCAAGCGTGGGGAACAACAGGGACGCTTGGCGTGACGGGCAGGGAAACGGAACGGGGTGGGGACAGGCGCTCTGGGGGAACAATCCCAACAGGGCACAACGGGCAGGTGGTGGACAGGGCTGGAGCCCTCCAGGGGGAGCTGATGGAAGAGCAGCCAGGGAGGCCACTGAATCCACAAGAAGGAGGCAGTCGGATGGCGTTTTGCTGCTCCACCTGAGTGGATGGTGCGGGCTGTTGGGATGTGGACATGGACATTTCCCTGGCGTGTCCTGGCTGAGCTTTGAAACCTATGCTGCAGGGATGGATCTCCTTCAGCGCATCTCCATCGACCCCGACGTGCGCTTTGGGAAGCCCTACGTGCGCGGTACCCGGCTCACGGTGGGCGATGTGCTCGACATCCTGGCGAGCGGCTGCGATGAGGCAGAGCTGTTGGAAGACTTCCCCCAGCTCTGCCATGAGGATGTGATGGCCTGCCTGGCGTTTGCGGCAGAACGGGAGCGACGTCTGATGGTGGCCCAGCCCGCGGCTTGATCGTGAAGCCCTTGTTGGATGAAAACATCTCGGAACGCTTATTGCCGCGCCTCCAGGGGATCTTTCCAGGTTCTGTCCATGCTCGGCTGGTCATGTTGGGGGGCGCTGCCGATGAAACTCTGTGGGACTACGCGGCAGAGCATGGTTTTCTGATTGTTACCAAGGATGAGGACTTCTTGTCCCTGAGTGTCAGACGCGGCTTCCCACCAAAGGTGATCTGTCTGGCCATCGGCAACGTCAGAACTGCCATTACAGCGGATTGTCTGCTGCGGCATTCCAAGCAGATTGCGCTGTTTGTCGACCACCCTGAGGCTGGGTTTCTTCTGGTTGGCCTGAGCCCGCCGGAGCCTGAAGACCAGCTGAATGGTGAGGGATGCACACCCGCGAAAAAAGTTGCCCCGAGTGATCTGGGCAGCCTATTGCACCTGCAGTTCCGCATGGCACCCCACCTCAGCGCCAATGCTTTCGCGATGGCAACCGCAACCGCAACCCATACCCCAAGCCGAACGGCGAATCGGCTCGCAAGTCACCAGCCGGCGCCACCCAGCTGCCGCTCCAGTGGGCGCTTCCGCTTTCGGCCCCTGCCGATGCCACCGCTCATCCCCGATCAAGAGCAGGTGGTGCACAACGTGCGCCTGACCAAACTCCGCCAGCCGCTTTTGGATCCCAACCGGATTCAACGCAAAGCGTTTCGATCGCACGCCCGCGTGGAGAACGCGCCGCCGCCTATGGCAGGGAGCTGGCGGCCCTCCTGGATGAGCGGGGCTTCACGCGGGGGGGTGCACCTCACGCCACCAGCCCCCTGCAGACCCGGTGAGGCGGTGGTGATCGTGCAATTCAGCGACCTGCACTTCAACGAGCAGGTCGACCTCCCCTCCAACCGCTACGACTTCACCGCCCCCAGTGTCAGGAAAGTTGTCCACCCGGATTGACCAGTCCACCAGGGGGCCAACCGAACCAGTATGAAACCGACCTATGACGCCGCTGTTAAGGAGGAGGTTCACAAGCGCATGAGCCCTCCCAACCGGGAAAGCATTCCAGAGATTGCCCGCTGCACAGGGATTGCCACCAGCACCTTGTATAGCTGGAAACGCCAATGGAGAAGTCGTGGTGATTTGGTTCCAGCGAGCACCAGTCCAGCGGAGGAATGGACTCCCGCTGACAAGTTAGCAGCGGTGATCCAGTCT
>JBKDSY010000008.1:0-13440 GCA_046340755.1 Cyanobacteriota bacterium
GTCCAAGGAACGTGGCCAGCCATTGGCCAAAGCAGCAGAATTGCCTTCGCCACTGGGTTCTTAACGTCTGCTGATCTGCCTTTGACACAGATCAGCAAGCGGGACGGGGTTGATGAGGAAGGCCGCCTGGGGCCAACGGGGGTTGAGGTTGGGGTCTGGGTCGGGATTGGGATTGGGATTGGGGCTGGGGCTGGGGTTTGGGTTGGGGGTGGAGCAGGGGCGGTTGTTTCCAAAGGTTGGCAAGGGCCAAAAGGTTTGTCGTCTTGACGGGTCTCAGGATGAGGCAGAACCTGTGGCTGAGCCTGGGTCAACAGCTCTTGCGCTCGAAGGAGGGGCTTCATGCGCGTGAGGGTGTTGCCACGGCGGGAGGAACCAAGAGGCTCCGGATGATTTGTCGAACAGGGGGCTGGGGCGAGAAACAAGCCTCAAAAGATGATCCAATAGTCCCAGTCAGGACCTGTTGTGGGACTCATATCTAGTCTTATGTTCGACAAGCTGGATGCAGAATTGAGTGCCTCTGCCTGGTGTCTCTACGTGTTGCACCAGCCTGGTGCCTCTACCCGTTGCCTCTACCCGTTGCCTCTGCCAAAAGCCTCTGCCTAATGCCCATGTCTGATGCCTATGGCTAGAGCCTGTGCTTGATATCTCTACAAGATGCCTTTGCCTGATGCCATTGCCTGATGCCTCTGCTTGCGGTCTCTGCCCCAGGCAGATGTTTCAGGTTTTGCCTGACCGATGAGGTGAGGATCGGAAATCTGCTGTCATCAGGGCCTTGGTGTTGCAACTGCGTGACGCCACGCAAGTCGCAGATTGCGCCTCTATTGAGGCAATGCGCGACAATTGACTGGGTGGCGCCAGCGGTTTGACGGGCGCGGGCACTGGTTTGGCTTGGAGGTGGGATGGTGGCGTTGAGGTGAGCCAGGGAGCAAGTCCGTGCCCATGCGGAGCAATAGCGCCATGGTGGTCGGCGGGCGAGCAAGTGTCGGATTTCCGGAGCGTGGGGGGTTGGGGCGACAGAGGCAATGGTCATTCTGAATGGCAAGGGGAATCAAAAAGGAGCAGGGCACCCGTCAACCGAGCCGACACTCCATCGCAATCCAGACGCAGTTTGGGACCATGGCTAAGACACAGATTAGACAAGTGAAGCGGTTGTGATCCTTCCGTTCGCGGGCGTTGAAGGCAACTAGGGCTTCTTCTCCCTTGGGTTGTAGAGGTGGGTGAGTTGTTGGGCGAAGGAGGAGATCAGGTGACTTGCCGGAGTTGCATTGGGCGTCTCGGACCAAGTCTTAACCAAGACAAGAGGTTTCAGTCGGTCTGTTTGGCTGGGGCGATGGGCACGCCTGCCTTGCAATTGCTCTCGACGAGCAGCAGGATCACTGCCCCATGCGATTGGCATTGGGCTAGGGAGGATAGGACCCTCGAAAAGGAAAATATCCGTAGGGCAACGATAGGAAGGGTGTGGCTAGATTCTCCATGGGGCCGGAGTGGTGCCAGGTTCAAACACCGCGAAGGAGGAATCCGGGTAGGCAATCTTAGAAATCCACCCTTCCAAGCCCACCTGATTTCATGCCAAACGTTCCAGATGGGCAAGAGAACGCCATTTCAACAGCCTGATCCTTGACGAACATTGCAAACATGTTGCAGCCATCACCGTCGGTCCATTGATACTCTAATCCCGTGGCTTCCTGATCGGGTGGTCCGAGAATCTTGATGATGTCAGCGTAGTTTTCAAGTGTTGAGATCGCCTCATTGTAGATGCCATAGAGTTCTTTGCTTTGAATTTTCCCATCTTTCGCGATAACGTTGCCTTCGAAATTGGGTTTGCGCCAACGTGCCACGGTTCGGACGTCAGGAATCGTTCGAACTGGTGGACCAACAATCTGAATGAACTGGTTGAGTTTCATGCCCAGGTCTAACTGGTCAAAACCTTGATGCAAGGAAATGGGAGCAGTCTTGGTTGATGCTATTTCACGGTCAGTGAGTGTGTGGAATTCATGGCAGGTGGCTGGAATACTGGGGGAAAGAGACATCCCCAGGATCATCAGAAGTTTGAGAGGGTTAGGTTGCCGCATGAGTTTTTCTCGTTGAGAACATGTCTTTGCTTCTGATCGCCGCTTGTTGCTGCCCAAGGGCTGCGTGGTGGTTTGTCAAGGTGTGCACGACGCGGGCACGCTTTCCACCGCGAGGGTTGTAGGCCAGGGGAACGAGCAGGGACTGGGTGACAGGGAGAGTCAGGTTATAGGTTGCTTGCTCACTAGTGACCCGTCCACAGTTGCTCACTAGCGACATGTCCACAGCCTGGATCCGGAGACCCTCCCTTGGCTGGGGCGTCAGGGCCTTGGGCTGCTTCACCTTGGTGGTTGGTGTAGGGACAACCCCCCCTGGCGGGCCTACGCACCGATCAAAGGCCAAGACCAGGGCGGTGTGCGCCAATAGTCCTGCAACAGGCCCTTGCCGCTGGCTTCAGCAAAGCAGTCTCCTGTTCAGGGTGCCCTTTTCTGGGGGCCCATCCGCCAGACCTGTTGCGTTGAGGGCAACGGGGGGCCGGTTGCCCTATCTTCAGGGCAGTGGAGTGGGCGGTGCTCGTGGGCGAGGGCGTGGACCATCCAGGACTGGGCGATGACCAGGGGTTGCACCGTGAAGAGCTCTTCATCAGCTACAGCCGCAAGGATCGGGACTTTTTGGAGCGCTTTTGGACCCATCTGAGTCCACTGGAAGAGGATTATGGGTTGCAGCGTTGGGATGATACGCGGATTCAACCGGGCAAGATCTGGCTCCAGGAGATTGAACAAGCGCTCCAGAGAGCCAAGGTTGCGTTGCTACTTGTCAGTCCGGATTTTCTTGCCTCAGGCTTTATTCGCCGCAAGGAACTGCCGATCCTTTTCGAAGCAGCAAGGCAAGGCGGGCTGACCATTCTCTGGTTGCCGATTCGGCCTTGTTCATGGAAGCGTCATCGGCAGATTGAGCAGTATCAAGCCGTGGGTTCCCTTGAGCCAACGCTGGCGGAGATGAGCGCAGTGGAAATGGATCGGGAGATGGTGCGCATCACCGATCGCATCCATGAATTGTTTGAGCAGATCGGTAAAGCGCGACTGGCAGCGCAAGAAGCAGCCCAAGCGGAGGCGCTGGCATTACGGCAGACGGAGCAGCGGGTGTTGGCGGAGCAGGAGGCAAAGCGCCAGGCAGAAGAAACAGCCCAAATTGAACGTTTGAGGGCGGACACCGACGCCCGAGCCGAGGCTGAGCGCTGGAAGGCTGAGGCGGCGGCGGCGAAAGCCGAAGCAGAACGCACACGGGCGGAACTGGAGCGGCTGGCCAGGGAAAAGGAGGAGTTGGCGCGGCAGGCCAGGGAAAAGAAGGATCTGGAGCTGCAGGTTGATCTCAACAGGTCTCCATCGCCGTCGCAGCCTGAGGCTCCGAGGTTCAAGGGGCCCCAATTCATGCAGATCCCCGCCACCCGAGGCTGGTTGGTGCAGGAGGGGAAGGAATGGCGGAAGCAGGAGGAACCGATCACGGTGAGGGGTTATCAGGAGAAGCTGGCGGAGGGTGTGGCGATCACCATGATCGAGATTCCGGCAGGGGAGTTTTTGATGGGATCCCCTGAAAATGAACCTGAACGCTATTCAGATGAAGGCCCCCAACACACGGTAAGCCTTCGGAGCTATTTCCTAGGCCAAACCCCAGTGACACAGGCCCAGTGGGGGGTGGTGGCACGTTGGGAGAAGGTTGAAGTGGATCTGAATCCCGCTCCATCCAGATTCAGTGGAGAAAATCGACCTGTGGAACGGGTGAGCTGGCATGAGGCGATGGAGTTTTGCCGCCGCCTGAGTTTCCTCACTGGGCGAGAGTACGTTCTCCCCAGTGAAGCGCAATGGGAATATGCCTGCCGGGCTGGAACAACCACGCCGTTTGCCTTTGGCGAAACGTTGACGCCGGAGATGGCAAACTATAATGCAACCTACACCTATGGGTTTGGTCCCAAGGGCCTTTTCCGGATGGAAACGACAGAGGTTGGTCGTTTCCCTGCCAATCGATGGGGTTTGCATGACATGCACGGAAATGTGCGTGAATGGTGTTGTGACCCTTGGCATGACTCCTATTCCGGTGCGCCTGCGGATGGAAGCGTCTGGTCCCATGGCGGAGGTGAAGCAAAGCTGCTGCGCGGCGGCTCTTGGGGCTACGGTCCCGGGGGCTGCCGATCGGCGTTTCGTAACCACGACGAGCCCGACGATGTCGACAACTCCGTCGGGTTCCGTGTGGTCTGCCTCCCCCAGGGCCGTTCCACTTAGCCCTTAGACCCTTAATCCCTTAACACTTGGCTGTTTCTTAACCATTGGCTGTTGGCTGTTGTCCTTCTGGCGCCGAAGGCGCCCAAATTTTCCAGACAACTGATCCCCTAACGGATCAGATTGTTCCTGTCCACATGACCCAAGCCAACCAAGTTGCGCCAAGATGCACGTCAATGTTCAAAGCCGGCCCATCGACCGCTAGGGCAACCGCAGCCAACATGCACGATTTTAATGGTTTGGCGCAACCTGAGACTTTGCACATGTCACGGGCTTCCCCATGGTTGTGAACGGTAGTCTGTTCGCACTGCTTCCAATCCCTCCTGATGTTATGCATCCCCTTCTGGTTGCCCTCATGGCCTATGCCATCGCCAGTGGCTGGGAGTCGATGGGGCATCGGCTGCTCCTCCATGCCCCGCGAAAACGGGCCATGGCGTGGCATCGCCTTGGCGTCATCGGACGGGGCCTGCGGGAGGCGCGATTCGAAACCCAACTTCAGCACTCCCGGTGGATGAGCAAGGCTGTTGTGGACCAACTGGAGGATACCAATTTCGGTCTAACCATTCACCCCACCATCGGTGCCTTGGTGTTGGTCTCTGGCCTGCCACTGCTGCTCACAACACTTCTCTATCTCGCCGTCTGCCCAACCTGGCTCCCCCTGGGTGTCGTCACCGCCCACCACCGGCACAGAGGTCTGACCTGGCTGGCCAAGCGCTGGGTCTTGCCTTGGATTGGCTCCGTGGCGATCACGTCGCCCACCACCGCCATCCCCGAACCCACTTCAACCTGCTGCCTGGTGCAGACCCAGTGTTTGCTCTACTCTCCCAATCCTGGACTGCGGCCCGATCCCTAGTCGCGATACGTCGTGCCCAAAGCGTCGACTCCTGAAACGAAGCCGCGTTAGGTCTCGGCGTCGCCTCGGGCTGTGCAATGGAGCGGGCCATCGTCGCCTCAGGCTGTGCGATGGGCTGGGCCATCGTCGCCTCAGGCCGTGCGATGGGCCGGGCCATCCTCGCCTCAGGCCATGCGCTGGTGCACGCCATCGTCAGACGTCGATGTGGCGCTGCCAAGACTCCTGCCAAATGCGCTCCGTTGCTGGATCCAACGCCGTCCCCGAACCTTTGCATGGCAGCCCCTTACGGCGCTTTGGGAATGGGGCAGTAGTGAGTGCAACACTGCTCTGGACAACAAATCATTAAACGCGGATCGCTTCAACAACTTCCCCCACGGTTGTTCCCAAGTCCACCCTCCATTCCTAGGGTCAGGGCATGTTGCTCCAGTTGCCGACGGCAAGACGCCAAGCCATGACGACCCACACCTTTGCCACCGCGGACGACGTGTTGAGCGTGTACGGCCCCCCTCGGGTGGGACGCCGCAAAACCCTCGTCAGGATTCGCCCCATTGCCGGCGAGAGCGAAACCTTCACCACCCGCAGTGGCGAGCTGGTGGGCACCAAGGACCAGGACCTGGTGGTGGTGCCGGTGGATGGCAGCGCCCCTTACCCCTGCAAGGTGTCGATCTTTCACGACAGCTGGGGGGAGACCGAACCCGGCTCCGGGCTCTATCGGCGCACGGCCCTGGCGCGGGTGGTGCCCGTGCCAGAAGGCGATGAGGTGGTGGTGCGCTCCCTGGAGGGCGACTGCACAATTCGCCACCCTGATTTCATCGCCATCGGCATTCAGGGTGAGGTGTATGCCAACTCGGCGGCCTGGGTGGCTGCCAACCTGGACTTCCCCAGTGAAGGCGAGCTCCCCTAGCCTTCCCCCATCCCGACACCCCCCCCACCGTCGCCCCATGACTGTTGCCGCCGCCATGGACGTCGAGCTGATTCCCGTTCTGCAAGACAACTATGTCTTCGTGTTCCACGACGGCCAGGAGGCGGTGGTGGTGGATCCGGCGGTGGGGGAGCCTGTGGTGGCCTGGTTGCGGCAACGGGGCCTGACCCTGCGGGCGATCCTCCACACCCACCACCACTCCGACCACATCGGTGGTGCCCCGGCCCTGCTGGAGGCCTGGCCCGAAGCCCGGGTGGTGGCGGCGGCGGCGGACCTCGAGCGCATCCCCCACCAAACCCACGGCGTGCGCGGCGGAGACCAGTTCCGTCTGCTGGGGCGGGAGGTGCGGGTGTTGGAGGTGCCCGGCCATACCCGGGCCCATGTGGCCTACCACCTGCCGGCCGAGGCGCCGGGTCAACACGACGAGCTGTTCTGCGGCGACACCCTCTTCGCGGCGGGTTGCGGCCGGCTGTTTGAGGGCACGGCGGAGCAGATGCACGCCTCCCTCGCCCGCCTGGCGGCCCTGCCGGAGGCCACCCGGGTCTGGTGCGCCCACGAATACACGGAGGGCAACCTGCGCTGGGCCGTGGCCGAGGCCCCGGAGAACGGCGCCATTGCCGAGCGGCTGGCCGCCGTGCGGGTGTTGCGGCAGAACGGCGCTCCCACCATCCCCACCACCCTGGCGGAAGAACGGCGCACCAACCTGTTCCTGCAGGCCCGCGACAGCCAGGAGCTGGCTGCCCTGCGCGAGAGCAAGAATGGCTGGCGCGGCTGATCCCACCTCCCCAGTGGACCCCAACGACAGCGCAAGTCCGCCCCGCCAGCCCCTGATCCCGCTCCACCACTTGCCACCCTTGCCGGCCCTGCGGCTGGCGGTGGTGGGCCATGTGGAGGTGGTCACCTTCCTGCGGGTCGCCCGGATCCCCTCCCCGGGCGCCATCTGCCGCGCCAGCGACGGGATGGACCTGCCCGCCGGCGGTGGCGCCGTGGTGGCGGTTCAGCTGGCCAAGCTCACCGGCCAGCGGGTGGCGTTCTTCACCGCCCTGGGGCGGGACCGGGTGGGCGAACAGGCCGCCGCCGATCTGGAGGCCCTGGGGCTGGAGCCCAAGGTGGCCTGGCGGGAGGCCCCCACCCGCCGGGGCGTGAGCTGGGTGGATGGCCATGGCGAGCGCACCATCACCGTGTTGGGCGACCGCCTGATGCCCTGCGCCGACGATCCCCTGCCCTGGTCCGCCCTGGCGGACGCCGACGGGGTGTTTGTCACCGCCACCGATGCCGCCGGGCTGCGCCGGGCCCGCCAGGCCCGCGTGTTGGCCGCCACCCCCCGGGTGGGCCTGGCCGTGTTGCGGGAGAGCGGCGTGCACCTCGATGCCCTGGTGGGCAGCGCCCTTGACCCGGCCGAAGCCCTGCCCGATCCCCTCCCCTTGCCCCCACCCCGCCACGTGATCGCCACCGAGGCCGGTGCCGGCAGCCGCGCCACCCCGGGCGGCGCCTTCCTCGCGCCCCCCCTGTCAGACCCCCTGGTGGATGCCTACGGGGCCGGGGATTCCTTCGCCGCCGGTCTCAGCGCGGCCCTGGCCGCCCACTGGTCGCTGGCGGCTTCCATCAGCCTGGGCAGCCACTGCGGCGCCGCCTGCCTGCGGGGCTTCGGCCCCTACGCCCGCCAGCTGGAGGCATCGGAGTTGGGCCAAGCCACTGCCGCCTCCTAAACCATCTCGCAAAGCCCGCCCTCCAGGGCAGGGTGTCTCCGGCCAGGGTCGCCCCATAAAGCAGGGTCTCTCCGGCTAAATAAAGCAGGGTCTCTCCGGCTAAGGACGCCCGCTAGAGCAGGGTCTCTCCGGCTTCGGCCCGGGCCCGCAGCGGCCGACCGCCCGGGAACAGCCAGCCATCGGCGCCGGGCCGCAGACGCACCACGCCCCGCTGCCCCCGGGGCAGGTTGATGGAGAGGGGCAACCGCAGCCGCAGCCGCCGCTCCCCCGCCCGCACCCAGTAGGCCCACTCCTGGCCCAAAAACTCCCGGCCCAACACCAGCGCCTCCCCCTCCGGAGCCGGCAGGAACTCCAAACCGCCGGGGAGCACCAGCACCTCGTTGTCCCCCTCCCCCGCCGCCTCTGGACGGGCCAGGGCCAGCGGTTCCGCGCCCGGCCCTTCCCGCGGCTCCAGCGACCCCAGGGCCGTGCGCACCCAAGGGCCCTCCAGCCGGGCGGGCAGGGTGTTGGCCTGGAGCACGAACCGGCCCACGAAGGGGCTGGCGGGCTGGGTGGTCAGCTCCCAGGGGGCGCCGCACTGGTGCAACTGGCCCGCCTGCATCACGGCCACCCGGTCGCAGATGGCCATGGCCTCCTCCGCGTCGTGGGTGATCAGCAGGCCGGAGGCGCCGCAGCGGCTGAGCACCTCGGGCAGGTCGCTGCGCAACCGCAGCCGCACTTCCACATCCAGGTTGGAGAAGGGTTCATCGAGCAGCACCAGGGAGGTGCCCGGCGCCAGGGCCCTGGCCAGGGCCAGCCGTTGCCGCTGGCCGCCGGAGAGCTCGTGGGGGTAGCGGTGTTCCAGTCCCCCCAGCCCCATCAGCTCCAGCAACCAGCCCACCCGCTCCCGTTGGGCCGCCGTCGCCTCCGACCGCCCCCGCCGCCGGGGCAGGCCGAAGCAGGCATTGGTCCAGGCGTCGAGGTGGGGGAAGAGGGCGTAGTCCTGAAACACCATGCCCACGCCGCGGGCTTCCGGCGCCAGCCAGCGCTTCGGCCCGGCCACCTCCCGGCCGTCCAACAGGATCTCCCCCCGGGCGGGCCGCTCAAAGCCGGCGATCAGGCGCAGGAGGGTGGTTTTGCCGCAGCCGGAGGGTCCGAGCAACCCCACCAGCTCCCCTTGCCCCAGGGTCAGGGACACCCCCCGCAGGGTCCAGGCGTCGGCGGCCTGGCCGGGATAGCGGTGCCACAAATCCCGCAGCAGGAGCCGGGGGGGCGCTGGCTCCTGCTCGGGGAGCAGGCCTGGGGGCTGGGGCCCGGACCGCATGGTGGGGGCGCGAGAGGGGGAGGCGGAGGAAGCGGGCAAACGACGCCATAAGCTCGCTTCTTGCATCTTGCACCGCCATGGGCCAGCCCGTGACCTCCCAGCCCGTGGCCATCAACACCGAGGCGGCGCCAGCGCCGGTGGGTCCTTACAACCAGGCGGTGCTCGCGGGCGGTTGGCTCTACTGCTCCGGCCAGATTGCCCTCGATCCGCAGAGCGGCGCCATGGTGGGCGGCGGCGACGTGGCCAGCGAAACCCGCCAGGTGTTGACCAATCTGCAGGCGGTGTTGCGGCAGGCGGGGGCCAGCCCGGCCCAGGTGGTGCGCACCACGGTCTACCTGGTCGACCTGGCCGACTTCGCCACCGTCAACGCCCTCTATGCCGAGGTGTTCGACGGCGCGGTGGCACCGGCCCGGGCCTGCGTGCAGGTGGCTGCCCTGCCCAAGGGGGCGCGGGTGGAAATCGATGCCGTGGCCTGCCTCGCCTAGCCCGCTCCCTTGGGGGGGATCTGTCGAAAGGTGAGGTTGAAGCGCTCCGCCTTCACCCCCTGGCGGGCGGGCAGGCTGTGGTGCCAACAGGTCTGGGTGGGCTCCCGCATCACCAGCAGGTCTCCGTCCGCCAGGGTCACGGCCAGGGGGGCGGGTGCGGACTGCCCGGGGGGCAGGCGCCCGGGCCGGGGGCGGAAGCGCAGGGTGCGGGAGGCCCCCAGGCTGAGGGAGGCGATGGGGTGGCCGGCCGCCAGCTCCGGTTCGTCATCCGCATGCCAGCCCATGCGGTCGCGGCCGTCGCGGTAGCGGTTGAGGAGCAGGCTGTTGAAGCCCATCCCCAGGTGCGTCTGGAGGTGCTCCCTGAGCTGGAGCAGGGGGTCCGTCCAGGGTTGGGGGGACTCCACCAGGCCGCTGTAGCGGTAGGTGCAGCCCGGATCCCCCACCCAACAGGTGAGGCGCGGCACCGGATGGCGCTTGCCAAACACGGTCACCACCGGCTGGCTCCAGGGCAGCGCCTGCTCCAGGTGGTGGCGCAATGCCCGGGGGTTTAGGGGAGTGGAGGCCAGCCAGGCCGGCCAGAGCTCCAGGTGCAATCCGGGGGCGTCCCAGCGGCGGGGGGGGGCATGGGGGGGGCTGGTGGCGCTCGTTGGCGTGGCTTGGGCGGGCCCGCCCGTCGGGTCCGTTGGCGTGGGGCCTGTGTGGAAGAGGGGGCCGTCGAACAAGGGCTGCTTGAACCTGGGATCGCCGGTTCCGGGCCCGCTGGTCTGGGGATTGCCGTTTCCGGCCTCGCTGCTCTGGGGATCGCCGTTTTCGGGCTCCCTGCTCTGGGGATCGCCGTTTTCGGGCTCCCTGCTCTGGGGCTTGCCGTTTTCGGGCTGGCTGCTTTGGGGCTGGCCGTTTCGGGGCTCAGCGAACTGGCGACCCCGTAAAGGCTTGGGTGATCCGCTGTTGCCCGCTCCCCCTGTCATTTCTGCTCAGCCCCGGTATGGTTCCCCTGCCGCGTCGAGGTTCCAGGCGCCATGGACACGCCCTTCGGCAACTGGTCGCCCGAGGTGGTGGTGTTGTGCCCCGCCTGCTTTGAAGATGCCGCCGAGGCTGTTCTGGCGGTGCAGCACCTGAAAACGGTGGTGCTCCACCTGGAGGCCCTCGATCCCCTGGAAGCCCAACGCATCATTGATTTCGTCTCCGGTGGTGTCTACGCCATTGATGGCCAGTCCGAGCGGCTAGCGGATTCGGTGTTTCTGTTCGCCCCGAGTATCGTCAACATCAGCCGCGACCATCCCCAGATCCAACCCCCTGGCCGCTGACCACCTCGCCTCAAACCCCCTGACTTCTCAAGAACTCGCCTCCAGATCCCCGGCTGCTGAAGCTCTTGCCTCAAGTCCTGGCGCGGGCGGAAGCGAACGTTGGGGATTCGGCCATCGGGGAGGTGGGAGGTTCAGCAGCGTCGGGTGAAGGGGCCTCGCTCAAGGAGCGGCGAAAAATCCCTTACTGGCCAGCCAGGCCGCCAACAGAAGCAGCGGCAGAAGCACAACAACCAGAACCTGCAGCCGTTGACGGGGTCCGAGGGGAGGCGCGGGCATGGGTGACAGCCAACTCCCTGCCAGTGTGGGCCCTCAGGGACGCCGCACAACCGCGCCAGGTTCCCGTGGCCGCAGGATCGGCGCCGGGTCGAGGGCCATCACCCGCCCGCCTCGCCGCTGGCGGATTTCGAAGTGCAGGTGGGGCGTGCTGGCCCGGCCGCTCTCCCCCACCCGCCCCAACGGTTGCCCCCGATTGACCTGCTCCCCTGGCTGCACCGCAATCTCGAACAGGTGGGCATACAGCGTTTGCCAGCCATCGCCGTGGTCCACCACCACGGTCAGTCCGTAGCCGCTCACCTCATCCACCAACACCACCCTCCCCTTGGCCGCCGCGAGCACAGGGGTGCCCTCGGTGACGATCAGGTCAATCCCCGTGTGCATCCGCCAGGCGCCACGGGATTCCGAGTAGCGCATCCCAAACGGACTCACCTCAATCGGCGCCTGGTTGATCGGATACCCCAGGGACGGAATCTCCCCCCCGCCGCCGCCAGGCTCCAGCCCCCGGGCAGCCAGCCGCTCGTTGAGGGGCGCCCGTTCGGCGAACTCCGGCGGAATGGGAAAAAACACCGGCCGCAGCGCCTCCGGCAGCGCGCTGTTGCTCCCCAGATCACTCACTTCCGTTTCCCGCATCTTGGCCGCCCGGGGTTGGACGCCCCCGGGTTCCGCGATCCCTCCAGTGGTGGGATTCCCGGAGCGTCCACCCCATCCGGTTGCGGAATCTTCAGACCCTCTGTTCGCTTCGGTTGGGGCGGCCGGAGTTGGCTCAGCCCATGCCGTCGGCGTTGCGCCAAGGCTTCCCACCGCCCACAGCCCCCACACCACCCCCATCAGCCCGCTCCTGCCAACCCGGCCAGAGCCTTTGCGACCAGAGGGTTCCTCCCCCCAGCTCCCCCTCAATCCCCCATCCGCCCCACCCCGCCATGTCCAACCCCGTGTCCAACCCTGTGTCCACCGCGTCAGAAGCTCCATGGTGTCCGCTGCCGGAGACCCCGTTGTAACGGCCCCACCACCCGCCGCAAGACCCCGACCCCGCGCCCTCTATGATTTCTATTCGCCGTCGGGGCGTGGCGCAGCTTGGTAGCGCGGGTGCTTTGGGAGCACTAGGTCGCAGGTTCGAATCCTGTCGCCCCGATTCAGATACCGCAAGGGCTCTCGGGGTTTCCGGGGGCCTTCTTTTTTGGCTGAATTCGGGCGATGTGCGCAAGATGTGCGCAAACGATTTGGGCTCCAGGGGCGGGGTTGCCTAGGTTGCCTGCGTTGCGCACAGCCTGTGGGGGGGCCTCTGAGCTCCACGGGCGGGACCGGGGAGGCTTGATTCAGAATTTTGGGTATGGTGTGTGGCATCCGACGGCGTGGGCCGCTGGGTGCGCTTGTCCCCCCCTTCTCGCAAGGGGTCTTCCGCCATCAAGCCATGGACTCCCCGCACCGCCAGCTCTGGGCCACAGCCCGTGAGGCCCGTGAGCACCTGGGCATCAGTGAACGCACCCTGGCCCGCTGGCGCGGGGCGGGTCTGCTCAAGCCCGGTAAGCACTGGCGCCGGAAGTTCCCGTCGCCCAACTCCCCCGTCCTGTACAACCTGCCTGCCTGTGAGGACACCATGGGGGAAGCGACAGCCCGTTCCGTTGAGCGTTTGGAGCAGACCCTCCCCTCCAGTCGCTGCCAAACGCCAGGCAAGCCCGCCAGGGCGTTCAGGGGACGAGGCTGAGGATTGCTTGAACCACTGAGGGGGGGCATCTCCCCCTCTCCCTACCGAAGAGATCGACAGCCGTCCGATAAGCCCAAACGCCCAGGGCTGGAATGACGCTTTGCAATTCCTGGCTGAGCTAAGGCTTCGACAGTCCCGTGGGCGTCAGCAAGCAACACGGCCGCCGCGTTTGCCCTGTCCAGTCAACGGCGCAGCGGCAGGAGTTCGCGGGAGGTGGACGCCTCGGGGGCCTGATGGTACCCAGGGTTGGTGGGCTCAGCCCTGGGGGTGGGGGCCGATGGGGCTGCCACGTAACGGGCGGGATGGCCAGCTTGTAGGAGGTTGCGGTGAGCCCGATGGATCTCGGCTTCCGTGGCGCAGGTGGTGTAGAGCGCGGTGCCTGTGGTCCGGTGCAGGAGCACGTAGGGGCGGTGGGTGTCAGCAATGGCAGCGGGTGGCTGCCGGGGTGAGGGAAGCGAGGCAGGCTAGCCAAAGTGGTTGGGGAGCT
The DNA here is from genome assembly GCA_046340755.1 of Cyanobacteriota bacterium. Lineage (GTDB taxonomy): Bacteria > Cyanobacteriota > Cyanobacteriia > PCC-6307 > Cyanobiaceae > Cyanobium. Next base: position 13,334 of record JBKDSY010000008.1, read on the forward strand.
ACAGATTCTCTGAGGAAGTGTTGAAGGGTGACTGGGGCGGGGCGGAACCCTCTGATGGTGTCTCCCCCGCCACCTTCCACAACCAGCCAGCCCATGAAGATCACGAT
>JBKDSY010000009.1:0-3601 GCA_046340755.1 Cyanobacteriota bacterium
GGGGTGACGTAGCTGTGGCCGATGCGGAAGGCCTTGCCGAGGCGGCTGTCGGCGGCGATGGCGCTGTTGAGCTGCTCCAGCCCCTGCTCGAACAACGACCACAGCGCGTCGCCATGTGGCGGATCGCGGTCGCGGTCGTAGGGGAAGTCCCAGGACTTCTGGTAGATGAGAACCGGAATCCCATCGAAGATTTGCGGCACCGGCTCCCGCACTCCGAGGAAGGTGTCCAGCTCCCGGGCAATGGCCTGGCGATTGCTGTCGCGGATGCCGCGATTGAACAGGCCAAACAGGGTGAAGGGATCGATATCCGCCACAAACCCCTTGCGGCCATCACTGAATTGATCGCCGGCGAGGGTGGAGAGGCCTTCCAGGCGCGATTGGGCGTCTTGAAGAAAGAGAATCAGGGGCTGGCGGTCGTGGCGATGGGCGCGCCGGGCATCCGCCAGGGCTTGGTAGAAGCTGGCCCAACGGAAGCGGTGGGGGCTGGCGGTACAATCGCCGAAACGATCGCGCCAGAAGGGGGCGTGGCGAAAGCGATCAAGATCCTGGGGTTGGTCTTGGAAGGTGAAGGCGATCAAAGCATCGTCTTGCCAATGGCCTGGCATAACGTGCCAGATCGTGCGGCGATTGGTGGAGAAAAACCACTCCCGCGGCGCGCTCAGGCGTTGCCAGTGCACGCGGATCTGCCGGCCATCACCCGGATTTTCCGCCACCACGCCCGTGGCCTTGATCTTCATCACCGAGGCGGTGTTGCCATGGGTGTCGAAGGGAAGGCCCTGCTTCTGGGTGTAGGCCGCCTTGATGGCGATGCGATCACCCAGACGCATGGAACGCACCACCAGATCCATGTCGCGATCGTCGGAGCCGTGTTCCCAGAGGCCTTCGTCGATGAAGCGATCGGTTTGATCGCTGCCGGCGATCATGGCGCCCACGAACCAGCAGGGGCTGGCGGAAGAGGCCGAAGACGCCGCAAGCGGGCTCAGCATGGGGCACCTCCGAAAGGAGGCAGGGACCAGCGAGCCTCCATCGCCAAACTCGAGTCATAAGTCGACTGGTCTGGCGAGAAGAGCCTGCAGTTACAGATCATTCGTCGGACTAGGCGACTCATGATTTGGTTGTGGGCTCGACACGTTGCCATAGATCAAGGCGATGACTGGCCTGGATCTGGCTACAGCGATCCTCTGACACACCAATGTTCGGCGCGTGGGGCGGCTCCGCTTCAGCAGGGCGGAGCGACCACTGGCCGGTGCGATCCATCAGAAAGCCGCTGGTCTTGACACGATCATCCCACTCGGGATCATGGATGGAGGTGGCCAGCCCCTGCTGCTGCGAAAGGATCTCGGACGCCAGGGCCACGAATCGGCGATCAAGGAAGCGGTAACCGATTCCATGTAGCGCGCTGGTGACTTTCGGGAACCCATTTGGCCTGGCGCTTTACGTCAAGGCGCAGCGTCAGGTCAGCAGTGTTGCGGGCCAGGGTGATGGGCCCCAGCGTCAAGCAGGGCAGCGGTCTTCTCTGAGTCGGCCGGAAGCTGGTGCTCCCGCCACCACTACTTCCCCGGCTCAGGGTCGCACCCAGTCCACGGCCCCGACGCCACCCCCATCTGCCCCGGCCAGGTGGCCCTCGCTGCCGAGGCGATCCAGCACCTCCACAGCACCCTGCGGGCCCTGCCCCGCCCCTGCTGGAGGGCCTCACCCCGGCCTTTCGCAAGCGCTTCCAGGTGCCCGAGGCCGCTGCCACCATCGCCGATCGGATCAACCAGACGGCATATATCAGGAAAGATGTCCGCTCGTTGCGCTGGGTTGTGCGCTGCTTGCATCCTACTGCTATTGGGTCATTAGAGGTGGCAATGCGAGTGGAATAAGTGATGTTGAAATGAGTCTTCACATGGATATTGCGCGATCTTGATTGAGGGTCAGCGACTTCCAAGTGACTAAGCAGTTCACTGTAAGTAAACGAGGCTGTTGGATGAACCATCACCAAGAGTTCATGTAACGTGCAAACGCGATTGGACCTATCGCTCGTAGATCGTCCTTCCGGTTCCTGGTCGGGGGGAGAGGTCGGCCCGCCTCTTGCGGGCGGACCAACCTCTCCCCCCTGGAACCTAACGATCAGATCGTCATCCTGTTACACCTTTTTCTGGTCGTGGATGATTCATCCGAACCGTTTGTGGTTGCGACCAGTCCCGTGGATGACGGCTCCATCGTTGTGGATTCATCTCACGTGCTTTTTCATAGGTCTCTTGTCGGCGAGTGCATATCTCATCTGCCTCACCATAGTGCCGCTGATTAGGCGTTACATACTGAATGCCACTGTGTCGGTGCTCGTTGTTGTACCAATCGACAAACTTGTCGACCCACGCCCTGACTGAGGGCAAATCTCTAAATCGCCTATGTGGATAACTCTGATGATATTTAAGCGTGCGAAATAATGATTCAGCAAATGCATTGTCGTTACTCACGCCTGGTCTAGAGAAAGAGCGTATCACTCCAAGTTCAGCCAACTTTGCTGCCAAAGTAAAGGAGCGCATTGGGGCACCATTGTCAGAGTGTAGAATTGTTGCCTTATTTTTGTGGATCCCCTCATCACGACAGACTCGATCAAAGAAGTCTCTTGCCAGACGGCCTCTCTCCTCCTCGTAAACCTCCACCCCAAGAATACGTCGACTCCATACATCCATCACCATATAGAGATAATAGAACTGACCCTTTACTGCTCCTGGTAGCAGGGTGATATCCCAGGCCAGCACTTGATGGATGCCTGTTACTTCTAAGACTGGCACCTCTCTTGTCTCTCTGGGAGGGCGGCTTCTCCCACGATGGTTTAGCAGGCCTTCTTGGCGCATAATACGGTAAATTGTTGACTCAGAGCCGACATAGTCTTTCTCTTCTGCAAGAATGGCTACAATTTGAGCTGGGTGGAGATCGGCAAATCTCGGATTGTTAACCGTTTCAATCAATCGCTTCCTCTCCTCATGACTGAAACGATGGCGCACCTGCCGCGGAGATCCTTTGCGGCCATCCTTGCTAAAGCCATGGGCTGCGCATGCTTGGCCCCAGCGTCGGAGCGAGCGCACGCAGATGCCAAGCAAATCCGCGATCGCACCTGCAGGTGCACCTTTCCTTTGGCCTTCCTCCAAAAGTTGCAAGGCTCTCTCGCGATCTTCTTCCACAATCAACTCTCCTCGTTTGGTGGCCAGAGGGCATCGCGCTTTTTTGCGACAAACAGCAATGCGGCAGCTTCTGCAAGTGCCTTTTCCTTCTTTTGCAGTTCGCGCTCCAGGCGGCGTATTTGGCGTGCCTGCTCTTGATTCTGTTTCCGTAGTTCACGTTGGTCAGACATGTTTGCTGCAGTTGGACTGTTGGCATCCTCGGCGGCCTGACGCCAACGCGCAAGTTGTTTGGGGTAAAGGCCCCGCTCTCGGCAGAATGCTCCCAAATCCGACCCATTCAGCCCCGTAGACTGGATCACCGCTGCTAACTTGTCAGCGGGAGTCCATTCCTCCGCTGGACTGGTGCTCGCTGGAACCAAATCACCACGACTTCTCCATTGGCGTTTCCAGCTATACAAGGTGCTGGTGGCAATCCCTGTGCAGCGGGC
>JBKDSY010000010.1:0-12762 GCA_046340755.1 Cyanobacteriota bacterium
TCGATCCGACAAGTCAGGCCCTGACACTACCCGCCAAAGCCCTTGCTACAGCTCAAAAACCAAGTAGGCATCTCACTGCATTTGTCTCTTTGGGAGCACTAGGTCGCAGGTTCGAATCCTGTCGCCCCGATTGACTTCTCAGGGTATGGTCTTCGGGGCCGTGCCTAAAACGGGCCCAACTCCCCTCCCGTCTGGCCCTGTTCAGGGATGTCTGGGGCTGGCCTGGGTAGCTGTTTTGCGATCGCCTGACTTGGCATCTGCGACCGCACCCAGCTGCATCACTTGGAGCGCTGCGAGCAGGCGCAGACACCACCAGCTCCAGCCCATGGCGGCATCGACTGGGGATTTGTTCGTGCTCGGCAGGACGCACGCAAACGGCTTGCCCAACCTAAGAGGATCGGTGCTCCAAGCAACGGCGGGGGGGCCGGTACCGATTCAATCTCTGTGGGGCCGTGGACAAATGCACCGCCAAGGGGCACGTCCATATCCACTGGCTTGGCTTGCAGGATCGTTTCCAGGAGGGTGCCAGGAGCGGGTGTGAGAGTCACGGCGCCATTAAAACGGAAGGCAATCTCGGGGACCACCTGACGAGACCGCACTTCACCCTTGGGTCCATCACCCCACCAGTGCGCGATGAAGCCTCCCGGATAGGGCAAGCCGGGGGGAAGATGGCTCCCACTTGTTGTGAAGAGCGGGGAGTTGGTGGTGGCAAAGGACCCAGAGGAGTCGTCTTGAAGGAAGGTCAGGCCTGGTGCATGCAGAGTGACGACGCCGGCGGTGTTCAGCAGGGCGGCCAGCGTCGAAGAGCTGGTGGTGTAGCCCAGCTGCCAATTGTCGATCCCATTAAATGGACTTCCAGCCAGAATCTGGGCGTCTGTGCGAGCGGTGATGACTCCGTAGTGTGAGGAGGTGAGCGGGCCGAGTTGGTTGCCCGCAACGGTAGCAGTAGCGCAGTGCATGGTGCGGGCAATGAGCTGAGCTTGATCGGCTCCCGGTGCCGAACCAAATCCCCCGAACCCGAAACGTGCCGAGAAGTCAGTAGGGAGGTAGGCCAATACATCACTTCGATGCACGGTGTGGATGCCGATGGATTCCGTGCAGTCTTGATAATGGATGGTGAACAAGTCCGTTTGTGCGTGTCCTGGCGCGAACAAGGACAGAATCGCAACACTTGCTACCGAAGAATGGGCTATAAGATGAAGTCTCATTGGAGGTTGATGATGGGATGAAAAAGAAGTCTTAACATCCTGTTGTCAGGATGGCTGAGTGGCTTGACCTGCCGTCATGGTTTGATCAGTGTGAATGATGACTGATCCGAATGGAGAAGCCAATGAAGACTTCAATGGGACTCATTGAAGGGATAGTGAGCCCATCTCGGAAGGCAAACAAGCACCCGGAGCCTTCAGGAGACCTGATCACTCCCCTCAATGGCGCCTGCCACCATCTCTCCAGGCCCAAGCCCACCCTGCCGGTGCCCTACTTCCGCCAGTGCGATAGCGCCACCTGGCTGGGCCACCGGTTGTGATTGTCTTCCACCTGCGCCAGGGCGACGGCCGATCTCAAGCCGGGCTGCCTGGCGGGGAGCGCCCAGCCGGATGATCGCCACCTTCCCCGGTGAACGCTTTGGCGACACCACCAACAATCAAGCCCAGGTGGCGGCACTGCGACGGCTGGGCATCCAGGCGACGTGCCGCGGCGATAACCGCATCGAACAGCTGATCGCCCAGCTGCGCCCTGGCTTCCCCATCCCCATGACCATGGCCCCGTCAACGTTCCGCGCGCGGGGGCTGCTGGAGCTGGGGGGCCGAGGCCCTCAGCCGATAGGTAAGGAGACCTTGGGGTTTGCCGTACTGACAGGAGCATCAGGCGGGTCTATTCATGGATCAGAGGCCAAGACCAGGAAGACGCGAGTCCCAACCCTGCAACAGGCCCAAGGGCGCTCCGTACGGGGCGCCCTTCTCATTGAGAGCGATGGTCCTGCGCGGTTGACTTGAGGGGGACAGGCCATGGGCTGCCCTATCTTCTAGGCAACGGCGTGGGCGGTGCTCGTGAGCGGGGGCTGGGTTAATCCGGTAGGGAGTGATGGTGGGCGTGGGCCGCGGCAGGAGCTTTTCATCAGCTACTGCCAGAAGGACCGCGCCTTTCTGGAGCAGTTCTGGGTCCACCTCAGCCCATTGGAAGAGGATTACGGCTTGCGGCGCTGGGATGATTCACGGATTCAGCCGGGTGACATCTGGCTGATGGAGATCGAACAGGCGCTGGAAAGAGCCCAGGTGGCCCTGTTGCTTGTCAGCCCCCATTTCCTGGCTTCTGATTTCATCCGCCGAAAGGAATTGCCGAAACTGTTTGAGGCGGCAAACAAAGATGGTGTAAAGATCCTCTGGCTGCCGATTCGGCCCTGCTCCTGGAAGCGTTACCCCCAGATTGAGCAGTATCAATCCGTAGGCTCCATTAACCCAACGCTGGCAGAAATGGGCGAAGTGGAGAGAGATCGGGAAATGGTGCGGATCACTGATCGTATCCATGAGTTGTTTGAGCAGATCAGTAAGGAGCGGCTGGCAGCGCAAGAAGCAGCGAACGCAGAAGCGATGGCTCAACGGCAGGAGGAGGAGCGGGTGTTGGCGGAGCAGGAGGCAAAGCGCCAGGCAGAAGAAACAGCCCAGAGGGAGCGTTTGAGGGCGAACAACGAAGCCCGCGCCGAGGCGGAGCGGTGGAAGGCTGAGGCGGAGGCAGCGAAAACCGAGGCGGAACGCACACGGGTGGAAATGGAGCGGCTGGCCAGGGAAAAGGAGGAGTTGCAGCGGCAGGCCAGGGAAACGCAGGATCACGAGCGGCAATCCAATCTCAAAACGCCTCAGGCGCCGGCGCAGCCTGAGGTTCAGCGTTCCAAGGGGCCCCAACTGATCCAGATTTCCACCACACGAGGCTGGTTGGCGAGGGAGGGGAACGCGTGGCGGACGAAGGAGGAACCGATCACGGTGAGGGGTTATCAGGAGAAGCGGGCGGAGGGTGTGGCGATCACCATGATTGAGATGCCTGCAGGGGAGTTTTTGATGGGATCGCCTGATACTGAAAGCGGTCGTCGGCCGAATGAAGGCCCCCAACACAAGGTGAGCCTCCAGAGCTTTTTCCTAGGCCAATCCCCTGTGACCCAGGCGCAGTGGAAGGTCGTCGCAGGCTGGCGGAGGGTGGAGAGGGACATGAACCCTGAACCTTCCAGATTCAAGGGAGCCAGCAAGCCAGTGGACTCGGTGAGCTGGGGGCAGGCCATGGAGTTCTGCCAGCGACTCAGCGTTCGGAGCGGGAGCGAGTACACCCTGCCCAGTGAAGCGCAGTGGGAATATGCGTGCAGGGCGGGAACAACGACTCCTTTTGCTTTTGGCGAGACGCTCACCACGGAAATGGCGAGCTATGACGGGACCACCACCTATGGCTCAGGCCCCAAGGGTTTGTATCGTGAACAGACGACAGACGTTGGTAGCTTCCCTGCCAATGAATGGGGTCTGCAAGACATGCACGGCAATGTGTGGGAGTGGTGCTTGGATCTTTGGCATAATAACTATAATGGAATGCCAAAGGATGGGTGCGCCTGGCTGGATGGAGCAGCTGGTTTCGATGGGAGTCGAGTGCTGCGTGGTGGTTCCTGGTTCGGCAGCCCGGTGCTCTGCCGCTCCGCTTTCCGCGGCTACAGCCACCCCGCCAATGCCCTCAACTTCATCGGCTTCCGTGTGTGTTGCCTGCCCCGAGGACGTTTTTCTTCCGCCCTTTAGCCCTTGGGCCCTAAGCCCTGGCTTTATTTCTCCCCTTGGCTGTTGGCGCCGCAGGCGCCCGAATTTTTTCCACAGAATCCCGTGCCGGGTGATTGACACATCCTCTCCTGATTCAACCGGCCCCGCCCAGCGTCGCGCAGAAGAAAACGGCCGGGAAACCCGGCCGGCTGAGGCCTGAGCCTCAGAGCACCGACACCGTGGTGCCAAACCACCCCTGCAGCTTGCAAGCGAGAGCATGGGCTTTCTCGGCCGGAATAAAGCGCACCTTTTTAACGGGCATGCCTCGACGACCAAGGAGACATGCATCACCAGGGCACGGATCTGGCAGCAGGGACTGGAGGGGAGCGCCATGGAAGGTCGACGCGGGACGCCCGCCATGCACCTCCCACCCGGGTTAGGCCGTGGTGGGCACAGCTCTCCAGCTGGATCGCGGCGTGCGGGGATGGCGGCGGTGACCCGTGCGGTGGGACCGGCCTTTAGCGAACACCTCAACCTTGAGGCCAGCGCCCTTGCGGCAGCCGTCATCGCTGTGGATCAACTCTTGATTCATCGCAATGCGCTGATCAACGGCTCCATCGACATCAGAGGCGAACGACTTTTGCAGATCCTCCAAACCAGTGGGCTGATCGCCACCGGTGCGCCGCCGGTGTTGGCGATCATGGCCATAGGCCTAATTGTAATGCCTCGTCTGGCCATGGTCATGGCACCCCTTGGTCTGATCAGCCTGGCGGGCATTGGTATGGGGCTAATCATCTCAGCGCTACCTGACCCGAACCGTCGCCAACAGCGCCTGGCTATTATGCAGATGTTCGACTCAACTTACGCTGAATTGGCTGCTGGTCAGCTCCAGACCTGGTTGAAGAATCGCAAAGGGTACGGCAGCGGCAACTCCGTTACCATCAGTGTCGTAAGCCAGTAGCCCGTTCGCCTCGTTATAGAGGATGCGCTGGGCACTGGTGGTGGCAGCCGCACCCATCAAGAAGACTTCGGTTGCAAGTGCTCCGGTGGTGGTCAGGGCGGTGAACACCGAGTTCACAAGCTCAATCGTGTCTCCTTGGGCGATGCTGAAATCGCTGATGACATCGCGGTTGTGGCTGCCGTTCGGTGAGGTGGTGAAGCGAAAGCAATCCGCGCCAACACCGCCGCTCAAATAGTCGTTGGCGCTGCCACCGATCAGGGTGTCGTTCCCCCCACCGGCGCGGATGGTCACAACACCAAGGCTGAAGGCACTGGCATCAAAACGGTTGGCACCGCTATAACCGATCAATTGCGCCTGGTCAATCTCCTCAAAGCTGTCCAACCCCAAACCGGTGAGTTGATGGTTGGTGAGGGTGAAGTCTGCATCACCAACAGCGCGCAGGCGATCTCCGCTGGTGCCACGACCAATCAAATGATCATCCCCGCCCAGGCCTTCATAGATCACAAGAGCGCCAAGGAAGCCAGAGCCATCCAGGCTGTTGGCACCCGGTCCACCAATTAAATGGGCCACTTCCATCCCATCAAAGGTGTCAATTCCCAGACCGCTCACCCGATCGGCGGATAGGGAGAAATCCGTATCCCCACGCACAACAACCTGGTCGCGACCGAGGCCACCACTGAGGTGATCGTCGCCAGGCCCCCCCTCCAGGTGATCGTTCCCCTTGCCACCAAGAAGCGTGTCATCGCCACTTTCACCATAAAGAAAGACACTGCCCAATGTGAAGGTGGAAGCATCGAGGGTGTTGGCTCCGCCGTCGCCGATGAGAATCGCCTGGTCGATGTGTTGAAGGCTGTCGGTGCCAGTGCCGATCAATTGGGTATCAGTGGCGAACAGGTTGACATCACCTCGGACGCACACCCGGTCAAGGCCATTGATGCGGCCGATCAGGGTGTCGTCGCCACCACCACCTTCGAGAATCGTCAAGGAACCAGTGAATGCGGAGACATCCAGGATGTTGGCGCCCACCCCACCCACCACCACGGCCTGATCGATGTGTTGAAGGCTGTCCTTTCCATGGCCAAACAACTCTCCATCGGTCAAGGTGAAATTGACATCAGCGCGGGCACGAACCCGGTCAAGGCCATCGGGGCGGCCGATCAGGGTGTCGCGACCATCGCCACCTTCCAAGATGACCTTGTTGCCGGTAAACGCGGAGACATCCAGGACGTTGGCGCTGATCCCTCCGATCAGAATCGCAGCATCCATGCGGACCAAAGTGTCGAGAGTGAAGTCATCCAGTTGGCTGTCGGTGAGGGTGAAATTTCTGTTGGCTTGGCTGCGCACCCAGTCGTAAGCGGCCCCACCAATCAGAGTGTCATTGCCACCACGGCCTTCGAGGATGGTGAGGGAACCGGTGAAGCCGGAAGCATCCAGAGCGTTGCCTCGGTACCCCCCGGCGAGGTAGGCGATGTCCATGCTACTGAAGGTGTCCGTTCCGTTTCCTGTCAACTGGTTAGCCAACAGGGTGAAGTTTGTGTCCCATGTTTCGAAGATAACGTCGCTGCCCACCCCACCCGTGAAGGTGTCGTTTCCTAGCCAGCCGGTGAAGCGATTGGCGTAAAGCCCGGCAGGCCAGTGCCAGGTGCCTGACTCCCGTGGACCAATGAGGTGATCATTACCGCCCCTGCCATTCAAGGAAACAGCCCCGCGGGTAAATGCACTTGCATCCAGTGTGTTGTTACCAGATCCGCCAGTGAGGCTGACACGTTCAATACTGATCAAGGTATCCATCCCCAGCCCAGTGAGCTGACCGTCATCAAGGGTGAAGTTCAGATTTCCCTGTTCCTGGAGCTCATCGATGCCAGATCCTCCATTGAAGGTGTCGTCACCTTGTCCACCCCTGAGGGTGTCGTCTCCGGCCATTCCGTTCAGCACATCACTGGCGATGGTTCCAAGGAGAACATCATCCCCAGGAGTACCGTCCATCTCAACGATGTTGCTGAGGTTGATGGTGATGGCGGCGGTGTCGATCAGTCCGCCCACATCCATGACGGTTACGGACAGAACAAAGCTGGGCATGGTTTCGAAATCCAGGTCGCCACAGTCATTGACGGTGATGGCCCCAGTTGCGCTCTCGATGGTAAAGGCAGCCTTCCCGTCGCCGTCAGGGTCGGTGTTGCCAGCGGCGATGGTGTAGGTGAGAACATCGCCAACATCGAGATCGCTTGCGATCACTTGACCTACGGCAGTGCCGTCTGGACTCATCTCAGGCAACAGGAACGTTGCGTCCTGCGCTGAGGGAGACTCATTACCCTGTTCGTCAACGTCCGTCAGATGGATCGTGACGGAACCGGTGCCAGACAAACCGCTGGAATCTGTGGCCGTCACTCCGAGAACAAAGTGCGTCGTCGTTTCGTAATCAAGGTCATCCCTGTCGTTGACGGTGATGGCCCCAGTGCTGGAGTTGATGGCAAAGGCAAGCTGGCCGTCTTCGTCGGAATCGCTGTTGCCCGAGGTGAGAGCCAGAGACAAGGGTTCTTGACCACTGGCAGCCACGATGTTGATCAAGCTGTTGTTTGCCAGGTGTTCAGGTATGGTGACTGTGGTGTGACTGACCCAGACTCCACCTCGATTCCAGAGAGTTTGGATTGTGTGATCACTTCGTGAAACAACGACATCAGCCCAACCATCCTGGTTAAAGTCATCCACCACCAAGCCCCAGGGTGCAGCATCAAGTGGCGTGGAGATAGGCGCAGAAAAGGTTCCGTTGCCATGATTCAAGAGCAAATCCACGCTCTGGCTTGACATGGAGGCAACGACCAGGTCTGGATCACCATCACGATCCATATCTGCTGCAGCGAAATAGCCATCGACACCGCTTGACTGGGCACTGGTTGTGGTGGTGAAAACACCACTGCCATCTCCAAGCAGTAGATCGACCCGTGGCGAGGTCAGCCCACGAGCAGCGATATCAACATTGCCGTCAGCATTGAAATCTGCAGCAACAACGTAGGGCCTGCGAGAGGGTTCGTAATGCTCACCTAACTGGTCGACACCGCCGCTACCATCGGCCTTGTTGATGAAGACATAGAGACCGGTATAGAGGGCACCCACAACGAGATCAGGTGCGCCATCATGGTTGAAGTCTGCGAGATCGAAGTATTGTGGATTGGGGCCAGCATAATTCAAGTCGACGGCTGAAAAGCTTTTGTTCGCTGCCTGGATGAGAATATCAACTGAATGCATACCATTATTTGCGCTTACGATGATGTCGGCTCGGCCATCTAAATTGAAATCAGCGATCCCCGCAAACATAGGGTTTGCAGCACCGCCGGCAGTGATGATTCCATCGCCAACTGGCCAGGGAACAAAGCTTCCGTTCCCCAGACCTCGATAGACCTGAATTTGGCGTCCAGTGAAGTGAGAGCCATAGATTGGGATGACCAGATCAAGGTTCTGATCGTCATCGAGGTGGCCAAGGGCGACGGACGTGGCGCCAATGTTTTGGGAGACAGGCCACCATGGCTCTGAGAGCATGACTTCTGGTGCAAATGACTGGTCTCGATTATTGAGATACACACCAGCCTTGCGGAAACCATGGGCGGCAACAAGATCGGTGTACCCGTCGTGATTGAGATCTCCTGTGGCGAAGATCGTGCGTGTGGAGCCTGGTGAGCAGGGGTCGGCTGCTATCGGTGTGCCAGGCAATAAACGATCAGGTGAAGATATGGCCTGGAGAAAAGGCTCTGTAGCCACGGAGGATGCGTTTGAACCGAAGGCAATGACAGGTGGCTGCATGATTCCTGCTCCAGGCTTGATCGTCAGAAGAACCCGAGGTATCTGCTATGCAGGTCTGGCCAGACCATGGGTGTTGGTATGTTCATAGCCTACTCCCCTGGTTGTGTCTCATCGACGGGGGCCGCATGAATCTCGTGAGGGATTTCCCGGGGACTGACCGAGCCTCTCGGAACGGATCCCCAACCACATTTGCCACGGTCTGCTAAAATTGGTCAGCCATTGGCCGTAATCTTTCAGGCTCCAGAGCAGTATGGGTGCATCTCTAAGGATTCATGGAAGATGCTGCTGGGTCTTCATGTCAAAGATCAACAATCCACCACCCATGCACCCCGTTTTGCTCTTACAATAGATTGAGTAGTGGGGCCTCTCGCTTCTACTAGAACACCCATGGCTGTCCTGCCGCCACACCTGAGGCCCAGCCCAGGTGCCGGATTACTCTCCTGGTGGCACCGGTTGCATGATGCATGACCTAAACATCATCCCTAGTGGGCGGGACAGCTGTTGCCTTGCTGGTCTGCCCTTGACAGGGAGTGAAGCGCATTGCGACTTGGTTCTGGGGCTGGAGCCAGAGGTGATTTGGACTCTGTCCTAATCGCCTGGCTGACGTTCCCGGCGTAAGGTTTGGCAGGATTGCCCTTCCCCATTAGGCGAATCCCAAGCTTGCGCAAACTATCTTGAGTTGATCAGCTTCCTGTATGTAGTCCGGGAATTGAAAATGCGACGTTGCATACGGATTCAGTCCTGGTCTCTGGTTTTGGTAATGGTTCTCGGCATCGTCAACAATTGCGAAAAGCTTCCTGATCTGGAGCGCTACTCATGACGGGGGATGTTTCGCCTACAACTTCCAACATCCCTGCCCTCACCAGATAACAGGAGATCAGGCTGAGGCATCGATCATCGGATTCTGGCTTCTGATCGTTCGTTCAACAGATGGATGACATTTCATCCTTGGGGCTGCAACCTTCCACATCAGTCTCAAACCACAAGCAATGGCCGACATTATAGAAACATCCCTATTTCTCCTGCACAGCAAACTAACAATCATTGTCTACGCGACAGAAATTTGTGTGACGACCAGGACCGGACATGGTCACGACCAGTTGGTTAAGTTGTATGGCAGTCTTGGTCCGAATGATTTCATCAGAAACAAACATCTCTAGCCTTGAGGAAATTGATCTCCAGCCACAGGAATGATCCTGATCCGAAACAGCCTGCCAACGTTCCCAGCTGCTCGTCCGCAAAGTTTCATGGCGACCGACATTCCAGACAGCGGACCTCCCCCGTCCCAGTCCAGTGGCTCTCAGCCAAGCCATCCACGCGATCCACCCAACTCCTTGTGCCTCTGGCGACCTCACGCTTGAGTGGATCCCCTCGGACCATCCTCACTTTTCCATCTTGTTGGCCTCATCAACGATCTGACTGACCAGGCCAATTCGGCTTCGCGTCAAGGCGACGGCTTTCTTCGAGCCAGGAGCTCACGATGCCAGCCAGCTCACCTCCCAAACCCATTTCCAACCCATGACCGAACAAACCAAAATCCTCACCTGTGATGGTGGTGGCATTCGTGGCTTGCTCACCACGATCATCCTGGAATCACTGGAGACAGAAATCAAGGCCATCAATACGGATGCTTCGATCAGCTCCTGCTTTGACATGTTTGCCGGAACCTCCACAGGCAGCATCATCGCCTGTGGTCTGTCTAACGGCATGAGCCCAGCCAGTATTCGTGAGTTTTATATCAAGACAGGAGCCAAGATCTTTCCCAAGATGGGCGGGAGCTTTTGGGTCACCTCCCTAGTAAAGCGCTTGCAGAACCTTCGTCTATCCTCCCCACTCTTTGATCCCGCTGGCCTGGAATCTGTTCTGACCTCTGAAACAGTCTTCCCGCCCAACCTCTTGCTTGGTGACCTGCCAAAGGAAACACTCTGTGTTAGTTATGACACATACAACCGCAAGGCGGTGGTGTTCAAAAGCAAAGACAGCAAATGCAGCCAGGTTCCTGTTTGGCAGGTGTGTCGGGCCTCTTCCGCGGCGCCGGCCGCCTATCCCGGTTACCTCCTCAGTGAGCCCCATTTCTTGAAGGACCATCAAAGTGGCGGCAAGGCGGAAGGCGACCTAGACCGTCAAATTCCCCAAGATGGCCTCCCCTTGATTGATGGTGGAATCCTGGCGAACAATCCTGTTCTCTGTGCGATTGCGGAGAAGATCAACTATTACTCTAAACAAAACCCAGCAGCACAAGAGAACCCTTTGCAGAAAATCTTGGTGGCTTCCTTTGGCACGGGCCAGTCTGGTCGGCGCATCACACCGGATAACGTTAGGAACTGGGGTGCTCTGGCCTGGTCTGAGCTGCCCAGGGGAATTCCCCTCTTTCAAGTCTGTGCTGATGGATCTGCGGATTCCATTGATTTCATTGCCTCAAGCCTCCTCAGGGATAACTACCAGCGCTTTCAACCAGTCTATTCAGAGATTACCTCGGTGTTCCAAGCTGATGATGATAATCTCGACAAGATCACAAAGACTGCAGAGACGTACCTCCGTGATCCCCACAACCGTCAACGCCTGCAGAATCTTGCCCAACTTGTCACCACTAAAGGATGAACATTTGCGTGCCTTAACCAAGACGCCCGCAACCATCGACCCTTCCAGACCGTTGCACCAGCGGTAACGGTTCAGCGGCAGCCATGGCCTGGGAACCCATGGCTCAAAAGGTCACAACCGAGCGAATGCTTTTGCCTTGGTGCATCAGTTCAAAGGCCTGGTTGATCTCTTCCAGGCCCATGGTGTGGGTGATGAACACCTCCAGCGGAATCTCCCCGCTCATGGCCTGAGCCACGTAATTCCGCAGTTCGCTCCGCCCGCGCACGCCACCAAAGGCAGACCCACGCCACACCCGCCCGGTCACCAGTTGAAAGGGACGGGTGCTGATCTCTTGCCCAGCGCCGGCCACACCAATGATCGTGCTTTCACCCCAACCCTTGTGGCAACTCTCCAGAGCCGCCCGCATCACCTCCACATTGCCGATGCACTCAAAGGAGTAATCGACGCCACCATCGGTGAGATCGATCACCACTTGTTGAATCGACGCGTCATGGTCCCGTGGATTGAGGCAATCCGTGGCACCGAGTTGCTTCGCCATGGCGAACTTCTCCGGGTTCACATCGATGCCGATGATCCGGGAGGCACCGGCCATCACCGCGCCAATCACCACAGCCAAGCCAATCCCCCCCAGCCCAAACACGGCCACGGTGCTGCCCGGCTCCACCTTCGCCGTGTTACGCACCGCGCCGATCCCGGTGGTGACGCCACATCCCAATAGACACACCTGCTCCAGGGGCGCGTCCGCCTGAATCTTGGCGACGGCGATCTCGGGAACCACCGTGTATTCCGAAAACGTCGATGTGCCCATGTAGTGGTGAATCGGCTTCCCTCCCTGGGAAAAGCGGCTGGTGCCATCGGGCATCAAGCCTTGGCCCTGGGTGGCGCGGATGGCCTGGCACAGGTTGGTTTTCCCCGACAAACAAAACGCGCAGCGGCGACATTCCGGTGTGTAGAGGGGAATCACATGATCCCCCACGGCGACGGAGGTCACGCCGTCGCCCAAGGCTTCCACCACACCAGCACCCTCATGCCCCAGAACCGCCGGGAACAACCCCTCCGGATCGGCACCGGAGAGGGTGAACGCATCGGTGTGACACACGCCCGTGGCCACGATGCGCACCAACACCTCACCGGCCCGGGGCGGGGCGACATCAATCTCCGTCACCTCCAACGGTTGACCAGCGCCCCAAGCAACGGCAGCACGGGAACGGATCATCGGATCGCGGGCGGGGTTTCCCCATTCTCAGGCTTGGGCGCCAAACAAGCCTGCCGAGGATGTGGCGCCTTCATCAGCCGTGGCGCCAAACCAATGGCCAATCCAGCCCACTCCCGTTAAGGTTGGCCAAGCCATTGCGCGCAGCCTTGGTTCCCTGTGGCCATCACCGCGTTCCTCTCCTACTCCCACAAAGACGAGGTGTTCCGGCAGGAGTTGGTCACCGCCCTGGCCACGTTGGAGCGCACCGGCCTGATCTCCTGTTGGCATGACCGGCGGATGATCCCCGGCCAGGCGTGGGAACGCCAGATCAGTGAGCAGCTGCTCGGCGCCAGGTTGATCTTGCTTCTGATCAGCTCCGATTTCATCGCCTCTGACTTCTGCTACCAAGTGGAGTTGGAGCAGGCGTTGGCTCGTCACGGACGCGATGAGGCCCGGGTGATTCCGATCCTGTTGCGCCC
>JBKDSY010000011.1:0-2614 GCA_046340755.1 Cyanobacteriota bacterium
GTCCAGACATGATCAGTTCCAGATCAATGCGGTTGATGGTGATCGACAAATCAGCGTTGGGGCTTTGGAAACCTTTGCTGTTGGTGAGGGTTGAGTTGCTCATCTCAATGATGTATTGCTCGCCGTTGTCTGGTGTGCAGAGATTCACCACAAAGGCCAACCCTTCCGCCTTGCGGCTATCGAGGCGGATCCCGAGAAAATCCAGCAGCAGGTCGGTGGACATGGCACGGACTGTGTCGGGGTTGACGGGGTCGCTGGTGACACCCTTCGGGAAGCCATTGCGCAATTCGAAGGCCGCTGCCAGGAAGCTGTTGCGCACACTTGGGCTTTCCTTCTGATAACCGACCTGTTCGAAGGCAGCCGCGAGAAGATCCTTGGCGGCTTGATTCCGTGGTTCAGCGTAGACCAGCTTGTTGAGAATTTCGATCGCACTCAGATACTGGCCCTGTGCATACAGGTCCCGGCCCTTGGCCAGGATGCGCTCGGCTCCGCCCATCATCTCCACGTAGAGCGGCGCCGAGTCGGCCGGTGAGAGGGGAATCAAGGTGGCTGGATTGGCATCCCAATAGCCGAGGTAGCGATTGATCACGGCTCGGCTGTTGTGCTCCTCGGACCCGTGGTAACTGTGGGCTGTCCACTGTTTCTTCAGGCTTTCAGGTTGTTGGTAGACATTATGAATCTCATTAATGGTCACCCCTTTGTTGGCCTGATGCAGCACTTCATTGTGTAGGTGGGCATAGGTGTCCCGTTGGGTGCGCATCACCTCCTGAATGCGCCCATTGCCCCAACGGGGCCAGCTGTGGGAGGCGAACATCACTTCGGCCTCTTCCCCAAAGAGGTAAAGGGCCTCGCTGATTTTCTTCGACCACTCCAGCGCATCCCTGACGAGGGCACCGCGCAGGGTGTAGATGTTGTGAATCGTGCCACAGATGTTCTCTGCCGCCCAGAAGGCCTTCCAGTCGGGGAAGTAGGTGTTCATCTCGGCTGGGGCTTCGGTGCCGGGTGTGTTCTGAAAGATCATCCGCACCCCATCGATGGTCAGCTCTTCGATGTCTTGTGTGATGCTTCGGCTCGGTTCAATCAGGCCAACACGCCCAGCCGCTGTGTTTTTGCCAATGGATTGATCAACATGACCGTAGGGACTGCGGGGCAATAACAGTCCATATTGAAAGAAGGCTCGCCGGGTCATGGCGGTGCCGGTGTAAACGTTTTCGGCAATTGCATGCTTCATGAAGTGGGCAGGGGCCAACACCTGCACCTTGCCGCTTCTGACATCCTCTTCTGAGATGACACCCCGCACCCCGCCGAAGTGATCCACATGGCTATGGGAATACACCACGGCCACGACCGGCCGCTCCCCGAGGTGTTGGTTGACCAATGCAAGAGCAGCACGCGCCGTTTCTTTGCAGGTGAGCACATCAAAGAGGATCCAACCTGTTTCGCCTTTGATGATGGTCATGTTGGCCAGGTCAAATCCCCGCACCTGGTAGATCCGATCCGGCAACACCTCATACAGTCCGTAGGCCATGTTCAACACGGCCTGGCGCTGCAGGGAGGGATGAACACTGTCAAAAACGCTATCAAAACTCTGCAGCAGAAAGTCATAGCAACCCATGTCCCAGGCCACATGGCCGGCCTCGGCCATGATCTGCTTGTAGTCGGGAGCGGCGAGAAAGCCGCGTTGGGCTTCCTCAAAGTCACGCTGGTCCTCGAAGGGCAGACTGCGGCGCAGGGCCTTCTGGAATTCGATGGTGGTGGCCGAGGGCAGGTTCCCCTTGGGATCAAAATGCTGCGCTTCGGAGCTGACCTGTGGGGTGGTGTCCATGGGCGTTGGGGCCTGCTTGGGAGAACGGTCACACCAGGCCATCGGCCGGGTTGCTCCATGTTGCCAGCAACCCGGAGCAGGTCACTGGCGTGGCTTGAGGCGCTGCCAATAACGATCTTCTACATTCGCTGGTTGCATCTTCGGGGATGGAAAGCGTTGTTCCCGACCAGAGATTCCCAGGAGTCTGTGGAAGAGGGTCACATAGTCGAGCTCGTTGATCAGTTCCGGCGGAAGATCAGGGATACGGTCGGCAACCTTCAGGGCCGCTCCGCCGGTGGAGGCTACCGGCAAAACGTGGGCATGGGGTTGAAGGCTGCGGAAGAGTTCATATTCATCCAGGATGCCTCCCATGCCCCCGATGAAAACGGCGGCCTGGAATTCGTTTTCAGTGAACATGCGTCGCCGCATGGCCAGAAGACTCTCCTCTCGTTCGCCAGCCACCGCCTCCACGTAGGTCACATTGTGAAACTTGGCGTTATCTTCGGGAAACTCCTCTGCGAAGAAGCGTGATTGATACAGGCTGACCCATTGCCCATACTCAACGCCCAGATCCTCAGCCACGAGCACGATCATCGGCGTGATGGCCGGGTGCCCCCCCCAGACCAGCGGTCGCCGGCCCAGCACCACATGGATGAGCGCCGACACGGCCGCAGTGATCGCCGCGCAATCGGCTGTGGCGGCGTACTCAGGACCGCGCCGGGGATCGGGAACACCAGCGGAAAGAAAGATTGCCTCGGCCATGGCTCAGTCCTCCCAGCCAGCGAGAATCCAGCCGGCTTCAGCGACTGG
>JBKDSY010000012.1:0-10056 GCA_046340755.1 Cyanobacteriota bacterium
ATTTCCTGGTGTTCATAGCGCTGTGGAACCACACCGATCCATCTCGAACTCGGTTGTGAAACGCAGCAGCGGCGACGATAGTTAGGTGGTAGCACCTCGCGAAAATAGCACGATGCCAGGATAAAATTTTCCTAATCACTTGCTTTTGATGTGAATATCATTGTAATGATTGCAAGATTAAAAAATGGCCATCCCTACGGGTGGCTTTTTTGTTGTTGATCATCAGGACTATAGAAGCAAAATCCACCCTTTGGGTGGTTTTTAATGGCTGATCATCAGGACTATTGCTTGCTTTAGTCTAGGAGCGTTGCCATCCCTGACAAAGCATGAGGCGTTCTTGGACCAAAATGGGTTTAATCTGAATAGGCCGATGATCTTTCTGTTTGGTTGATTAATATATTTGCGATCGGGTTGTTTGGTGTTTAGGGTGTTTTGCTGATGTTTATTTCTGAGAAGTTCTGAATGCTGGGAAAATCTTCGTAGTTTTGGTGTGGATTGCCCGGTCGGTCGCTGTGCAGGACCGAAAATCTTGTGGCCCTGGCAGCGGACAATTCGGCTGGAGAGTCGCTGATAAATAGTATTGTTTCTGGGTTTAAACAGAGAGTGGAAGCGATTGATAAGTAACTTGCGGAGCTGTTTTTGGGGCCGGTATGGGTGTCAAACCAGTTGGAAAAGAGATGGGAGAGATCGCCGTAACTTGTATGGGCGTAAAGGAGCTTCTGGGCTTTTACTGATCCTGAGGAGTAGACGCCAAGCTGCAGACCTTGTTGGTGCCAGTTTCGGAGGGCATCGGGCACATCTGCAAAAAGTGGAGCAATCAGGTTGCCTTTGCGATACCCTTCCTCCCAGATTAAACCTTGGAGATCTTTTAGGGCAGTTAGTTTGCGATCTTTCTTGATCAGCCAGTTGAGGTAAAGGCTGGCATGTTCTGCTGATAATGCTTGCAGATCTGTTGCGGATTCTTTGCTCACTTTGCTGGTTGAATGGTAGGGATATGCCAAACGGTTATTTTCTGCTTTATCAAAGGCATTTTCTGTGTCAATGGCATTTTCTGGATGCTCGACGTCTGTGGATTTGTCGAATGCTGCTGGATCGGTGGCGCCTTCCTGCTGGGTGACTTCGATTTGATCCATGTGTTCTGCCGGATTACAGCATTTAAGAGATTCATCTCTTTCGGCTGGGTTATTATTTTCTGATGAATGTGTGGATTCCAGTGGCTGATGGTTTTCTGTGGGTCGACGAATTCCAGCTGGTTCGTGGATTTCTTGAGGACCGCTGACTTCCGTTCGTTCGCTGCTGTTGGTGGTGCGGGAGGCTAGATGGGACTTGCTAGGGTCGCGGGGGGTGTTGAAGGTGATGGGTGTACTTAATTGAGTTAGCTGCTTAGCAAGTTCTATGGCTTCGGGATCGGTTTCTTGTTGCCAAGCGGTGTGTATCTCCGCCAACAGGCGCCTAATGTCTGTTTCTGCCTGATGGTTGCAGAGATAGGAAAGCATCTGTTTGCTGGCGTAAGGGAAAAGCACATCGCCAACGAAGCTGGCTGGGCAAGTTGTGCCTTCGATGTCCAGCAACACAAATTGGATCTGTGGTTCCATGGTCATCAACAACCTCCATTGGTAATGGGCTTTGAATCCAAAATCAGTTGTCGCCAGTGCTGTTCTAGTAAGAATTCCAGAATTTCCAAATGTCTGCGCGCTTGGGCCAGGGAGTTGCCCCAGGCGTACAGCCCATGGCCAGCGATCAAGATCCCATGGGGGGCTTGATCCAGATGGGGGCGAGCAGAGTCACTGAGCTCTGCCATGTTTTGCGAATTGGCGAGGATGGGAATGGAGATGGTGGTGGCATGGGTGGGAATCCCCTCCAATCCTTTCAGCATTTCGAGATGGCCAACTCGTAGATAGCCGAGAAGACCCGTGGCGCCGGGTTCCCCCTCCCACCACCGTGATTGACCGCCACTGGCCGCAAGCTGCCAACGAGACAGGAGGGTGGCTGCCTGGGAATGGGTATGTAGCACGGCCCTCGCATGGGTTGTTTTAACGATGGTGAGGTGTAGGCGGGTTTCCGCGGAGGCCTTCCCTTCTCCGCCAATCACCGTGCCCTCTCCATCCACCACAATCAGATCGGAAGGTGTCAGTGAGCCCTTGTCCACACTGCTTGGAGCCATTAGCAGCGCTAGCGGTTGTTCACACACCACTGAGCTGAAGTTGCCTCCTGTTCCATCGCACCAGCCCCGTTGATGAATGCTGGTGATCACCTGGCAGAGGGCGGGAGCATCCTGGAGCATTTGCTGGGTTACGGTGGAGGGGAAGGGCTTCACGTTTGCAGCTCCAAGTTGGGATTAGAATGGGCTGGTGATTTCTGCTTCACGCGTTGGGTGATCGCTGACTTGCGGCCTGGCGTGATGTCGTGACAAGCCCAGAGAACTGCGAGGACCGGCAGACCGAATCTAGGATCCATGGAAGCATCCCCTCAGGTTTGGCACTGGGCACACCAATGGCTGCTGCGCCCGCTTAAGCGATCCAGGCGGATCAGTTGACCGCAGTGACGGCACGGTTTCCCGGCACGTCGGTACACCAAACTCTGGCCGCCATAATTGCCATTCAAACCGGAGACATCGCGAAAGTCGCTGAAAGTTGTTCCGCCTGCACGGATGCTGACCTGAAGCACCTCCAGCAACGCTTCCCTCAGCCGCTGGAGACGGGGTCCATCCAGTTGGTGGGCGGGAGTCTGCGGGCGGATCCCGGCAGCAAACAAGCACTCATCGGCATAGATGTTCCCCACGCCCGCCACCAGTGACTGGTCCAGTAGGGCGGTTTTGATGGCCCTCTTGGAGTGCTGCAAGCGCTCCCTGAGATAGGCCACGGAAAAACCAGCGGCGAAGGGTTCAGGCCCGAGACGGGTCAGCCCTCCCATCACTGTTTCGGGGGCCAGGCCCGAGGGAATCCACCACATCTGACCAAAACTGCGCGTATCCACAAAACGCAGCTCTTCCCCCTCTGAAGACCACAACCTCACCCTGGTGTGAGGGCAAGGCGCCTTGGGAGTGTTCAGCCATAGGAATTGACCGGTCATGCGCAGGTGAACTCCCCAATGGCCTGCTGAAGAGCCATCGGCATGGCGCAGGGAGGCCAGCAGATACTTCCCGCGACGCCGCCACTCCGTCACCTGGGTGCCCCGTAGGCCGAGAATGAACAGCTCGGGATCAAGGGGACTAGCGACCACCCGACTCCGCAGCACTTGGATGTTGACCCATTCCCGACCAAGGGTGTGGTGCGCAAGGCCACGCCGAACGGTTTCAACCTCGGGCAGTTCGGGCACAGGTGTTGACTAAATAACAAGTTGGCACCAAACCCCAATCCCGCAACTCGATGGCGGCGGGACTTGGATGGGAGCATCGCGGAAACCGCAGGGGCGCTCTGCAGAGCACGAGGGTGCACCGCAGAAACGCAAGGAGCGGTTGCGGAATCAGGCTTTTTCCAGCTCGCTTTCGGCGAAGTTGTTGGTGTTGATGCCACCTTCAGAGCCGCTGTAGCCGTTGTAGTTCACTTTTTCAAACCGCACGACCACGGGGTAGCGAATGCCTGAGGTGTCGATGGTGGCCACGGTGCCGACCTCGTTGAACCAGTAAGACTCGGGACGCTTGATGCGCACTTTGTCACCGCGGGAGATGGCCATTGCTCGTGAGCGGGTCACAGAAGGATCGTGAAGAACATACCGGGGCTGTCTCGACAATCAGGCCAGACGTCACGATTCGTCGCCCGGCTGACCCAGGCTCCGTGGCAGCATCCGCTTCGCCCCCTCCCGAGCCGATGGTGTCCGCTTCTCCTCCCGCTGATCCCCCCGTGCTCGTGTTGGAATTGCCCGATCCCGAACGGGACGACATCAGTGCCATCGACTTTGAGGCCCGGCTGGAGGAAGCCTGGGCCGTTTGCGACCGCTTTGACCTGCAGACGGAGATCTGGCGTGGTCGCATCCTGCGAGCTGTGCGGGATCGGGAGAAGCGGGGAGGGGAAGGGCGGGGGCTGGGCTTCCTGCAGTGGTTGCGAGAGCACGAAATCAGCAAGACCAGGGCCTATGCGCTGATTCAGCTGGCGGATTCCGCTGACAATCTCCTGGAGGAGGGGCTCCTCGATGAGGCCAGCGTCAACCAGTTTTCCAAGCGCGCCTTCATGGAGACGGCCCAGGCCGGGCCGGAGGTGCAACTGCTGGTGAGCGAGGCCGCCCAGTCGGGCCAGCAGATCACGCGCCAGCAGGTGCGGCGCCTCAGTGACGAAGTGATGGCCGCCACCAGCCCGTTGCTGCCGGAGGAGATCCGCCAACGCACCGCGGACAACCTGCTGCCCCCTCGGGCCGTGGCTCCGTTGGTGAAGGAGCTGGCAGCGTTGCCGGATGCCCAGAGGGAGTCGTTGTGCAAAGAGTTACAGGAGGAGCCGGAGCTGGATCGTGTGCGGGACGTCACCCTGACGGCCCGCTGGCTCAAACGCGCCGCCGAGGCTGGTGCGGCCGTCAGGGCGCTGCAGCGGGAGGACCTGAATCTGGAGAAGGCGATGCTGGAGGCCCAACGGCTGGACGCTCTGGGGGTGCTGGCGGATGCGGTGAATCAAGCCAGGCAGCTGGAACGGGCCGTGCTCCAGTTGCATACGAGTTGGCGGCGCCTAGGACTGCTGCAGGAACGCCTGTGGCTGGAGAGTGGCAGCAGCACCCCCCACCTGCGCACCACCCTTCAGGCCTTGCAGAGCCTGAGTGGCAGCACCCTGCGGGTGTCCCTTGGTGAATTGGCCGGTGGTAAACGAGTGCGCCTGCAGCTGGTGGAGGAAGGTGCGGATCACCTGGAAGCTCCCAGCGTCTCTACCGGTGGGGGGAGCTAACGTCTTAATGCGCTGTGGATGGTGTGATCTTGGTGGAGGATCCCCTCCTCAAGGCCTTGCGGCAGCACTTTGGGTGGTCAGCCTTTCGGGATGGCCAGAGGCCGGTGGTGGAGGCGTTGCTGGAGGGCAGGGATTGTTTGGCGGTTCTTCCCACGGGAGCGGGCAAGTCGCTTTGCTATCAACTGCCGGCCCTGGTGCGGGAGGGCCTCGCGGTGGTGGTCTCTCCATTGGTGTCACTGATGCAGGACCAAGTGCGCCAACTGCAGCGTCGTGGCATTTCCGCCGCCTGCCTTCATGCCGGTTTGCCCTTCGAGGACCAGCGGGATCTGCGGCGGGCCCTGGCGGAGCGACGGCTGCGCCTGCTCTATCTGGCTCCCGAGCGCCTCAGGATGGAAAGCACCCGGCAATTGCTGGAGGAGTCCTGGACATCCGGTGCCCTGACAACCCTGGCGGTGGATGAAGCCCACTGCATCAGTGCCTGGGGGCATGACTTTCGCCCCGAGTACCGCAGACTCGACCATTTGCGCACCCTCTGCCCAGGGGTGCCCCTGGTGGCCCTATCGGCAACCGCTCCACCCCAGGTCAGGGCAGACATCATTCGGCTGTTGGGCTTGCGGCACCCGTTGGTGCAGGTGCGCTCCGCCCGACGGCACAACCTCTCCTATGCGATGCGCCGACGGTCCCCCAATGCCATGGGGGAGGTGCTCGAAGCGATTGGTCAGGCCCGGGGGGCCGTGTTGATCTACGCCCGCACTCGGCGGTCGGTGGAGGAGTGGACCAGCGGCTTGAGGCAAGCAGGTGTGGAGGCCATCGCCTACCACGCGGGCATGGATCCCCCAAGCCGGCAGCAGGCCCTGGAGCATTTTCAGACCCATCCGCGCCCGGTGCTCGTGGCGACCGTGGCCTTTGGCATGGGGGTGGATCGGAGCGATGTGGGTTTGGTGCTCCACCTTCACCTGCCCGCAAGCCCGGAGGGCTATCTGCAGGAATCGGGTCGGGCGGGCCGTGGCGGGGAACCGGCGACCTGCCTGGTGTTGTTTGATCCCAAGGATCGGGAGCGTTTGGGCTGGGCGATCCGGGCCTCCAGCGCTGGCGCTCTAGAGGGGGATTGGTCTGATCCGGAGAGCCAGCGGATGGCGGTGGCCCAGAGGCAGCTACGCCGCATGGAAGCCATCGCGGAGGGGGAAGAGTGCAGGGAGCGGGCTCTCTTGCGTGCCGTGGGTGAAGTGGGGGGAGCCTGTGGCCGCTGTGATCGCTGTGTGGGCCAAGCCCGCCCCCGTGACTGGTCGGAGGAGGCGGTGCGGATGCTCGGAGCCTTGCAGGAGCAGAAGGGCCAGTCGAGCCGGAGCCTGGCGGAGCAGCTCGCCGAGAAGCACGGAGGAGATGCCGCCGAGTGGCGCTGGCTGAGTCGGCGTCTGGTGCAGGAACACCTGATTGAGGAGAGCGATGACGGCATCCAGCGGCTCTGGCTCAAGACCACTGGGATTCATTTCCTTCGATCGCCCTGGCCCCTCCACTGGGTGGCCTGATCAGGTTCCGCGGCGGGAGCAGAAGTCGTTCACGAGCTTCGTCTCCACTTCCGAGGCTGGATCGTTCCAGCTTCCCCACAGGCCAGAACCGTTGGTGCTGTTGATCTTTCGGGCACTGCAGTTGATGGCGGTGTACAGCGACTCTCCCTTGGGGTTGACCATGGCCGCCACCATGCTGCCGCCCATGGGCTGCCAACTGGACCAATCCACCTGCAGGGGGCCATAGGTGCGCCAATCGCTCTTGCCACTGGCGGCCTGCTGAACGGTGGTGGCGGCGGGACGTGGGGCCGCTGCGACGGTGGTGGCGGGCTTGGGCTGGGGGGCCAAGGCGGGCCGCGGTTGGGAGGTCGGGGCGGTGGTGGGGATCGCCGCAGGGCGACCACTCAACCGAAGGGTGCTGCCGGCGGGCACGTTGTTGGGATTGGCAATGGCGTTGAGGGCCACCAGTTGACTCATGGAGACTCCGTATCCCCGGGCGATCGCGGACAGGCTCTCGCCCTTGCGCACCACATGCTCGCTGGCTCCAGGCGAGTAGGTGTAGGTGGTGGTGGGTGCCGATGGTTTGGGGGCCGGGGTTTTGGGACGACTGGTGCCCTTCAGCTTGAGCACTTGGCCCACCTCCACATGATTGGGATCGCTGAGGCTGTTCAGGGCGATCAAGGTGCTGACGGGAACCCCATGACGGTCGGCGATGTCGGAGAGGGTTTCACCCTCGCCCACTGTGACCGTGCCACTCCCGGGGGCGCGGACGCTCACACCGGAGGGCAGCTTGAGCTGGGTGCCAGCCTCTAGGTGGTCGGGGTCTGACAGGTTGTTCAGCTCCATCAGGCGTTTCATGCTCACGCCCAGTCGGTCGGCGATTTCGGAGAGGGTTTCCCCGGGTTGCACCTTCACTTCCCCCGCCATCGAGCCGAGCGGAAGAGCCAACACCAGGGCCAGGGCAGCAACGACTGGACGCATGGAATCGATAGTCTTCAGGCTCGGCGCACCATAAGGACGCTTTCGCGTTCTATCCAGTCCCCAGGCGTCTGATTGCGCCGCTTTGTCCAGCGGCGCAGGCTCAGACGAACAGGCGCTTCAACAGGGGGAGCTTCCCTGCGTAGGGGGGATAACGAAGCGGAAGATCCGGCCAAAACCTCTGCACCAGGATGCTGCGCTGGTGGGAGAAGGTGAGGAACCCCCTGTGTCCGTGGTAGGCGCCCATGCCGCTCTCGCCCACGCCCCCAAAGGGCAACTGGGGCACATCCCCCTGCACCATCACGTCGTTGAACGTCAGGCTGCCGGAGCTGGTGCGAAGCCTCAGCTGCTCGCGGTCTTCGCCACGGCCACCGAAGAGATAGAGGGCGAGGGGTTTGGGACCACCCTGCACCCTGGCGATGGCCGCCTCCAGATCCGGCACATCGAGGATCGGCAGGAGCGGCCCGAACACTTCCTCGCGCATCAAGGGATCGTTTTGCGGATCCTCCACAAGGATCACGGTGGGCTCGATCCGGCGGGTTTCCCCGTTCAGCCTCCCCCCCAGCTGCACCTGCCCCCGCTGGTGGGCCTGGTTGAGCAAGCCGGCTAGGCGGTCAAATCGCCGGCTGTTCACCACACATCCCAGATCAGGACTGGAGAGGGGATCCGGCCCATAGAGGTGACGGAGTTCCCTGGCCATGGCCTCCAGCAGCGGGCCTCGAATCTCGGGCACCACCAGCAGATGGTCTGGGGCAACACAGGTTTGGCCGGCGTTGAGGCCCTTGCCCCAGATCAGCCGCCGCGCCGTGGGCACGAGGTCGACATCGGCGAGCACGATCGCGGGGCTTTTCCCCCCCAGCTCCAGGGTGACCGGGGTGAGGTGACGGGCTGCCGCGGCCAGCACCAACCGGCCAACCGTGGCGCCGCCGGTGAAGAAAATGTGGTCGAAGCGGGTCTCCAGAAGCTCGGCCGCGACCTGGCCATCGCCCTGCACCACCTGCAGGATCTGGGGAGAGAAGAGCTGCCCCAGCCGATCGGCGATCAGACTGGCGGTATGGGGCGCGATCTCCGAGGGCTTGAGCACCACGGTGTTGCCAGCGGCCAGGGCGTTGATGAGGGGTTTCAGGCACAGCTGGAAGGGATAGTTCCAGGCCCCCAGGATCAGCACGCAGCCCAGGGGTTCCGGTTGCACCCTGGCGCGGGCCGGCCAGAGCCAAACCGGTAGCTGGACGGGGTGGCCGGCCAGCCATCGCTTGAGGTGGCGACGGGTGAACTTGAGCTCCTCCCGCACCCCCGCCAGCTCGATGAAGGCTTCCAGAGGCGGTTTGCCCAAGTCATGGGCGAGGGCCGCCAGGAGATCGCTCTCCACGGTGTTCAGCAGGGTCTCTATCCGACCGAGCTGTTGGAGTCGCCAGGAGAGGGGGCGGGTGGCGCCGTCTTGAACGGGCTGACGCATGGTCTCCACCGGCAGGGAGAGGAGAGAGCGGACCTCGGTCATGGCGGGAGAGGGGGGGACAGCGGGTGGAGCACGGAGGAGTCGCCGCGGCCCCTCACCGGCAGCTGCCCTGCACGGCCAGAAGGCGCAGAGCGTTCAGATCCGCCTCGTTCGGCCCATCATGGGAAAACAGGAGGGCCGTGGCGAGGGAACGGTCTCCCTTGGCCAGAAGCGCGTCAATGGCGGGGCGCCAGGCTGTCGGTGGTCCGGCGAGCAGGGAGATCAAGAGCGTGTCGCCAGCCTGCAGGCGCGGGGCGGAGGCGCCCTGGAGGCGGAGGCTGGCAAATTGATCAGGATCGGCGCCAAGGGGCCGCAGGCGCAGAGTGACGACCTGGTTCGGTTGGAGTGGACCAATGGGCCAGGCCAGGGGGCCATCCAGGGAGGAGCCGAGGGGCGCGCGGGAGCTCCAGAGGAGGGTGTGGTCGACTTCCAGGCGGATCTCCGCCAGGGAGTCGCGCACAAACAGGGTGGGGCGGCTTAGGGGCACCTTGGCCAGGGGGACGGCTGGCGGCGGAGTGCTGGCCGGTTCAATGTGGGGAGCCAGCACACACACCTCGGGGGCGGCGGCCACGGACGGCGGACCACCGAGGGGGGCCAGCAGCAAAAGGGCAAATTTCGTAGCAATCGCCACAGTCGAGGCCTGGGATTGCTGCATAGCGTTTCTCTTGTGGTTCCCAGTGGGGGACTGCGGTGAGCGAGCTGCGAGGGGCTGCGGCCTTGGCCTCGCGTGCCTGGGAGAAAGGTGCGTCGTGGGTGGAATTGCGCCTGATGGGGCACAAACAGCCCCAGCTCCAACCCAGCCCTTCTCCTCCATTCATCTTGCCCTGAGGAGGTAACCACCATGGAGATCTTGACCTGTCCTGCCGGGAATGCCGCCCGTCTCTTGTCGGCAGAAGTGGTGCGCGTGCCCGTGAGGGTGATGCTTTACCGGCAAGCCATGGCGGAAAACGGCCATGGCGATCAGCCGAAACCTCTCGGCCCCGCCCTGCCCTTCAACCATGTGTGTTATCAGCAATAGCCAGCTCCAGACGTTGGTCTCAGGGGCTGATGGCTGCATCTGCTTGGGAAGCCCTTGACGAGACTTGAACTCGTGACCTCTCCCTTACCAAGGGAGTGCTCTACCGCTGAGCTACAAGGGCATGTGGAAAGGTGGGCCGGGTTGGATTTGAACCAACGTAGGCAGAGCCAGCGGATTTACAGTCCGCCC
>JBKDSY010000013.1:0-9709 GCA_046340755.1 Cyanobacteriota bacterium
GTGTGCGCGTGGCCCAGGTGCTGAGCGAAGGTCGAGAGCGCATCATCAAGACGGCCGGCGCCGCTCTGTTCCAGAAGCGTCCTGACGTCATCTCCCCCGGCGGCAATGCCTACGGCGAGGAAATGACAGCCTCCTGTCTGCGCGACATGGACTACTACCTGCGCCTTGTCACCTACGGCATCATTGCCGGTGACGTGACGCCGATCGAGGAAATCGGCATCATCGGCGCCAAGGAGATGTACCGCTCCCTGGGCACTCCCCTCGAAGCCATGGCGGAAGCCGTGCGCGAGATGAAGAACGCCTCCCTGAGCATGCTCACCGGCTCTGACGCTGAAGAGGCCGGCTTCTACTTCGACTACGTCGTCGGCGCCCTCTCCTGAGGCCCTTCTCTTCCGTTTCCACCGCCCATTCCAGCCGGATTCATGCAAGACGCGATCACCAACGTCATCAACCAAGCTGACGTCCAGGGCCTCTACCTCGACGGCTCCGCCATGGGCCGCCTTGAGCAGTATTTCGCCAGTGGCGAGCTGCGCGTCCGCGCGGCTGCCACGATCAGCGCCAATGCTTCCGCGATCATCAAGGAAGCCGTGGCCAAATCGTTGCTCTATTCGGACATCACCCGTCCAGGCGGCAACATGTACACCTGCCGCCGTTACGCGGCCTGCATCCGCGACCTGGATTACTACCTCCGCTACGCCACCTACGCCATGCTGGCGGGCGACACCTCCATCCTGGATGAGCGGGTGCTGAACGGCCTCAAGGAAACCTACAACTCCCTGGGTGTGCCCATTGGCGCAACGGTTCAATCCATTCAGGCCATGAAGGAAGCCACGGCTGCCCTCGTCGGCTCCGATGCCGGTCGGGAGATGGGTGTCTATTTCGACTACATCAGCTCCGGGCTGGGCAACTGAGCCAGGTCCCCACTCGCCGTCAGGAAACACCATGCGCCTGTTCAAAGTCACCGCTTGCATTCCGTGCCCTGAAAAAGCACTCACCCAGCGGGAGATCCAGAACACTTACTTCACGAAGTGGGTTCCCTATGAGAGCTGGTTTGCCGAGCAGCAGCGCATCATGAAACAGGGCGGCAAGATCCTGAAGGTGGAACTGGCCACCGGACGCCGCCAACAAAACTGCGGCAACTGAGCCCCCCAACCCATGGTTCCTGCCCAGCTCCGGCTGGGCTTTTTTCATGGTGGTTCCCCCGTCTTCCAGGTGTCGCCCCCCCGACCCGAGCCGGAACTGGCGGGGCGGCTGCGGAAGATTTTTGCGGGATGACTCGACAAAGCCCCCATTCGCAGGGCTCAATGGGTCACTGGCGCGGCAGCCCCTGCCCCGCTGTCTTCCCCACTGCCCATGGATTCCCTCACCCAGGCCCGAAAGCCTCCCCAGAGCCTGCTCCCCATGCCGTGGGAGCAGTGGCCGGCAGAGGCACGGCTGATGGTGGGTCTGGTGCTGCTCTGGAGCCTCTTCGGGTTGTTGATGCTCACTTCCGCCAGTTGGTGGGTGGCGGATCGGGAGATGGGGGATGCGGCCTATTACATCAAGAGGCAGGGGATGTGGCTTCTGGCAAGTTGGTCCCTGTTCTGGCTGGCCATCCGCACCACCCTCCGGCGTTGGCTTCACCTGGCCCCCACCGCCCTGTTGATCGGCGGGCTGCTGGTGGCGGCCACCCTGGTGGTGGGAAGCACGGTGAACGGCGCCAGCCGCTGGCTGGTGTTGGGACCGATCCAGATCCAACCCACGGAGCTGGTGAAACCCTTTGTGGTGTTGCAAGGCGCCGTGCTCTTCTCCCACTGGCGGCGCATCGGAGCGGATCAGAAGCTGCTCTGGCTAGCGGTCTTTGGGGTGCTGATCCTGCTCATTCTCAAACAACCCAACCTGAGCACCGCCGCCCTGACGGGGCTGCTGCTCTGGTTGATGGCCCTGGGGGGCGGTGTGCCCCTGCTGCAGCTCCTGGGCGCCGCGGCCGGAGGGGGGCTGCTGGGGTCGGCGAGCATTTTGATCAACCAATACCAGCGCGACCGGGTGATCTCCTTCCTGGATCCCTGGAAGGATGACCAGGGCTCGGGCTATCAGCTGGTGCAGAGTTTGCTCGCCATCGGCTCCGGGGGGGTGTTGGGTCAAGGCTTTGGCCTGTCAACACAAAAGCTTCAATACCTGCCCATCCAAACCACCGACTTCATTTTTGCTGTCTTCGCCGAGGAATTCGGCTTTGTCGGTTGCCTGATGTTTTTGCTCTTTCTCATCCTGTTTGGTTTCGTCGGCCTGCGCATCGCCCTCTCTTGCGCGAGCAGCCAACATCGCCTGGTGGCCATTGGCTGCACCACCCTGCTGGTGGGTCAATCGATCCTCAACATCGCCGTCGCCAGCGGCTCCATGCCCACCACGGGCCTGCCCTTGCCGATGGTGAGCTACGGCGGCAACTCCTTGCTGAGCAGCCTGTTGGTGGCGGGATTGCTGGTGCGCTGCTCCCTGGAATCCTCAGGGATGGAATCCGGCCGCCCCCGGCGCCGTCGCCCACCGTCCACCCCGATAGGCTGAGCCTCCCGCGTCCACCCCAGCCGATGACCAGCCTCGGGCTTCAGCTCGCTGACTGGACCCGCACCAGTGAAGCCCTGCTAAGAGCCTCCCTGAGCCACCCCACGCCGTTGACCCTCGGCCTGGTGTTTCTGGGGGGGCTGCTAACCAGCCTTGGGCCCTGTTCCCTGTCTCTCCTGCCCGTGACCCTGGCCTATCTGGCGGGTTTTGGCTCTTCGTCGGCACCCCTGCCCGCGCCCGTGGCCGCTCCCATGGCCATGCCCTGGCAACGAAGCCTGGGCTTCAGCGGCGGCATCGTGGCCTCCCTGGTGCTCCTGGGCTTTAGCAGCAGCCTGTTTGGCCGGCTGTATGGCCAGATTCCCGAGGGGGTGTCGCTGGTGGTGGCCGGGGTGGCCGTGGTGATGGGGCTGCACCTGCTGGGGTTGATCCCCCTGCAGTGGCCGGCCGGCCCCGATCCCGACCGTTGGCGTCAGCGGGTGCCCGCGCCCCTGGCCCCCCTGGCGGCAGGCCTGGCCTTTGGCCTGGCCGCCACCCCCTGCACCACGCCGGTGCTCGCGGTGTTGCTGGCCTGGATGGCCCAAGCCGGGCGCCCCCTGGAGGGCATGCTGCTGCTCACCTGCTTCGGCGCGGGCCAGGTGTTTCCCCTTCTTCTGGCCGGCACGGTGGCGGCGAGTCTGCCCACCTTGCTCCAACTGAGGATGGTGGGCCGTTGGATCCCCCCCATCAGCGGCGTGGTGCTGCTGACCACCGGCGCCCTCACCCTGGCGGCCCACTTGGCATGACCACCCTGCCTCCCCCGTCACCCAGCTGGCGCCGCCTTCTCCGGCTGGTGGCCTGGCTGGCGGATCTACGCCTGGCCATCGTTCTACTGCTGCTGATCGCCATTGCCAGCGGCCTGGGCACGGCGATTCCCCAGAAGGAGAGCGTGGATTTCTACCACCAGCGCTACGACGACGCGCCCTGGCTGGGATGGCTGAAGGCCGATGGCCTGCTGCGGTTGCAACTGGACCATGTGTATTCCAGCGGCTGGTTTCTGGCCCTGCTCTCCTTGCTTGGCCTGGCCTTGCTGCTCTGCAGCTGGCGGCGCCAGTGGCCGGCGCTTCAGGCCTCCCTGCGGTGGATCGATTACACCACCCCCCGTCAACTGAGCAAGTTGCTGTTGGCGGAAACGGTGGACGGCTGCCGGGACGACGCCCTGGAGGCCCTGGGCAGCCACCTGCGCGCCAAGGGATGGAGCGTGCGGGCGCTGGAGGGGCGGCTGGCGGCCCGCAAGGGTCTGCCGGGCCGGGTGGGCCCGCTGTTGGTGCATGCGGGCCTGGTGGTGTTGATGGTGGGTGCCGCCTGGGGAGCCCTGGCAGGCCAGCGCCTGGAGCGGTTCCTGGCCCCGGGAAGCGACCTGGAGCTGCTGGATCACCAGGGGCGGGCCCAGGTGACCGTGGTGCTTGATCGGTTCGCGATCGCCCGGGATCCAGCGGGTCGCCCGGAGCAGTTCACCTCCACCTTGCGGCTCGTTCCCCCGGCTCCGGGGGGGCAGGCCAGCGGAGGCGGCGAGGAGCATGCGGAGATCAGCGTCAACCACCCCCTGCGTTACAAGGGGATGACCCTGTATCAGGCGGATTGGACCCTGGCGTCGATCCAGATCCAGCTGGGCCGCTCGCCGGTTCTGGAGCTGCCGCTGCAACGGTTCCCCCAGCTGGGGGAGGAGGTGTGGGGCCTGCTGCTGCCCACCCGGCCCGATGGCAGCCAGCCCGTGTTGCTCACCCTGGGCAGCGAGGAGGGGCCCGTGGAGGTGTTTGGCGCCGATGGCGCCTCCCTGGGACGCCTGATCCCGGGGGGTGAACCGCTCGACGTGCGGGGCTTGCCGGTGCGGGTGGCCGGGGTGGTGCCCGCCAGTGGGGTGCTGTTCAAGCGGGATCCGGGCGTGCCCCTGGTGTATAGCGGCTTTGCCATCCTGCTGGTGGGCGGCGCCCTGAGCCTGGTGGCCACCCGCCAGCTCTGGGTGGTGGAGGAGATTGGCGCGGACCGCCGGCGGGTGCACGCGGCAGGGCTGTGCAATCGCAACCTCACCGCCTTTGCCCGGGAACTGCCGGCCCTGTTGGAGGTGATGGCCAGCCCTCAGCAGGGCTGACGCTCTCCATGGCTCACCCGCACCACCGTGTGCACGTTGCCCCGGGGATTGAAATCAGCCACCAGCTCCATCCACCGGGGATCACTGGCCTCCACCAGGTCGTCGAGGATGCGGTTGGCCACTTCCTCGTGGGAGATGGTGCGGTTGCGGAAGCTGTTGATGTAGAGCTTCAGGGCCTTGAGTTCCAGCACCAGGGGACCGGGCTGGTAGAGCAAGCGCAGCACGGCGAAGTCGGGATAGCCGGAAAAGGGACAAAGGCAGGTGAACTCCGGCAAGTCGATCGACACCTCGTAGGTGCGGCCGGGGCGGGGGTTGGGGAAGCAGATCAGCGACCCTTCCTCGATCGCCCGCTGGCCGTAGAGCGGGGTGGTGGTGCGCTCGGGAGCGGATGCGACGGAGTCCGGCGGCGGCATGGTGAAGAGGGGGGACAGGGGGTCTCAACCGACCGTAGGTGGCCTGG
This sequence comes from Cyanobacteriota bacterium, assembly GCA_046340755.1. Lineage (GTDB taxonomy): Bacteria > Cyanobacteriota > Cyanobacteriia > PCC-6307 > Cyanobiaceae > Cyanobium. The sequence continues at coordinate 5,127 of JBKDSY010000013.1, forward strand.
TGTCGGAGAGGGGGTTGGTAGCATCCGCGACCCCGAAGCCCTGCCCTTCGCGGCCTAATGGAGCGGGTCGAGGGCGTCCGCTCGGGCGTCATCGCCACCCGTGTCTGAGAGACTTGCCCCCATTCCCCTTCGCTTCTGCTGATCCCCCACCATGAAAAAGATCGAGGCCATCATCCGCCCCTACAAATTGGAAGACGTGAAGATTGCACTGGTCAATTTGGGGATCGTGGGCATGACCGTGAGCGAGGTGCGGGGATTCGGTCGCCAGAAGGGGCAGGTGGAGCGGTATCGGGGTTCGGAATTCACCGTGGAGTTTCTGCAGAAACTGAAGCTGGAGATCGTGGTGGAAGACGAGAGGGTGGCCACCGTGGTGGAAGCCATCCAGGATGCGGCCCGCACCGGCGAAATCGGCGACGGCAAGATTTTCATCTCTCCAGTGGAAGCGGTGATCCGCATCCGCACGGGCGACCGGGATGGCGACGCCATCTGAGGATTGGCCGATGGCTGGGCGGTAGCCGGCGGTCACCCACAGGCCAGGGTGGCGGCCACCACCTCCTGGATCCGGGAGTCCGTCAAGGCCCCTGAATCTCCTCCGTCTGGGTTCAATCCCCCCGGCGCCGAGGCCAGCCACAGCAGGTATTCGTGGTTGCCGGCGGGGCCGGTGATCGGGGAGCCCACCAGGTTGCGGCCCTGCCAGCCCAGGGTCACCGCCGCCCTGAGCACCCCGGCGATGGCCTGGGCATGGGCGGCCGGATCCCGCACAACACCCCCCTTGCCCACGGCCTCCCGACCCACCTCGAACTGGGGTTTCACCAGCACCACCAGGTCGAGGATGCCCGCGGAGCCCTGGGGGCGGAGCAGGGCCCCCAGGGCAGGCAACACCAGGCCGAGGGAGATGAAGGAGAGATCCGCCACGGCCAGATCGGGCCAGGGATCCTCGGGGCCATAGAGCTCCGCTGGGGTGAGGTGGCGCAGGTTGGTGCGTTCCTTCACCACCACCCGGGGATCGGTGCGCAGGCTCCAGGCCACCTGGCCGTAGCCCACATCAATGCCATAAACGCGCACGGCGCCGTGTTGGAGCAAGCAATCCGTGAAGCCACCGGTGGAGAGGCCCCCATCGAGGCCAACCCGGCCGGCCACGGGGATGGGGAAGGCGGTGAGGGCGGCGTCGAGCTTGTCGCCCCCGCGGGACACATAGCGGGGGCGGGCGGCCACCTCCAGGGGGGCGTCGGCGGGGAGGCTGGTGCCGGGCTTGTCGAGCACCCGCCCGGCCTGCCGCACCCAGCCCGCCAGGATCAGCTGCCGCGCCTGCTCTCGGCTGGCGGCCAGCCCCCGCTGCAGCAGCAGGAGATCGAGCCGCTGCCGTTTCGTCATGGTTTCAACGCAGAAAACGGAACAAAAACCAAGGAGCGCCATCCTCTTTGGAGTCTGATGTGAGCATGGCCCCAACTCGGAAGCTGACCATGGCACGAGAGAGCACCCCGCACCTGGCCGAGGTGATTCAACTGTTGCGTCCCGGCAGTTTTGTGCGGTTCCACGACCACCCCGACGACCTGCCTCCCTTTCAGGTGATCCATTGCCGCGGTGGTCGCTGCTGGGTGCGACAACAATCCTGGGGCACCCTGCTCCACCTGGAAGTGGCACACCGGCAGCTGAAGGCCGCCGCCTAGGTTCTGGCGGATGGCCCGATAGGTTGGGGGGTCTTGCCCCCCCTTCCAGCCTTGATCGACCGCTACACCCTCCCGGAAATGGGCTCCCTCTGGAGTGAGGAGGCCAAATTTCGAGGCTGGCTGGAGGTGGAACTGGCGGCCTGCCAGGCCAACACCGAGCTGGGGCGGGTGCCGATCGACGCGATGGAGCAGATCCGCCAGCGGGCGGCCTTCTCCGTGCCCCGCATTCTGGAGATCGAGGCGGAGGTGAAGCATGACGTGATCGCCTTTCTCACCAATGTCAACGAGCACGTGGGGGATGCGGGCCGTTACATCCATGTGGGGATGACCAGTTCGGATGTGCTGGACACGGGCCTGGCCCTGCAGTTGAAGGCCTCGGTGGTGGAGCTGGAGAAGGAGCAGGCCCAGCTGATCGACGCCTTGCGGGAGTTGGCCCGGGCCCACAAGGACACGGTGATGATCGGCCGCTCCCATGGCATCCACGGGGAGCCGATCACCTTTGGCTTCAAGGTGGCGGGCTGGCTGGCGGAAACCCTGCGCAACCAGGAGCGGCTGGAGCGGCTGAAAACCACCGTGGCCGTGGGGCAGGTGAGCGGCGCCATGGGCACCTACGCCAACACCGACCCAGAGGTGGAGGCCATCACCTGCCGATTGCTGGGGTTGGTGCCCGACACGGCGAGCACCCAGGTGATCAGCCGCGATCGCCATGCCGACTACGTGCAGACCCTGGCGCTGATCGGCGCCTCCCTGGAGCGGTTTGCCACGGAGATCCGCAACCTGCAACGCAGTGATGTGTTGGAGGTGGAGGAAAACTTCGCCAAGGGGCAAAAAGGCAGCTCGGCCATGCCCCACAAGCGCAATCCGATCCGCAGCGAGCGCATCAGCGGCCTGGCCCGGGTGTTGCGTAGCTACACGGTGGCGGCCCTGGAAAACATGGCCCTGTGGCACGAGCGTGACATCAGCCACAGCTCGGTGGAGCGGATGATGCTGCCCGACTGTTCGGTGACGCTGCATTTCATGCTGCGGGAGATGACGGCGGTGGTGCGGGGCCTGGGGGTGTACCCGGAGAACATGGCCCGCAACATGAATGTCTACGGGGGGGTGGTGTTCAGCCAGCGGGTGTTGCTGGCCCTGGTGGCCGCGGGCCTGAGCCGGGAGGAGGCCTATGCCCTGGTGCAGCGCCATGCCCATGCGGCCTGGAACCGGGAGGGGGGCGACTTCCGGGCCAACCTGGCCGCCGATCCGCTGGTGACCACCCACCTGAGCGCCGAGGCGCTGGAGGCCTGCTTCGCCACCGAAGCCCACCGGGCCCAGTTGGAGGTGATCTACGGGCGGTTGGGGATCTAGGGCGTGGCGGGCGCCTTCGACTGGGGCTTCACGCCACCGGCGAGCGCCGTGATCGGCGACCACGCGGTGCCGCTGCTCTCCCGGCACCTGGAGGGCCAGGCGATTGCCCTGCTGGTGGGGGGCGGCATCGCGGCGATGAAGACGCCCCAGCTGGCCCGGGCCCTGCGGCGCCGGGGGGCGGAGGTGACGGCCTTCTGCACGGCGGAGGCCCTGCGCTACGTGGGGGCGGAAGCGTTGGAGTGGAGCACCTGCCGGCCCCTGGTGCGGGAGTTGAGCTGGCGGGCGGAACACCTGAGCGATGGGGCGGACTTCGCCGCCTATCTGGTGGCTCCGGCGACCTACAACACCATTGGCAAGGCGGCCCAGGGCCTGGCCGACACGGTGGTGACGGCGGCCCTGGCCTCGGCCCTGGGGCGCCTGGCCCGGGGCGAGACGGCGGTGCTGATGGCGCCCACCATGCATGGCTCCATGCACAACGGGGTGTTGGAGGCCAATTGCCGGCGGCTGGCGGCGATGGGCGTGCGCTTTGTGCCGCCGCGGGACGCCTATGGCAAGCACAACCTGCCGGAGGAGGAGCTGGTGGCGGCGGCGGTGTGCCGGGCATTGAGCCGTTCACCGCTGCGGAATCGGCGCGTGGTGGTGAGTGGGGGGCCGACGCCGGTGCCCATTGATGGCGTGCGGCGGTTGACGAGCCGGTTTCGCGGCCAGCTGGGCGCCACGATCCACGAAGAGCTGCTGCGGCGCGGGGCCGACAGCCGGCTGGTGTTGGGCGATGGCGGCTGGCGACCGGCGGCCTGGTTGCCCGCCGTGCGGCTGGCGCCCACCTATGACGCCTACCGGGAGTTTGTGCTCGACGAGGTGGCGGCGGGGGCGGCGGCGGCGGTGCTTTCCGCCGCCGTGGCCGACTACCGCCCCCGGGAGGTGCGGGCGGGCAAGACGGCCAGCGGACGGGAGGATTGGGTGGTGGCGCTGGAGCCCACGGAGAAGGTGATCGAGGCGGTGGCGGCGGCGGCGCCGGGGATGCCGATCGTGAGTTTCAAATACATGGAGGGGGTGAGCCACGACGAGCTGATGGCCGAGGCGCGGCGGCGCCTGGCCCGCTACGCGGTGGTGGTGGCCAACCGGGGGGAGGAGATCAGCGAGAGCCTGCAGGTGGCCTGGCTCGTGAGTGCGCGGGGGGAAAGGCGGCTGGAAGGGAAGGCGGCGATTGCCGGGGGGATTGCCGATGCCCTGGAAGGCGTGCTGGGGGCGGCCTAGGCGGCGGGCCCTGGCGGGGGGCTGGGGTCCGCGGGCGACGCCCCATGATGGGCTGGCTCGGGCTCCCCTGCGCCATGGTCTGGACTCCCTACGCCGACACGATCTACGCCGTCGTGAGCATCAGCGGACTGTTGCTGTTCCTCTGGCTCGTCTTGCGGCGGAGCTGAGGAGGCGAGGAGGTCGTCGATCTCGCAGACGGGGAAGCGGTTGATGGCCCGCAGGGCGCGGCGGGCGTTGCGGCGGAGCTGGTCGCTGATGGCTTCGGCGTAGGGGATCTGGGCGAGCAGGTCGACGGTGCGGCGCAGCACG
>JBKDSY010000014.1:0-12652 GCA_046340755.1 Cyanobacteriota bacterium
GGAACCCAGGGGCGGAAGGTCTTAGGCTTGCTCATACCCCATTCTCTCGCTCAAATCCATTCCCGTCACTGGGATTTGGGCAGATTCGGGTGCGTCTGTGGAGAGGTTGCTGGGCGATCTACGCGCAACAAGCTCCTAGCCGGTGGTGAAAACCACTTTCCCCAAGGCCGCATCGCCCTGGCCGTCACCCAGGCCCTGCTCGCAGGTGGACCCGAGCAAGCCACCGCCTTCCTTGAACAACTGGCCGCCGATCCAGCTGCCACACGATTGCTCCCCTTCCTCCAGGCCCTGCAAGCCATCCTGACCGGCAGCCGCGATCGCTCCCTTGCCAATCATTCTGATCTAGACCACACCATGGCTGCTGAGATTCTTCTCCTGATCAACACCCTGGAGCAGGACCAATAAGCCCAATCGCTCTCAAGCCTGCCGTCGTGCAACCAAGCGATCCAAGACCACTTAGCACCTTGAAACTAGCAACAAACCTGAAGTCACAAACAATTAAAAGACCACCATTAGCAGGAAAGGTCTTACACTACAAAAGCGGTCAGATTAAAGGTGAGCCGTAGATCTGCTGGCGCCCATCGAACCAATACGGACATCACTCAAGCACCACCAAGAACCCCTCCATCTCCCCCAACCTTTCAGCAGCAAAGCATCACAACCCTTGTCCACTCCCAGCTCCGCGAAAACACACAGCGCTCCATTGCACTCCACTCTACTTAACTCCTCTTCACTTCACTCCGCTTCAATCCACTTCACTCCACTTCACTTCACTCCACTTCACTCCAGGCGCCCACCACCAACCCCTGAAAGCTCCAGAGGATCGAGAATCTAGCAATCGCCCCCATCCCATCCAGATCCTCATCCGCCGACAATCTCTCCCCCCGCGAGCCATCCCCACCCCCACAACTGCACCCCAGAAGGAAACCCCCACCCCCACCGCTAACCTGGCCGATAACGCCACACCATGGATGCCCCCGAAGCCAGCCTTCGATCTCCATCACCTGCCACCTCGGGGGCAGACCATCCTCTATCTGCTGATCCTGATCGCCTCGCCGATCATCAACCTTGGCGTCAATTCCCTCATCTATACCGACTTTCGCCTCATCGCCCTCAAGGGAAAGCATACCTTCGGGGTTTACCACTGGTTGTTTGGCGTCTCCGGCTTTCTGCTCGGTGCCCTGGTGATCCTCCTGGGCATCAACCTCAGCCATGCCTTACTCGCCCGCCACAGGGAAGCACGCAAAACGCTCCTGCTGTTTGGCCTGGTTTCGTCCCTCTATCTCGGCATCAACCTCCTGACCATCAGCTACGGACTCTTTGAAGTCAAAGTGCAGTCCCTGTTCTTACTGGTGGTGTCCATCTGTGTCTACATCTCCCTCAACATCACCTTCCTCTTCTGGTATTGGTTCGTCGACTACCCCTCCCAGATTCGACACCTCCGCCATCCCGACTGCAAACCAGAAATCTGCTTCCCAGACAACGCAGACCCCACACCAACCTGGTTGCCCAATCTCTGGGATTACCTCTACTTCGCCATCCTCACCAGCAACACCCTGGGCCCTCCAGAAAATCACTCAGCCTCAGGTCGTCGCGTCAAAGCAGTGGTCTTGATTCATTCCGTCGTGATGCTGATCGTGCTCGTGATCTTCATCTCCAGGGCCATCAACACCTTGACGTGATGGCCGCCACTCCGCAACATGGCCTATAACTATTAATGAAGATCACTAGTCAGTCGTCAGCCTTGATGTGGTCATCGTTTGCACCAAGCCGAAAACGAATCTCCAACTCCTTCGAAAGGCCATCTAGATCTTGGCTGAAGTTCATGTCACCCACTCCAGTCATCCGCAGATTTCTGGCAATCTCTTCGCGCTTATTGGCAGGGATGATCAATTTAACAAGATACCAATGATCATCTGAATCAAAGGAATCTTGCGCAAACTTGATCAGGCTTCGATCCGTCTTCGGGAGATCTTCCGTGACCTCACCATCGGAAGAGACCAGTGAATGCAAGGTGAAACGACTGAGGTGAGATTCAAGGCGCCGAGAAATATGACTTGGAATCAGCGGTAAAGGATAATCTCTTAACCCATCAACATCAACTAACGTCTCAGGCATTCCATCAACATAGATCGTCCATTTGCCATCATTGAAGTCTCTAACATCATTGAAATAGAGTTTTCTCAAGGCCTTAACTTTTGGATCTTGAGAGGCAATGTTGCGTCGGGGTTTGTTCATAGGTTCTTTAGAGCTAACACGATGGTTCTTGTTATTTTCCTTGGCCGAAAATAGCTTGGTCGTGGTCATCTCCATCAATCGCCTTGGCTCCAACATCCAAACCGCACAATCCTGGTCTTTTGGCCGTTGATCTGCGTTAGGATTGCGATATTTTTCTTCAATCAGGTTGTGCACGGCATAGAACAGACCAATCAAACTTCCTTTGGTCCAATCCAGCAGTCTTGATGGCACGGCATGGTGCCGCATGATATAGTTCCACTCAACAATATCCTGTGGATAACTTCCCGCAAGATAGGGCCTAGCAAAGCGAATAAAACGTTCCTGGAAATACTCCTCAACCGTATTAACGTCCCCGTAAATATTTGAATAGTCTTTCGACAGCCTGGCAATGGAGGGAGTTAAATCATGGTCAGCATTTGTTTGCCCCCTGAACCAAGGAAGTATCTCGCCAACGTATCGATCACAAGATGACGGATCGCCTTCAGACTTCTCTTTTTGGCGCTTAACAGCGTGATTCCGCCAGGCCTCCACAATCGTATGGGTGGCTGTGCAATACTCCTCAAACGACTCGATCACAACAACAGGGGGATCGGGATAGTGATCTCCCTCAGTGGTGAGGATGGTGGTGAGAATATCTGCAGTTAAACGAGAACCAGCGGGTGATGAGGTAGTCAAGTCAAACACGAGCGTCTAATGGATGGGGCGACAATAGCATCTTTGGAGCGTAAGCGAGAGTGTCCGGATCTGCAGACCTGGATCACTCCGGGCAGGGGTTGAGCGTCAACAGACAAAACAACGCTCAGAAACCAGGAAGGTCCCATTCCCTAGTTCGGCTGCTGGATCACCACAGGCGTCTTGAACGGACAGATCCACGACGAATCCTGACCATTCCCCTCCCCACTCAGACATCAACAGCGGTGGTGATGACCCGCAACAGCAACAACGCACACCAAAGGACGCCCCACCTGAGGCACCAGAGCGAAGAGTGGATGCACGGAGGCCATGGAACGACCCGGTGAAGGGTTGGTCGCTGGAACCGTCCTTCAGTCGAAGGTCGTCAACATCGCACGTCGGCACCATTGATGCAGGTCAACCCCCGCGCCCTCCAACGACCTCCGTAAAAGCAACCGCCAGCCCCCATGAAGAATCCCATCGAATGGGAGCCCAGCCATTCGCCGTCTTGGCTGATGACTCACATTGAGACGATCCCCGCAAGCCCCTCGCCGCCCTTCCAGCGCCCTGGCTGCCCTTCGATGCCAGGCCCCGGCGAGTTGGCCGACTCTGTCTCCCCCCCGGCCGCCACACCATGATTCCCTTCGAGGCTTACCACGGCATCTCCAGCGCCGACCACCAGGCCCGGTTCAACCAGCTGTCCCAGAACGGCTATCGGATGATCTCCCTCAGCGTCCATGGCGCCCCGAACGACGCCCGCTACACGGCGGTGTGGGTGAAACGGCCCGGGCCGGCCTTTGTCGCCGTGCATGGGGTGTCCGCCGCTGGTTATCAAACCTTCTTCAACCAGTCCACCAGCCAGGGCTATGGGCCCGTGTTGGTGAGCGCCACGGGGTCGGCCAGCGACGCTGTGTTCGCGGCGGTGTTTGAAAAGGGCATCGTTGGCCCCTGGATGGCCCGCCATGGCATCCGCTCCGGCCCCTCCGCCAATGCGGGCACCTTTGCCAACCTCAACCTCACCGCCCGCGACCAGCGGATGATCCTGCGGTCGCTGGCCATCTATGGCACCGCCACCGATCGACGGGCCATCGCCGTCTGGCAGGCCAATCCCGACCACGTGAAATGGGAGGTGCGCGAGAGCGTCAACGGGGCCGACCACCAGCGCGCCTTTGACGAATGCACCGCCCTGCCGGGCTATCGCCTGGCCGGCTACCGGCCCCGCTGCGTCACCCTCTCCAGCGACCAGCGCTACGGCGCCCTCTTCACCGATGATGTCGTCGGCGAATGGGTCGCCCGCCATGGCCTGACGGCTGCCGAGTATCAGGCGGAGTTTGATCGTCAACGGCAAGCGGGTCGCTACCCGATCGACGTGCATGGCGGCGGCATCGGCAGCGCCACCCGCTACGCGGCGGTGTTCGCCGCCGCCGACATGCCCCGTCCACGGCGCTGGAGCGTTCAAGGCCCCACCATCCCAGCCCTGGAGGGGCTCGACCAGCTGATGGGCACCTTCATGCGGGCCAATGGGGTCCGCGCCGCCCAGCTGGCGGTGGCCCGCAACGGCACCCTGCGCCATTCCCGCGGCTACACCTGGGCGGAGGAGGGCTACCGCCTCACCCAGCCCAGCGACCTCTTTCTCCTGGCCAGCTGCAGCAAGATGTTTCTGTGCGCCGCCATCGCGGCCCTCTACGACAGCCATCAGCTGGAGCCCTCCACCACCGTGTTCCCCCGCCTGGGCTTCAGCCAGCCCGCCGATCCCCGCAGCGACACCATCACCGTCGCCCAGCTGCTCAACCACACGGCGGGCTACGACCGGGCCGTGTCGGGCGACCCCACCTACGCCATGCGCCAGGTGGCGCTCGATCTGGGCCTGACGGCCCCCGTCACCAAAACGGCCATGGCCCGTTACATGTACGCCCGCAACCTGGATTTCGACCCCGGCACCCGAGAGGTGTATTCCAACATCGGCTACCTGATCGCCGGCGCCCTGGTGGAGCGGGTGACAGGGCAATCGTTTTTCAACACCCTGCGCACCCGGGTGCTTCAACCCGATGGTCTGGCCGAGGTGGCCCCCTTCCCCACCCGCGCCACGGGCCGCACCAGCCAGATGGCCATCGCCGAAGACCCCGGCCGGGGTCCCAACCCCCTCGACCTCACCTCCACCAAGCCCGTGCCGGCGGTGTATGGCGGCAACGGGGAAATCAATGAAGTGGGCGACCCGAACGCCGGCCTGGCCGCCTCCGCCCAGGCCATGGTGGCCTTCATCCACCGCCACGCCGTGTGGGGCGTGGGCGGACGGGCGGCCAACAGCGCCCGCTCCGGCTCCACCCATGGCAGCTCCACCCTGGCCGTCAGCCGAGGCGACGGCGTCGACTGGGCCTACACCATCAACACCCGCGACTGGCCCCCCGCCACCAGCCAAACCCTCGCCCAGCTGGGCGATGCCATCACGGCCCACCTCGACAGCCACCCCATCCCCTGACCGCCAACCCCCAGGCCCGGGCGCCATGCTGGGCAGGCCCCGCCCCGCCGCGATGCCCGCCCCGGGATCGGCCCTTGAGGCCCTTCGCGCCCATCTCCACCAAACGCGCCTGCTCGGCTCCATCAGCGCTGCCCTCTACTACGACCAAAACACCGTCATGCCCAGCGCCGGGGCACCCTGGCGGGGGGAGCAACTGGCCCTGATGGCGGGCCAACTCCACGAACGCCAAAGCAGCCCGGCCTACGCCGAGCTGGTGGCCGCCGCCGAGGAGGCCCTCACCGCCGATGCCTCCCCCGCGGAACGGCGCAATCTGGCCCTGTTGCGGCAAGACCTGGAGCGGCAACAGCGCCTCGATCCCGAGCTGGTCACGGCCCTGGCCAAGGCCCAGTCGCGGGGGAACGCCGTGTGGCAACAGGCCCGGGCCGCCAACGACTTCGCCGCCTTCGCCCCCGCCCTTGAGGAGCTGATCCGTCTGCGGCGGGAGCAGGCCCGCCAGCTGGCTCCGGCGGAGCCCGAGGGGCGAAGCGTGTGGGAAATCCTGGCCCAACCCTTTGAGCCCGATGTCGCCAAGGCCCGCCTGCGGGAGCTCTTCGACCCCTTGAAGGCCGCCATTCCGCCCCTGCTGGAGGACGTGCGCCGCCACCAAGGCCAGGCTGGGGGCGCCCCGGCCGACGGACCCGAACCACCGGAAGCGCTGCAGGAGCAGCTCTGCGCCGAACTGCTCGCCAGTTGGGGCTACGACGCCAGCCGCTGCCAGCGGGCCCGCTCCGCCCATCCGTTTTCCTGCACGGTGGGTCCAGCGGATTACCGCATCACCACCCGGGTGGTGCCGGGCCAACCCCTCTCCGCCTTCCTGGCCACGGCCCACGAGTGGGGCCACTCCCTCTATGAACAGGGCCTGCCCCGGGGCGATGACCACTGGTTCCCCTGGCCCCTGGGGGAAGCCACCTCGATGGGGGTGCATGAATCCCAGTCGCTGTTTTGGGAGTGCCGGGTGGCCCGGGGGCGGGCCTTTGCCGAGCGCTGGCATCCCCGCTTCGCGGCGGGGCTGGGCGCCGATCCCTGGGGGAGTGCCGATGGCTTCTGGCGTGCCCTCAACCCCCTGCGGCCTGGCCTGATCCGGGTGGAGGCCGATGAACTGAGCTACGCCCTGCACATCGTCTTGCGCTTTGAGCTGGAGGTGGCCCTGTTGGAGGAGGGGATGGCGGTGAGCGACCTGCCCGGCGAATGGAACAGCCGCATGGAACGGCTGCTCGGGTTGGTGCCCCCCACGGATCGGGAGGGCTGCCTGCAAGACATCCACTGGGCCGAGGGGCTTTTTGGCTACTTCCCCTCCTATGCCCTGGGTCACCTGATCAGCGCCCAGCTCGCCGAGGCGATGGAGGCGGAGATCGGCCCGATCGAGGAGCGGGTGGCGGCGGGTGACGAAGCGGCGCTGCAGGGCTGGTTGGCGCAAACGGTTTGGCCCCTGGGGCGGTCGGTGAACGGGGAGGAGCTGGTGCAGGCGGTGAGCGGGCGCCCCTTGAGCGCGGAACCCTTTTTGGCCCACCTGCGGCGGAAGGTGGCCGCCTTCACGGGGTGAGGTCGCACGGGGTGAGGTCGCACGGGCTGAGGTCCCAGGGCCTGAGGTCCCAGGGCCTGAGGGTCCTCGGGCCCGGCCCTGCTCGGGCGGAGAAGTGGCCGCGAGGTGGCTCCTTAAGATGGCGCCGCTTTGACGATCGCCATGGCCAACATCGACCACGCCCCAAGCCGCACCATGCTCAACCTGTTGCATGTGCTGCCGGCCTTTGCCGAGGAGGGCGAACTGCGCCTGAACGTGATCGTGGAATTGAATTCAATGACGATCAACAAATATGAACTGATCACAGAAACAGGCCATCTCAAGCTCGATCGGGTGGGCTATTCCTCCCTCGCCTACCCCTTTGCCTATGGCTGCATTCCCCGCACCTGGGATGAAGACGGCGATCCCCTGGATGTGGAAATCGTTGGCGTCACCGAACCCCTGGTGCCGGGCAGCCTGGTGGAGGCACGCATCATCGGCATCATGAAATTCGACGACGGCGGTGAGGTGGACGACAAGGTGATTGCGGTGTTGGCCGATGACAAACGCATGGATCACATCACCGACTACCAACAGCTGGGCCCCCACTGGTTGAAGGAAACGGAGTATTACTGGCAGCACTACAAAGACCTCAAGAAGCCCGGCACCTGCACGGTGAATGGCTTCTTTGACAGTTCGGAAGCTGTCCGCATCATCAAAGAGTGCGAAGCGCGCTACAACGACACGATTGAGCCCCGCCTGGTCGGCTGACCCTGGCTGGTCCTCCTCCCACACCCCTCGTTTGCCGTTCATGGGACGCCTCCTCCGCCCCCTCGCCACGTCCGTGGCCCTCGCCTGCACTGCCCTTTTGGCTGCCCCACGGGGAGCGGGGGCGGTGGAGCCCCCCCCGCCGCTGCCGCCCTCGTCCACCGGCGCCGCCACCACCGTGGTGACCCTGCCGGCGGCCCAACCTGTCCCGGCCCAGCCCGCTCCGGCCCAGCCCGCCAGCCCCGCGCCGACGGGCACGGCTCAAGCCGCCAGCGCCACCCCCGCCACGGCCCTGCCAGCGGCCACCCCCACGGCCCAGCCCCCCGCCACGGCGGCCCTGACGGCCAACCGGGAAATCCTGCTGGAGCTGGGCAAGCGCACCATCAGCCTGGTGGAAAACGGCAAGGTGCTCGGTTCCTGGCCCGTGGCGGTGGGTGATCCCTCCACTCCCACCCCCACCGGCCGCTTCGCCGTGCGCAACAAGGTGGTCAACCCCCAATACCAAAGCACCGTCAGCGGCAAGAACAACCCCACCATCGGCCCCCAGGGCCCCCTGGGTGACCGCTGGATCGGCTTCCACACCACCACCCGCGACCAGTTCGGCATCCACGGCACCCCCACGGCCTGGGAATGGACCGTGCGCTCCCGGGCGGCCGTCTCCCACGGCTGCGTGCGCATGCTCACCCCCCACGTGCGCGAGCTGTTCGACAAGGTGGACGTCGGTACACCGGTGGTGGTGAAGCCCTGAGCCAGAGAGGGGGAACGCGTTCCCTGTCGCCAGCGGGGTTCGAAACACCGCACGGCTGACGTTCAGTGCTTTCGAAACACCACCCGGCTCACGATCACGGGTTCTGTTCCCTCTCACCCAGTTTCCACTCGCCAGCCAGTCCACAAATCAGCCCGTTTCCACTCACCAGGTGGTCTCCCCATCGGGCGGGTTGCCCTTTGCGGCTTGTGCCCACTGCCCCTCGCCAGCCACCCCCTCACTAGGCAGAGAATGATTCTCATTTGCTGTTTAAGCTGGGGGAGTGGTTGACCCTTTCCCTTTGATGACGACCGGTTGGGCTTCTCCTTGCTGCTCGGCTTCACTCCGGGGCGGCCTCAAGTCCTGCACCGTTCTGGCTGCCCTCGCCGCCCTTCTCGGGGCCTGTGGGGTGCCCACCCAATCCGGAGGCGCTGCCAATCCCGCTTCCGGCACCGCCTCGCCCAACACCAAGGCCCTGCCCGACCCCAAGGTCCAACCCGGCACCTCGGCCAAGGGGATGCGGGTGATGGCAACCTTCCTGCCCATGACCCTGCTCACCCGCGCCGTGGCGGGTGACTGCGCCGTGGTCACCACCCTGGTGCCCCCCAACCTGGGTCCCCACGACTTCCAGGCCAATCCCGGCGACCTGGTGGCCCTGCGGCGCTCCAGGGTGCTCGTGAAAAACGGCCTGGGGATGGAGGGGTTCCTCGACAAGATGATCCAGGCGGCCGACCACCCCCAGCTGCTGGTGATCGATGCCAGCCGCGGCGTGCCCCTGCTCGAAGCGCCGCAAAAGGTGCCCGGCCAAGCCGACGCCAAGGGCCACGACGATGATCACGGCCATGACCATGGCCACGACCATGGCCCCGTCAACCCCCACGTCTGGCTCGACCCCCAGCGGGCGGCCCAACAGGTCGCCACGATCCGCGATGGCCTGATCCAGGCCGACCCGGGCTGCGCCGAGGGGTACCGTCAACGGGCCGCCGCCACCACCGCCCAGTTGCGCCAGCTCGACAGCGCCATCGCCCGCCAGCTCCAGCCCTACCGGGGCAAAACCTTCGTCGCCTTCCACGATGTGGCCCCCTATTTCGCCCAGCGCTACGGCCTGAAAGCGGAGTTTCTGGTGGATGTGCCCGAGATGAACCCCACCCCGGCCGACCTGCAGCGGGTGGCCGCCCAGGTGAAACGCAGCGACCTCAAGGCCCTGCTCAGTGAACCCCAGGAGGGCCAGCGCTCGTTCAATGCCCTTGCCCAGGACCTGGGCGTGCGCATCAGCCTGTTCGACCCCATGGAAACCGGCAGCGCCGAAGCGGCCCAAGACCCCAACACCTACGTGCGGGTGATGCGCCGCAATGTGGACAACCTGGTGCGCGCCTTCGGGGGATGAATGGCTGATCCATCCGCCCTCGCCTTGGTGTTGAGCCAGCCGTTCATGCAGCGGGCCCTGCTTGGCGGGGTGCTCACCGGCAGCCTGGGGGGCCTGTTGGGAAGCTTCGCGGTGTTGCGCCAGCTCTCCTTCTTCAGCGATGCCCTGGGCCATTCCGCCCTGCTGGGCATCAGCCTGGGCATTGTGCTCAACGTCAACCCCACCCTGGTGTTGATCCCCTTCGCGGTGGTCTTCGCCCTGTTGGTGAATGCCCTGGTGGAGCGCAGCCGCCTGCCGGCCGACGCCCTGTTGAACATTGTCTACTCCAGCTCCCTCGCCTTTGCGGTGGTGGCCCTCAGCCTGGTGGAGACCTACCGGGGCGGCATTCAACAGCTGCTCTTCGGCGACATCCTCGGCATCAGCTGGCCCGATCTGGCCCTGATCGGGGTGTTGGCCGTGGGCGCGACCGCCTACCTGGTCTCCACCCTCCGGGCCCAGATCCTGTTGACGCTCCATGGCGATCTGGCCACCACCTGTGGCGTCAAAACAGGCTGGCATCGGCTGGCTTTCATCATGCTCCTGGCCCTGGTGGTGGCCGCCTCGATCAAGGCGGTGGGCGTGCTGCTGATCAGTGCCTTCGTGGTGTTTCCCGCCTGCTCCAGCCGCCTGGTCAGTCGACGCTTTCCCGCCTATGTGCTCACCTCCTCCCTCCTGGGCGGCGGCTGCGCCGTGGTGGGCCTGCTCGGCTCCGGCCTCACCAACCTGCCCTCAGGCCCCTGCGTGGTGGTGGTGCAATTTGCCGCTTTTCTGCTGGCCCTGCTCTGGAGTCAGGGGCGGTGGGGAACGCCGTCGGGGCGCCGGGCGCGTTTGGATGGGGGCAGGGAGGGGGATGAAGATGAAGTGTTGTTGCCTGTGGAGTGATTCCGCTGGCGGTAGGATCATTCTACTGGCGGTAGGATCATTCCACTGGCGGTTGGATCATTCCACTGGCGGTTGAAGAATTCCGCTTGCGGCTTGCGGTTCAGTCATTCCGCTGGCGGACGAGTGCTCTCTCTGCCGTGAAGGAGTGATCCCGCAACCGCCGAAGAAGGTTCTCCCTCATGACTGAATATCACGCGTCTTCTGGATGAAGTGATGGACTTTTTCGGGGTCTTTTTCACCGTTCTCATCATCAACACCTGAATTCACATCCACCGCAAATGGCCTCACCGTTTGGATGGCTTCCCTCACATTGGCAGGCGTCAGACCACCGGCAAGAATCACGGGCGTTTTGATCTGAGAAACGATGCGTTGACTCACGGACCAGTCATGGGTCATCCCGGTGCCACCAATTCTGTTGGCAGTCCGAGAATCCAGCAGTAACGCATCAACATCGCTTGAAAACGACAGAGCCTCCTGAATGGATGACTCATCAAGAATATGGATGGCCTTAATCAGCTTGACTTGGGGAATCCTGAATCGCAACTCCTTGATCACATCCAGGCTCAGATCATTATGCAATTGAATCGCCCCTGGCAACACCATATGGTAGAGATCAAGAATCTCTGAACACCCTTGTAGATGGGTCACAAGAACACTGGTCACAAACGCAGGCAGCGCAGCAACAATCTCTTTTGCCAGGCCCGCCGAGATCTCATCCTCCGACACAAACTTCGTGCCCACAATCAAACCAATGGCATCAGCACCACAACGAACCGCAATCTCCACATCCCGAAAGGATCGGTTGCCGCAGATTTTTACTCTGGTCATGGATCGAGGAACAAAATGGGTGGGGGGGTTATTTCAGAAGGAGCCTTCCTTAAGCTACTGACCCATCTTGTCTCCGCCAAGAATCCATACACCAGCCACATGACAAGGATCAGAAACCAGAACAAGCGACCAACGCACCGCCTTCCTGCGATGGGCCTGGCTACCCTGGATCCGGGCCTGGGCCGCTACCGATCGAGCAGGTGGATGAGGTGATGGACCACCACCCCGAGGCTTGCCGCCGCTGCGGCACCTTGTCGATGGAGACGATCCAGAACCCCTGGGCCATCAGGGAATTGAGAGTCCGCCGATCACGCCGCGGGTGATGGAACACCGGCTGCACCGTGGCATCACCACCTGAGCGGAGAAGTTCCCTCCTGGCTTCAGGCCTGAGTGGTTTGAAAACCACTCGCCTCAGACCTGTTCTGCCCGCTCTGGAAGGATTCAGGCGCGCTGGGGGAGCAGGCTGGGTTCGGGCTGGCCAGTCCTGTGCGCTTCCCATGCCTCAACGAGAAATGCCATCACGTCTCGTCCCGGTTGCTTCAGGGTTGTCGTCACGGTGAGAAGACGACACGGGCAGAGCGCACCCCTTTGGGATGGAACGCCATAGCTGAGTGTTCGAGGGATCACCGCCGGTCTCAGCTGTCTCGCATCACGCTCATTGGCCGGCCAACTTCATTATCGCGGAACACATCAGTCCATGGATTGAGAAGCAAACGCAACCTTGCCAGCAAAAAGCCTGAAACACCTGGTGTGGTGTTTCAGGCTGACTCAACAATGGGCCGATGAACTACATCAAAATACTTGACGCAGCGATGGAGGCCAGGCCATTCATCTGAATTTAAAATTCAGATGTTGCCAGGTTGGCATATGTGTTGACGAAGAGGAACAAATTACCTCCTCCGAGTTCATATCGAAGTTGACCCGCATTCGTAAATGTAGAACTTTCACCCAGACACGAAAAGGCCTGATTGAACGACAAGAGGGAATTAGCATCAATGGATCTGAGGTCCAGCTTGTCCGCACCAAGCTGAAAATCCGTGATCGTATCCCGTTTGGTTGCACCAGCTTTTGACTGCGCGACATGTGAATAACGAA
>JBKDSY010000015.1:0-7346 GCA_046340755.1 Cyanobacteriota bacterium
TGGCACTGGGGCGGCAGGGGGGCTGGCAGGGCTTGGGAGGTGGAGGGAGTTGGCAGCGCGGAAGGCAGGGGTGCGAACTGGACTGGGGGATTGCCTGGCAACCGCACCCAAACCTGCCATCCAGCCCCGCGTGCATATTCACGGTAGTTGCTGTAGTTGGAGAAAGACGGCTGCCATTGGTCCTCACTTCCGCCCACACGGACGTAAAGCATTCCGTTGCGACCTCGTACAGCCGCCGCATAGACACCAGCCTGGCGTGCATTGGTCTGCAGATAAAGATCACTACCGGCATGAACCCCTGCAACCTTGCGAGCATTGATCAGAGCCTTGATCTTGTTCTGAAGATCATCTCCCCATTCGAAATAGTGCTTCCAATACACACTAGGCACACCCGGATGGGTCAGGATCATGGCGTAGGCCTGCTCCACGGGCCAGCCCTTGAGAAAGCTGTCAGAGGCGTGACCATCCTCCGGCATGCCATTTTCCCGGGTTCGATAACCTGTGTCATGATTTTCCACAAAGGTCACCGCCCTTTGCTTCCACGGCAGTGAATCCGTGGCATCTCGGATCAAGCCCGCAGCCAGGTGATCCCCATAGAGATCAGTATATTTCCCTGCGTTGATGGCCCCTTTGAGGAGGAAAAAGGTTGGGACGTCAAACACTGCACTGGAGCCGCGCATGCGATCAGGACCCTGGATGCCGGGATTGACAGCAGAAGCCCAAATCCAGCCGCGCATCTCACCCTGCCGATCCCAGTCATATTCACCCACAGAAAAGGTGGGCCGCGTAACTGCATTGTAACAACTGATCCACTTCGCAGCATATCCATGCGCCATGTCATAGCGCCAGCCCCGATACCCCATGGCTCTCAGCCTGAGCAAATAGGCAAAGATCGCCTGCCGGACTTGTGGGTTGCCATGATGGATATCACGAAAACTTTCATAATTGAACGTGCCGCCAGGTCGATAGCTGACACTTTCTTCGCAATCCCCACGCTGAGAATCCGGCAACTTGGTGACCCCAGAAGCAGGGTTCGTAAACGCCTCGTCCGTTCGGCAGATGGCTTGTGTTCCCCATGGTGGATCCTGAAAGTCCACCCAGCCATTGGAGCCATCTCGGTGGTTGATCACCACATCAGCCACCGGCTCCACCCCCGCAGCCAAAAGGGTGTTCAGCAGTGTGGCTTGCTGACGTGTGGAGCCATAACTATTGTTCAAGTTGGTGTAGTGCCGCGGGTTGTATCCCGCACTGGAATCACCGGCATTGGCTGGCGATGGCAACCAGATCAAATCAAAGCGGGCTGCGGCAATTGCGGGAACCTTTGAGGTGACAAAGCTATACCAAGGCGGGCCACCGTGGTTGGGAAATTTTGGATGTCCATAACGGTATGACTCCCAATAAAATCCTTGAAGCAGAACCCGGTCATCATCAAAATTAGCCTGCCCATGCGAAGGGGCAACAGGCAAGCAGGCCGCAACTGCCGCCATCAAGAGCAGCCAAGGCAAGGATGGGAAGGCCAGGGGTCGACTCCTCAGCTGCATCGTCATACAGAACCTGTGTCCACCGAACCGCCCGGGCTTAGGGGCTTCCCGCCCCCAAATGGGCAAGCAGGGCCGCGATGATGCGCGCGTTAGCCGCCGGAAAGGGATAACACTCCAGTTCGGCAGGCGCCACCCAGCGCACCTGCTGGGACGCCAAGGGCTGGGGATCGCCCGAGCGCCAACGGCAGAGGTGAACAACAAATCGAAGCCGCTTATGGCTGTAGGCGTGCTCGAACGTGATCAGCTCCTCGCCCACATCGGCCTCGATCGCCAACTCCTCCCGCAACTCCCGGCGGATCGTCTCAGCGATGGGCTCATCCGGTTCCTGCTTGCCGCCGGGGAATTCCCACAACCCCCCAAGCAACCCTTCCTCCAAGCGCTGGTCAATCAGCACCCGCCCTCGCTCGTCTTGCACGACGCCAACGCCGATCACCTGAAACGGCACGGGCCGGGCCGACTCCTTCACGGGGTAGCGGGTGGGGTCTCCGCCAGCGTAGGCCCCACAGGCCGGCTGCCAGGGGCAGGAGGGACAACGGGGCCGCCGGGGGGTGCACACCGTGGCCCCCAGATCCATCAGGGCTTGGTTGAAGGCTCGCGGTCGATCGGGGTCGAGCAGCTCCTCGCTCCAGGCCCAAAACAGTCGCTCCTGGGCTCTTGGGGGGCGAGGGTGAG
The DNA here is from genome assembly GCA_046340755.1 of Cyanobacteriota bacterium. GTDB lineage: Bacteria > Cyanobacteriota > Cyanobacteriia > PCC-6307 > Cyanobiaceae > Cyanobium. The sequence continues at coordinate 2,214 of JBKDSY010000015.1, forward strand.
CCATCAACCGAGCCAACACCCGGCGCACATTCCCATCCAGCAGTGAGGCGGGCAGGTCGAACGACGAGGAGAGGATGCTTCCAGCCGTGCTGCGGCCGATGCCCGGCAGGGCCATCCAGCCCGCCAGGGTGCGCGGCCAAGGATCCGAGTCATCCCAGTCGGCCTGCCCCGCCAACAACAGCCTGGCCCCCTCCTTGAGGCGCCTCGCACGGCTGTAATACCCCAAGCCCTGCCACAACCGCAGCAGGGTTTGGCCATCCGACCTGGCCAGGGCCTCCAGATCAGGCAAGGTGTCCATCCAGCGCCGCCAGTAGGGCAGGGCGACCTGCAACTGGGTCTGTTGGAGCATCACCTCGGCCACGAAGACGCCGTAGGGATCGAGGGCCTCACCAGCGGCGGGCCGGCTGCCGTCGGGGCGAAGCTTCCAGGGGATGGCGTGGCGGCCATTCAACTCCCACCAGGCCAGCAGCCGCTGGCGAAGCTCCGGCGCGTCGGTTCCCAGTCCGTTCAGGACATCGATCCCGGTGGGATCGGTGCGGGGAGTGCGGGTCCAGGCAATGGTGATCTTCGCGGGGTGGCGGAGTCTGGCGCAAGCAGCAGCCTGATGGAGATCAGCCGAAGCCGTCAGGCTTCAGGGGCGATCAGTGACGGCCCAAACTCCTTTGGTTGCTCTGGGACGCTGAAAGCCAATCCACTGCAGGAGACTTTCTACGAAACCTTGCAGTTGCTTGCCACAGCACGGGGGACAGCCACGAAGGTCAGGCGGGGCGAATCCTTTTGCAGAACAATACAATATGAAGCGGGAATGTCTTCTTTGCTTGGAGCGACAATGATGACTTTTCCGTCGTCGATCAACCGATCAATCACCTTGGGTTCATCGGGGAAAACGCTGTTACCAAAACTTCTTATGTAAAAGGGTGATCGATGGGGTCGCTTGACCTTATCGGTGAGGTAGGGGACAGTTGAGTCCATAGTAAAATTCACCACGTAGGCCAACTTTGAGCTGTATTGATCCATCGCTGACTTAATTTCCTCGTAGTAGTTTATGACCTCTCCACTGTATAGCTTACCTCTGAAAATCGGAATTTCGGGAGGTGATTTTAATGATCCACTCATCAATTTTGCCAGCCCACCCCGCTTGGGTTGGCCGCCAGCGGCAACCCTGGAAAATTTAGCCCAAGGCTGTAAATATGCTAGCGCCATAGTAATTACAATGCTCATCGACAGCAATACGATGAACATATTGAAGCGACTGAGCCGCAATGATTTCAGAGAGACGTTATTTAGATGCCGGAGTCGGAACTGATTCAGACAAAAAACAACCACTCCAACACCCAAGGACGAAGAACTCTGCAGACGCCACAGTTCATACGTTGGCATCGCCTGGAAAAAACCCACAATCACGGTCAAGGAATAAATCAATAATGCCGACTCGGTCTCGATGGATGCAGACCATGCACCCAGGCGCCCGAACCGAGCTAGGTTAGCCGTACCAGACGCCACCATCAAAAGAATAATGACACATGCAATGAAAATCAGAGAGTACATGGTTAATCGGGCATCACTCAGACTCACTGCCGAATTAATTATATTTTTGAACACAAATACAGCCTTGCCAGACAGCCCTGCGCCGACTCCATAATTATAAAGGTTAACCACTCTCACGGACTGAAGATACCAATTTTGCAAGGCATCAATTTTCAGCAAGAAAAGAAAAAAACTTGCAAATACAAGCGCTGAGCCAACTGCAAAAAAGGCAATTTGTTTCCCGAAAATCGCCCTCCTTGATCCTGGAAAAACAAGAAGTTTCCACAGAAAATAGATTCCAAATGGTGCTATGAAAACGATAAATGTTTGACGACAAAGAACACTGCACGACCAAAATAATCCCGCCAAAAAATACCATGACTTTTTCGGAGGCACATGAACCAGGCAAACGAGGCTTAACAACAGGAATGAATAAGCAAGATAGTTTGACCATGGATAAGTAATGTGAGTATGTAGCAAGAACATCAACAACACAGAAAGGACTGACAGCCACTTGTTTAGAATCTTTTGCCACAGAACATATGAGAGGAAGAGATTCGCGGCATAAAATATGCCAGTCATGATGCCAACGGAGGCAATGGCATTTCCAAATAATCTCAAGGCCAATGAATGTATCCAGGTGGTCAAGAACCCATATTGGATAAAAAATTCTTTATACGGCAGCATGCCGAGATTAAGATCCGTAGCATTGCTATACATCAGTCCCCAGTGATGGGCATCCACATTTAAGCGAGACTCAAGAATGCTCAAGCCAAGACTAACAAGACAAAGCGCCCCCACCAAAAGATCGGGAATCAACTGGGACCGGGTGTTTCTGCTGGTAGCGTTCAATCCAGATGGCACCAGGTAGGCTTGATCAGAGTTGTCCATACAAACCGAAAAGTGTATACGTGAACCGGGAAGAACAATTCAGCACGAAGCATGCTTCCATCGGTACAGGCCTCTAAATAACCTGTAGTCCTTTCAAATCTACCATGAAACATCAATCCATTCCTTGAGCGAATGCTCGGCACGATACCAGTTGGGCGACTGCCACAATTGGTGGACGTCGCCTGAATGTCGAAACGACATAACCAGGAGAGAATTGGCTCGCAGATCTTGCTTCAAACAAGGTGACGGCTGCAATGGCCTTCTGGTTCAGAGGAGAGCGGTCACAAAGAGTGCCAAGAACAACATGTCCAGGCTCTGAATAGGTTGCTAGGCGCAGGAACAAGGAAGGGCGCGCAACAGGATCGTCCATTTATATTTCAAAACGCCAACATAACCACGATACTTTCCCTGCCTGCAGCAAGAGGAGCTCGTGCTCACACCATCAAGGCGCCCGTCGTCCAACAAACGGGGACCTCGCTGATGCCAAGGGCAGCTTCGCGGAAAGGTTGCGGCTCGTCTTCCTGCCGGCTGACCTCGCGAACGCTCAAAAGGCGCAACCACCATCGATTCGCGAAAAGTCCCCTGCATCTTCCCACTTCTAGCAACGGGAATGGCAGCCTAAGGCTATATTTATTTCCACCACTTTTACACCATCTTCTCACTGGAGAGAGTGCCATGATCGTCCCCGCCCGCTTAGAGGCCTTCGACGTTTTGCTTTGGGTGTGCAACGGGCAGCATGCGGGTCGGATCACGGCCCTCAGCCAACCCACCGTCTGCCGCGCCGCCCACCAGGTGAGCCGACGCCTGGGGTTGACGCTGCAAAAGGTCCGGGGGGAATGGCATGTGGGGGGCAAGTCCGAAGACTTGCCCCTGGAGCGCCAGCTCCACCAGGCCAGTCGGTTAGCGGAAAAGGCCAACCTCCGGCTGGAGGCAGGTGCCCTCTCCAGCCGATTGTTGGCGGATCCAGCCCCAACGGGATGGGTGCTGGGTCGGGCAGACGCCATCAATCAACCCCGTTCCCTTGACCTCCTGAAGCAACGGGTGATCGACGCCTGGATCTGCACGAGCGCCATTGATCTCCCTGACGACCCCCAGCAGACGTTCACGGTGATGGAGCTGCACCGCACCCCCCTGCGGCTCGTGGCCAGCGCCAACCACCCCCTCGCCAGCGAGCAGGGCCTCACCGCTGACGACCTATCCCCCTTCCCGAGCGTGGCCCTGGATGAAGATTGGTATCCCACCAGCGCGGCTCTCCTGAGGTCCCATGGCCTCTGGCGCGACCCCCGGCGTCTCAGCCACCACCGGAGTCAGCACTGGGAAGGGCGCACAGCCGATGGTCACACCCTTGCCTATGCCTCCCCCTTGACCCTGGCGCACCAACCGGCCCTCCGCCCGATCGACTTCGACCTAGGGCTGGACCATGCCTTGGCGCTAGTGGTGCTACGGGAGCTGGCTGACCATCCCCGCATCCAGGAGCTTCACCGGGAGCTACGCCGGCGGGTGGGGCTCCTTCAGCCAGGGCAAACCACCATCCCCTGAAGCCCCCGTCCATGCATGCCGCCTCCCCCCCAACCGCCCTCAGCCAAATCCCCCCGGGCGCCTGCGCGCCGTGGAGAGGGAGACATTCCCGACAGACCCCGCTGACTCCTGATCCGCGGCAACCTGTGGGGGCGCCTGGGGAAGAGCCACCACGTTGAAGGCCACCGACCAACGCTCCCCCTCGCCCCGGAATGGGGCCACGGAATGGGGCTGCCAGGCCGGAAACACGTAATACTCTCCGGGCACCGGCAGGACGTAGTGGGCCATGCCAGTGCGAAAGGTTTGGATCTGCCATTCCTCCGGGCCATGGAAGCAGAGTTGGCCATCGAAGCGATCACCGGTGATCTGGGGCGGCACCCGCAGGAAGAGCACACCCGAGAAACTGCCGCCATGGGTGTGGGTGGGGTTGTAATCTCCCGCCCGCTGGACGTTCAGCCAAAGATCAATCAGCCTTAGGCCATAGCGGCCAGGGATCCAGGGGCCGCGGTCCTGGGGGGGTTGGCGCTCCATGACATGGCGGATCCAGCGGTCGCAAGCGGGGAGAATCACCTGCTGGCCCAGCTCCCGGGCCGCCGGATGGGCGGGATGCAACTCCCGCTGTTGGAACAGTTGGCCGGCGAGCTTTTGGGAGGCGTCGGGGCTGCGATCCGGTGCGGCGACCACCTCCGCCGCCAGCTCCTGCAGGGACGCCAACAACAGGGGGGGAAGGGTGCCCCGCAGCACATAGCGGGGGAAGAGGGTGAGCATCTCGTCGGTGCCCGCGGGCTCCGGTGGGCCACCGGCCGCCCCGTCGACTTGGTCGGGCTCCCCTGCCATGGCAAGACGACAACGAACGCTCCAAAGCTAAAGCGGTCCGATGGCCCCCCTTTGCCTCAGCTGGCCATGTAGGCCTCGATGGCTGAACTGCGACGGCGCAGACCCGCCAGGGCCTCCCGCTCCAGATTGCGCACCCGATCCCGGCTGATGCCCAACACCCGGCCGATGCCCGTCAGGCTCATGGGCTCCTCCCCATCCATGCCGTAGCGCATGCGCAAGACCTGGGCCTGCAGATCGGGCAGTTGGTCCACCAGGGCCCGCAGGTCTCCCTTCAGGCATTCCCCATCCACCATCTCGTTGGGCAACACCCCATCGCCCGCCAGCAGATCCAACAGTTCCGTGTCCTCCCCATCCCCCACC
>JBKDSY010000016.1:0-44966 GCA_046340755.1 Cyanobacteriota bacterium
GATCATTCCAGCGGTGGCAGCGCAGGGAGCCGCTGGCGCAGCCGGTGCGAGCCCGCCAAAACGCTTCTTGGGAGCGTGGATCGGAGGGCAGCTGCACCCCCAATTCCGCTCTCCAGACGCCCATGGCTCCGCGACTGGTCACCACCTCCACCCGCAGATCCGCCTGGAGCAGCAACTCCAGCGCCCGCTGGGCCAGGGGCTGGGCCGACGCGCCCGACATCGCGAGCACGATCGGCAGCGTTGGGGAGGAAGGGGACATGCCGCTCAGCTGGCCGCCTCGTCATCGCCATCCCCATCCCCATCGTCGGCCTCGCCTGGCTCACCCGGCCCAACCCCTGGCAACACCACCGAGAGATCAATCTGATGGCGCAAGACGTCGACTTTTTCGATCACCACCTCCACAGGATCCCCCACCATGTAGGTGCGACGGCCCTTGCGCCCAACCAATTGACTCTGGCGTGAGCGGTATTCATACCAGTCATCCTTCAGGGAACTGACGTGCACCAGGCCTTCCACCATGGAAGGAGGCACCTCCACGAAGAAGCCGTAGCTCTGTACGCCGCTGATCACCCCTTGCAGGGTCTGTCCCACGGAGGGTTCCGCGCTACGGGCCTGGGCCATCGCCAGGCGATCCGCCTGAAATTCCGCCACCACCAGCCGCCGCCCATTCAGACGCAACACCAATCCGTGGCGCAGGCTGTCTTCAAAGGGGCCCAGCTGGGTTGGGGTGAGCAGGGGCCAGTCGATGGCGCCGTGGGAGGCGTCGGAGGCCAGGTCCACGCTGGTTTTGTGGCGCACGGTGGGGCGATCTTTCCCTTCGGTCAGGAGCGTCACCAGCAGGTGCTGGTTGAACAGATCGGCGTAGTGCAGGCTGGGACAGGTCCAGGGGGCAACGGCGATCGGATCCCCAGCCAGGGCATGTGCACCGGGCTGATCACTCAGCTGGGTGCACTCCAGGGTGTCGCGGATCTGCTGCTGCCAGACGCGGCTGCGGTCGGTGTCGGCGAAGGCGGACGCCAGCTCCGCCGCGCTGGCGTTGCCTTCGTTGCTCAATTCGAGGGGGATGTCCAGCGCGAGGGCCGCCTTGGCGACCTCATTGATCGTGGCCGGGTCTGGCGCGGGATTCACGGCAAAGATCGCCGGCAGACCCAGGGCGGACATGTGATGCCCGAGGGCACGGTTGGCCACCAGCACCGCCTCCCGCAGGATCGCGGCGGGATGGGCATCGGGCAGGCGCACCCACCAGCCCTCCCGGCCGGCATCAGGCCCGGGACGCAGGGCATCCCCGAGCGCCTCCAGGGGAGGAGCGGGCACATCCAGATCAATGGAGCCCGCCGCGAGGCGCCGTTGCTTGAGCAGTGCCCCGACCGCCACGATCCGCTCCAGGAGCTCCAGATGGCCTTTGAGGGTTTTCAGTGCTCCCGGCAGAGTGCGTGCCTTGGGTTTGCGTTCCGCCAAGGCGTCCAGTGCGGCTTCGTCCAGCGTGGCCAGCGGGCGCACCCGACTCAGTTGGAAGCGGTAGTGCTCCAGCTCGCCATCCGGGCCCAGATCGAGCACGACGGAGATCGCGGCTTGCTCCATCCCCGGGGCGAAGGCGCAGGCCTTGGCCAGGCCCTGGGGCAACAGAGGACGCCAGCGCCTTCCCAGGGGGAAGGCTTCACCCTGCTCTCGCATCCAGGAGTCCACAGCGGTGGCCAGGCCCAGCCGTTCGGCGACGGTGGGTGCATGAAGCCAGAGGCGCCAGCCCGTGTCCCTGGCTTCCAGAGACAGGGCTGGCATCGCCGGCGCATCGGCCGCCAGCCACGGTTTAAGGATCAGCGTCGGGAGTCCGGTGAGATCCTCGCGCCCCTTCTCCACGGGCGACTTGACGGTCAACCTGGGAGACCCCCCCTCCTCTTGAAGTTGATGCTTGACCAGCAGCAGCTCGAGATCGGCATCGTCCCCCACGTTCACCTGCAGGCTGCGCGCCACATGGCCCTCGGGCGCAAATTGGGCCACGGGAAAGCGATCGATCTCCACCTCCACCACATGGGCATCGCGCTGCTCGAGATGGACGGCATCGGTTTCCGGCAGCGCGACGGTCGTCAGCAGGCGATCGTCCAGTGGAACGGCCACGAGCCGCTCTCCCTGCCGCTCCACATGGCCCAGCATGCGCGTGGAGTGGAGCTGCAGGATGCATAGCACTCTGCCTTCCGGGGAGCGGCGTCGCCCCCCCTCCCGGGTGATCTTCACCAACACCCGATCGCCATTCCACGCATGGTTGAGCTGGTGGTCACGGATGTAAATGTCTTCCCCAGCGTCATCCCTCAGGGCAAAACAAAAGCCCTTGCTGGAGCAGCGCAGCCGCGCCGGGATCAGGTCGGGACAGTCGCAGCGGCGCAGCCCCTCCTCCCCCTGCTCCACCAGGGCAAGGCGCTCAAGGGCCTCCAGTCCGATGCGCATCTTCCGCTGGTCCTCGGCCGCGGAGATCCCCAGGGCCTTTTCGAGCTGGGCCGGGGCCAGAGTTTCGCTGGTGGACAACTGGTCAAGCAGGTCGGAGACCGTGAACTTCATCGTCAAGGGAGACAGGTGGGAGCAGGGCGCGGAGAGGGCGGGACTCGTCAACCGCGGTCAACACGTCCAGCCATGGAATGACCCAACGGGCCGTGGAACGAGACAACGGGCCGTTGGGCGACACAACGGGCCGTGGAACGACACAACGGGCCGTGGGGCGACACAACGCACCGTGGCGTGAAGAGTGGATCTTAGGAACCCGGCGGGACCTCATCCGCTTCGACCGCCGAGGGAGCCAGCGCGTCGCCCTGGCTAGAGCGCAGAATCAGCCGCAGGCCAAGGATGAGAAAGCCAGCGGAGGCCGCCAGCTGCAGCCAATCCGTGGGAATCACGCGGGTGAGCGATCCCCCCGCCGCTGATCCCAGCAGGCTGGCCAGCACCAGGGCCAGGGCACTGCCGGCAAACACCGCGCCGGGCCGGCTGGAGGTGCCACTGATGCTGACGATGGCCAACTGGGTTTTGTCGCCCAGCTCCGCCAGGAAAACCGTGGCAAAGGTGGAGGCCAGGAGGGAGAGCATGGTGCGCGAAGCGTCAGGACAGGGAGGGCAGGACCGTGGGCGCCAGTTGGAGCACGGCCTGGCGCCCCAGCCACAGGCCCAGGGCCACCATCAGCACGCCGGCGGCCCGCTCCAGCTGTTGGGGCGCCATCAGGGAGGAGAGCCATCGCCCCAACAACACGCCCACCAGGCTGGAGCAGATCAGGGCGAGGGAGGCGCCAAGGAACACCAGTAGGGGCCGACCCGACTCCGCCGCCAGGAGCAGGGCCGCCAGCTGGGTCTTGTCCCCCAATTCGGCGAGAAACACGGTGCCGGCTGTGCTCAGGAACACCGTCAGCCAGCTGCCCGCCCCCGTGGGAGCGGGCAGGGGGGTGGTGGGCGGGGAAGGCGGGTCCGTCTGGGGGGAGGGCGACGGTGGATCCTGGGAGGTCATGGCTGGCGGAGCGCCCGCTCAAAGCGCCGCATCACCCTGCCACGGCCTCCGGTCTCGCTGCGGATCTGCTGCCGGCAGAAGTCGATGGCCAGGGCGTCGGCCTCCGGCCCCTCGGCGCCCAGCTGGGCCAGGAGCGTGTCCACCCGGCAGAAGTCGGGCCGGGTGGCGTAGATGCGACAGCGCTGGCGCCCCGTGTCGTAGTGAACGCACCAGCCGTCCGCTCCCACCATGGCCAGGTAGATCGGGCGCTGGTCCTCGCTGAGCAGGGCCAGGGCCTCGGCCCTCAGGTCGGGATCCAGGCGACAACAGGCGCCGCATCCCTCGATGCAGCGCCAACGGGGACCACAGGTGCTCATCGTCTGGCTCCGTCCTGGGGCGGTGCGGCCTGTGACAAGGCGTCACAGGCCACGGGAGCCGGCCGCGATGGTGGCAGGGCAAGCCCTAGGCTCCACCGTGCACGCCATCCGCCTGCGAGACCACCAGCATGGGCATCGACTTTCATCTGATCTCCAACTTTTTGGCGCTTGCGCTGATCACCTTGGCGGGTCCGGCGGTGATCTTCATCCTGTTCTATCGCCGCGGCGCCCTCTGAACGGCGGCCCCGATCCAGGATTCGACCTCCGAGGGGGCGGTTCAGCCCTTCTCCGAGCGGACGGTTCAGCCCTTGGGTGATGCCCTCGTCGGAGGAGTCTTCATCACGAGCAGTTGATGGTTCGGAGGTTCGGCTGTGGTTCCGGAAGCCATCAACTTCGGGCTGGGGATTCTCAAGGATGGGCTTTGGTTCCTAAACCGGCTGTGGCTCCCAACCGAATTTGGTTCCTAACCGGCTGTGTCTCCTAACCGGCTTTGGTTTCTAACCGGCCGTGGCTCCTAACCAATGGGCCGTTCCCCTTGGGAAGTGGGCTCTGACTCCCCAAGACACCGGCCGGGCTTCAACGCCCCAGGCCCAAAGCCATCGCCGCCTCCTCCAACAAGGCCCGCACGTAGGGATGTTCCCCCTCGCTCTGGGGTTGGGCGCGGGAGCCTTCCCAGGTGAGGCTGGAGCGCAGCTCGTCCCCCGCCGCGTTGCGGATCACCAGACCCTTCCCCTGCAGGGCGCAGCGGTACAGCCGATCGCCCCGGAGCAACACCACGCCGTCCTCCTCCGCGTGGCTGGGTCGAACGGCCACCAAGTCAAGCTGGAGGCGCCGTTCCCCCTGCCAGCTGTCCTGGCGCAGCCGGTAGGCCACATCCACCCGGGCGGGCAGGGGCAGCTCCCCATCCCACCGCCAGGCCATGGCCCGCACCCGGGCGCCACCCTGGCTCAGCAGCAGCTGAAGGTGCCCCCCCCGCAGGGTTTTCTGCTCCTCCACCCGGCAGCCCACACTCCAGAAGAGGGGCATGGGGTGGGCCACGCCGAAGGGGCCCAGCCGTTGCAGGTCGCGCCAGAACCCCCCATCCACCCGCTCCAGTCGCAGCAGGGCCTCCGGCTCCACCATGGTGCCCTCGGGATGGTTGTCCAGCCAGGCCTGGGCCAAGGCTTCCAGCCGTTCCTGCAGCGTGGCGAGCTGGTGCGCCGCCACCGTGAACCCTCCCGCCGCCGCATGGCCCCCATGGCGCTCCAGTAGGGAGGCACAGGCGGTCAGGGCCCCGTCCACGGCGAAGCCCCGGGGCGCCCGCACGGAGGCCCGCAGGCGCCCCTGCCCATCTCCCCCGAGCAGGGCCACGGGCCGCCCCAACCGCTCCACCAGTCGGGCGGCGACGATGCCGATCACGCCATGGTGCCAATGGGATTGGGCCAGCAGCACGAAGGCCGGCCGCCGGGGACCATCCGCATCCAACAGGGCCATCGCTTCCGCTTCCAGGGCCTGGCACAGGTCGCGGCGCTCCCGATTCAGGGCGTCGCACTGGCGGGCCAACTCCAGGGCCCGCTCCGGATCCGCCGTGGTGAGCAGCTCCACCACCACCAGGGGATCCCCCAGCCGGCCGACCGCATTGAGCCGGGGGGCGAGCTGAAATCCCACCGCTTCCGCGTCGATGGGGGTCTCCTCCAGGCCGGCCAGCCGGATCAGGGCCCGCAGACCCGCCAGGCGGGTGCGGGCCAGCAGGGGCAGGCCCTGGCGCAGCCAATGGCGATTCACCCCATGGAGGGGGGCCATGTCGGCGATGGTGCCGATGCAAAACAACTCCAGGGCCATCTCCAGGCCATCCCGCCGGGCCAACCGCTGGGCCAGGGCGGAGGCCAGCACAAAGGCCAGGCCCACCCCGGCCAAACCCCGATAGGGCGAGTCTGGGGGGGTGAGGGCGGGATGGAGGATGGCCAGGGAAGGGGGGGACACCTCCGGCAGGGTGTGGTGGTCGGTGAGGATCACCTCCACCCCGAGGCTGGCGGCCCGGGCGAGGGCGTCATGGGCACTCACCCCGTTGTCCACCGTGATCAGCAGCCCCACCCCTTCGGCCGCCAGCCGCTCCACCATGGCCGGGTTCAGGCCGTAGCCCTCCTCCTGACGGCTGGGAATGGCCGGTTGGGGTCGGGCCCCCAGCCGCTGCAGCAGGCCGGTGAGCAGGGCCGTGCTCGTCATCCCATCGGCGTCGTAGTCGCCGCAGATGGCCACGGCCTCCCCCTGGCGCGCGGACCGCTCCAGGCGGGCCACGGCCCGCTCCAGATCGGGGAAATGCAGGTAGGGATCCGGGGGCTCTGGCGGGTCTAGCAGGGTGGCCAGGGCGACTGGATCGCCCAACCCGCGGCGGCACAACACCGCCCACAGTTCCGGAGCCAGGCCGTGGCTCGTCTCCTCCAGGGTGGCCGGCAGCGGGGCGGGAAGCCGCCAAGCGGAGAGGGGCACAGCGGGCGCACGGGGTGAGGTCTTCCCGCATTGTGGGGGCTCCCTGGTGCCCCCGCATCCCCGTGGACGCTGGATCCCTTAGCCTCCAGGCACACATCACGGGCCCGTTGCGCGGCGGAGGCGGCGTTGGCGTTGAAAGCGGTGCTCTGGGATGTGGACGGCACCTTGGCCGACACCGAGCATCACGGCCACCGCCAGGCCTTCAACCAGGCCTTTGCCCAGGCGGGCCTGCCCTGGCACTGGGATGGGCCCACCTACCGCGACCTCTTGGCGGTGAGCGGAGGGCGGGAGCGCATTCGCCACTTTCTGGCCCAACGGCAACAACCGCCCCTGGCGGAGGCCGAGCTTGAAGCCTTGATGGCCGCCAAACAGCGCGCCTATGCCGATCTGGCCCGTGGGGGGCAGCTGCCCCTGCGGCCTGGCGTGAAACGGCTGGTGGCGGAGGTGGCGGCCCGGGGATGGCCCCAGGCCCTGGTCACCACCAGCTCCCGATCCGCGGTGGCCGCCCTGTTGTCCAGCCAGGGAACGGCCTGGGCCTCGGCTTTTGCGTTCTGGATCTGCGGCGAGGATGTGGCGGCGAAAAAACCCAGCCCGGAGGGCTACCAACGGGCGTTGGAACGCCTCAACCTGCCCGCCGCCGCCGTGCTGGCCCTGGAGGACTCCCCCCAGGGCCTGGCGGCGACCAGGGCCGCCGCCCTCCCCTGTCTGCTCACCTTGGGGGAGTCGGTCGCCAGCGTGGGCGGGGGGATCGAGGCCGGCGCGGTGCATGCCGCCGGGGATGGGGTGGCCCCTGGCTGGTGGCGGGGAGCCCGGGCCGCCGTGGACCACCTCGGCGAGGAGGGCCAGCCCCCACGGGTCTGGCTGGGGCCCCCTTGCCCGGAGGCCAGGGTGACGGTGCCCTGGCTGGCGAGCCTGGTGGAGGCGGACTGATGGCCCTTCAGCCCCAACAAACCCGGCTGGAGCTGGTGCAACAGCGGTGGGGGAAAACCCTCCGGGCCCAATGGGGCGATCGCTGGGCCACGGCGAGCGCAGCGTCCCTGGCGCTGCTCGGGGGCATTTTCCTCGGGCAGAACGTGTCGTCGGTGTTGCTGTGGAAGGTGACCGGTGGCCGCCCGATGGTGGTGTTGGCCTTGGTGGTGATCCACGAACTGCTGGTGCGCCTACGCAGCCGAACGGTGGCGGCCAGCCCTCCCCTGGGCTGGGTGCTGCTCGACAACCTGCGAATCGGCGTGGTGTTCGCCCTGGTGTTGGAGGCCTTCAAGCTCGGCAGTTGAGGGCCCCCAAGCCTCAATCTTGATCCTCTTCGGCGGCTTCGTCGACGGGATACTCAAATCCACGCGCCCGGCCACTGAGCACGGCCTTGCCCAGGGACATGGCCCGCTGGGCCGCGTCGCCCGCCTTGGCTTTCCAGCGGGCATGGCGCTGGTTGCGCTTGCCCTTGGAGGTTTTCTTCTTGGGAACTGCCATGGCTTCGCCCGCCTTGCCAAACGGGGATCATCCCGTGTCGGGCGACCTTCCGTCAAATCGCTAGCATCATCCCCACCTGAGTTGAGCAGTGGATCATCAGCCACCTCCCCTTCGAGCGCTGATCCCAGAGTCAGGACGCCTGATCAGCACCGCGTCCGTTCCAGGCCCCGGGACGACCGCGACAACCCGGGAGTCGAAGGAGGGCAGCGCCGGGGTCCAGACCCCGGCCCGCGACGCCAGCCCGGCTCCTGCTCCGTCCCAACCCGTGGTGGCACCGACCCGTCCCCCGGCCGGGCCCGCCCCGTCGCCGGGGTCCCGGCGTGATGGCGAGCCCCCCGCCCAGCGGGGATTCAGCCTCAGTGGAACCCGGCCCACGCCGCCCTCCTACAGCCAGATGCTCAACGACATCAGGCAGGGCGCGGTGCGGGAGGTGCTCCTCTCACCCCGTCAGCGGGTGGCCACCATCACGTACACCAACGGCCGAACGGCGGAGGTGGCGATCTTCAATGACAACCAAACCCTCCTGCGCACCGCCGAACAGCACCGGGTGCCCCTCTCCGTGCGGGATGAGCGCCAGGAGGAAGCGATGGCGGGTCTGGTGGGCAACCTGTTGTTGGCCTTCCTGCTCCTTGGGGCCCTGGCCCTGCTGATCCGCCGGTCGAGCCAGGTGGCCAACAAGACCCTGGGCTTTGGCCGCAGCCAGCCCCGGGTGCAGCCCGAGGGGGCCGTGCCCGTGCGCTTCGAGGACGTGGCGGGCATTGCCGAAGCCAAGGAGGAGCTGCAGGAGGTGGTCACCTTCCTGAAGACGCCCGAACGCTTCACCTCCATTGGCGCCAAGATCCCCAAGGGGGTGCTGCTGGTGGGGCCGCCGGGCACGGGAAAAACCCTCTTGGCCCGCGCCATTGCCGGAGAGGCCGGCGTGCCGTTCTTCTCCATGGCCGCCTCGGAGTTTGTGGAGCTTTTTGTCGGCGTTGGTGCCAGCCGGGTGCGCGACCTCTTCCGCCAGGCCAAGGCCAAGGCTCCCTGCATCATCTTCATTGATGAAATCGACGCCGTGGGGCGTCAGCGGGGGGCGGGCATCGGTGGGGGCAACGATGAGCGGGAACAGACCCTCAACCAGCTCCTGACGGAGATGGATGGGTTCGAGGACAATTCCGGCGTGATCCTCCTGGCCGCCACCAACCGTCCGGATGTGCTGGATGCGGCCCTGATGCGCCCGGGTCGCTTCGACCGGCGCATCGTGGTGGATCTCCCCGACCGCAAGGGCCGGGAAGCCATCCTCTCGGTGCATGCCCGCACCCGTCCCCTCGACCCCTCCGTTTCCCTGGCCGACTGGGCCGCCCGCACCCCCGGCTTTTCCGGTGCCGACCTCTCCAACCTGCTCAATGAGGCCGCCATCCTCACGGCCCGGCGGCAGGAGAGCCGCATCGATGATCGGGCCATCAGCGATGCCCTCGAACGCATCACCATGGGGCTGACGGCGGCGCCCCTGCAGGACAGCGCAAAGAAACGCCTGATTGCCTACCACGAGGTGGGCCATGCCCTCCTGGCTTGCCTGATCCCCCATGCCGATCGTCTCGACAAGGTGACCTTGCTGCCCAGGGCCGGGGGGGTCGGGGGCTTTGCCCGCACCGTGCCCGATGAGGACATCCTGGATTCGGGATTGATCAGCCGGGCCTACCTGCTCGCCGAATTGGTGGTGATCCTGGGGGGGCGGGCCGCGGAACTGGTGGTGTTCGGCCCCAGCGAAGTGACCCAGGGGGCGGCCAGCGATCTGCAGATGGTGAGTCGCATCAGCCGAGAGATGGTCACCCGCTACGGCTTCTCCCCCCTGGGGCCCCTGGCCCTGGAAGGGGATGGGGCCGAGGTGTTCCTCGGCCGCGATTGGATTCGCTCCGATCCCCACTACTCCCAGAGCACGGGCAACCGCATCGACGCGGTCGTCAGGGGCCTGGCCCGCCAGGCCCTGGACACGGCCGTGGCCGTGCTCACCCCCCGGCGTGGCTTGATGGACCACCTGGTGGAGCGCCTGATCCGGGAGGAAACCATCGATGGCGACAGTTTCCGCAAGGATGTGGAGGCCTGGCAGCAGGCCAACCCCGAGGTGTCCCTGCCCTCCACCCCCAGTCCTCGCCCTGCCGCCACCCCCACGCCGCCTGCCTCAATCCTGACCCGCTAGTCCCCCGGAAAAACGAATGTCGAGGCTGCGCAGATAGGTGTGCAGGCCCGCGTCCTGAATGGGCAACAGGCGAGCAGTGCGGTCGCTGGTGTTGCCATGGGCATGCCAGTGGCCCGGCGGGGTGACGAACACGCCGCCGGGCTCCCAGTCGATCCGCCGCGGCTGGCGGATCTGGCCGTCGGGCTCCAGCTCCGTGCCCACCAGGGTGTAACACCCTGGTGGGCAATCCACGATCAAGTCGATGGCCACCGACTGGTGGCGGTGGGGGGGCTGGCTGGCGCCGGGGGGCACCAGGCCCACCATGGCCCAGAGGGTGTGGCTCACGGTGCGGCTGGCGGGACAATCGGCGTGGGCCAGCAACACGCTCAAGCGGTTGCTCCGGGCCGCCGTGGGATCGGCCTGCAGGCGCTCCAGAGCGTCGTTCAGCCGCTCGGCGCTGAAGTGGCAAGGCTTGAAGCGGGCCTCCACGGGGCTGACCCCCAGATAGCGCAACAGGGGCCCATCGTGCACCCAATAGAGCAGGCTGGGCTCCTGGGCCACCAGCTCGGGGGACATCCCGTAGGGAAGGACAAACACATCCCCTTCCCCCCACTCCAGGGGGGAGATCGGGGCGCCCGCGCCTCCGGAGGCGCGGCAGCGGCCCCGGCCCCGCAGCACGGTGAACAGGGAACTGGTGGCCGCAGCCTGGGGGCGCAGGGGATCGCCGGGGTGGAGCTCCATGAAATGGGCAGCCAGCCCCGGGCTGGTGGCGGGGCCGACGCAGCCCAGCTCCTGGCTCAGATCGAGGGGCAAAATCGTGGAGCGGCTGCCGGTGAGCGGCGGCGGGCTCCACTGCCGGTAGGGAATGGGCTCGGTGAGGCCCTTGCGGATCGGATTGGCGGCCTGGCGGTAGTCGTAGATCAGGGCTGAATCGTCCCAGGCCTCCTGGGACGCCAGGGCCATGCCATCCGGCAAAACCTCCGGGGGGAGCGGTGAAAGGGTCATGACCCCATGACATCAATGGATGGGGCGGAGGCTAGGCCCCTCCAGGGTTGGCCGGTGGCTGGGCCCGGCGGTGCAGCGCCACGGCCACACCGGCGAAGCCCCAAGGGCGTTGGTTGCTCAGCCGCCCGCCACCGCTGGCACGATGCTCACCTCGTCGCCATCGCTGAGGGGGGTGGCGTCGTTGTTGAGAAAGCGAATGTCTTCGCTGTTTACGTAGATGTTCAAAAACCGGCGCAGTTTGCCCTCCTCATCGCGGATTCTGCCGCGCATGCCAGGAAACGTTTCTTCCAGGCAGGTGATCAGACCCGCCACGGAGTTGGCCTCCACGCTGACGGCGGCCTGGTGGTTGGTGTGGGCTTGCAGGGGGGTGGGGATGAGAACCTGAATGGCCATGGAAGGATGGGTTTTGCAGCTGGTGGAGTGTGCGGATGGCCCGGGGAGGGCGATGGCCCGTTGTGGAGGGCTAAACCGCGTGGGGATGGGAGTGTTCGGCCTGCTCCCAGGCGGCATGGAAACTGGCCAGTTGGGGTTCGATGGTGAAGGGTTGACCGATCGAGGAGGCCACGGCCTCGGTGGTTTTCAGCCCATTGCCGGTGATGTAAACCACCGTCAGTTCATCGGGGTGGATGCGGCCCTGCTCCACCAACTTCTTCAACACGGCCACGGTGGTGCCCCCGGCGGTTTCCGTGAACACCCCCTCGGTTTCCGCCAGCAATTTGATCCCCTCCACGATCTCCGCGTCGGAGACGGCGGCAATGCTGCCACCGGTGCGATTGGCGATGTCAATCGCATAGGGACCATCGGCCGGATTGCCGATGGCGATGGATTTGGCGATCGTGTGGGGTTTGACGGGCTTGATGAAATCTCGCCCTTCCTGAAAGGCCTGGGCGATCGGGGAACAGCCCTCCGCCTGGGCACCGCTGAAACGCACGGGCTTGTCGTCGACCAGGCCCACCTGAACAAACTCCTGGAACCCCTTGCGGATCTTGGTGAACAGGGAGCCAGAGGCCAGGGGAGCAACGATGTGATCAGGAAGCCGCCAGCCCAGCTGTTCGACCACCTCATAGGCCAAGGTTTTGGACCCTTCCGAGTAGTAGGGCCGCAAGTTGATGTTGACAAATCCCCAGCCGTAAGTGTTGGCTACTTCGGAGCAAAGTCGGTTGACTTGATCATAATTTCCCTTCACGGCCATCAAGATGGGGTTGTAGACAAGCGTGCCCAACACCTTGCCCGATTCCAGATCGGAGGGGATGAAGACGCAACACTTCAGGCCCGCATGGGCGGCGATGGCCGCTGTTGAGTTGGCCAGATTGCCCGTGCTGGCGCAGCTCACGGTGGTGAAGCCCAACTCCCGGGCGCGGCTGAGCGCCACCGACACCACCCGGTCCTTGAAGGAGAGGGTGGGCATGTTGACGCCGTCGTTCTTGACGTAGAGCTGGTTCAGCCCCAGGGCCCGGGCCAGGCGGTTGGCCTTGAGCAAGGGGGTGAAGCCGGTGCCCACATCGATGGGATCCTCCGTGACGGGGAGGAAGTCGCGGTAGCGCCAGATGGAGGCGGGGCCCGCCTCAATGGTGGCTCGACTGACCCGGGAGCGGATCAGGTCGTAGTTGTAGACCACCTCCAGGGGCCCGAAACAGACGTCTTCACAGACGTGACGGGGGCCCGGGTCGTAGAGCTGGCCGCATTCCTTGCAGCGCAGGTGGGTGAAGGTGTGCTCACGAACGCTGGGGGGTGCAAGGCTGACCGTCACATCAAAGCCGACATCTGGGTCGACGCTAACAGCGGCGGCAGCGTTGACGATTTAATCCGATCTGGGCTGTCGGGATTTCGTCCCTGCCGAGGCGCGCCCTGCTCCAGGCCCCTTCCATCGCTGTTTACGCTTCCAAGGTGGCTCCTCCCATTCCCCGGATGTCTTGGCGGTTCCTTCGCCGTCTTGTGCTCCTTGCCCTGGTGCTCGCCGGGGTCCTGGGCCTGGCGAGTCGCCTGCTGGTGGAGTGGCAGTGGTTTGGCCAATTCGGCTTTCAAACGGTTCTGCTGCGGCGGTGGCTGTTGCAGATGTGCGCCTTCGCCCTGGTGTTGGGCCTGGGCTCCCTGTTGCAACTGAAACAGCTGCAACGCTGTTGGCGCCTGCGGGAGGGCCGGGCCACCAAGGTGCTTCCCCCTCGGCCGATCCTGCGCCTGGGGGGCACGGGGCTCGTGCTCACCTTGATCGGCCTGATGGTGCTGTTGGGCGTGGGCCTGATCGTTCTGCTCGTGCAGGCCCGCGACCTCATCGCCGCCCCCTTCAGCGGCGAGGTGATCACGGGCTTTTCCGTGCTCCAGAGCTGGCCCCACCCCGCCAGCCTGGGGGCGATGCTCCTGTTGATTCCGCCCCTGTTCCTCTGGCCCCTCACCACCCTGCGGATCATCCTCACCGCCGCCCTGGCCGCCTCCGCCACGGCCCTGGCCCGGGGTTGGAGCCTCTGGCTGCCGGCCCTGTTGGCCTCTCCCTTCGGAGAAGGGGATCCGTTGACGGGGATGGATCTCTCCTTCACCGTTCTGCGGCTGCCGGCGATCCACCTGTTGCTCAGCGTGGCCATTGCCCAGATCGTGGTGGGCCTGGCGGCCTGCCTGCTGCTGACCTTGAGCGAGGGCACCAGCCTCTCCGACCTGGCCTTCCCGGGCCTGTCCCGCCAACAGCAGCAGGTGTTGCAACCCCAGTTGGCCGTTCTGGCCCTGGCGGCCGGGGTGAGCAATGCCCTGGCCCCCTTCGACCTGATGGTGGCGGGCAGTGGCGTGGCCGCCGGGGCGGGCTGGGTGGATTTGCATGTGCGCCTGCCGCTGCGGCTGATCCTGTCCCTGTTGCTCTTCCTCACGGCGACGGGGCTCTTGGTGCCCATTCCGGAAGGGTGGTTGCGCCGGGGGGTGCTCATTCCCCTCACCCTCAGCACCATCAGCGTGCCCTTGAGCGAGTGGGTGTTGGCGCCCCTGGCCCAGCGGTTCCTCGTGCAGCCGCGGGAGTTGAGCCTGGAGAGCCCTTACCTCCAGCGCACCATCCAGGGCACCCGCAAGGCCTTTGGTTTGGAGCGGGTGCGCACCCTCACCCTGGAGCCCCGGCAGAAGGTGACCCGGGCGGATCTGGCCTCCTCCCCCGGCACCCTCGACAACATTCGCCTCTGGGACAGTGAACCTCTGTTGGCGGCCAACCGCCAGCTGCAACAACTGCGCCTCTATTACACCTTTTCCTCGGCGGCGGTCGATCGTTACCCCCTGCAGGGCCTCTCCCCGCGGGACACCAGCCAGCAGGTGTTGATCTCGGCCCGGGAGTTGGACAGCCAAGCCCTGCCCAAGGGGTCCCGCACCTGGCTCAACAAGCATTTGGTGTTCACCCATGGCCATGGCTTCACGGTCTCCCCCGTGAACGCCGCGGGCCCGGATGGGTTGCCGTTGTTTCTGGTGAAGGATCTGGGACGCAGCGCGCGGGTGCAGGGCATTCCCCAGTTGGGCATCAGCGACGCGGAGGCGCAACAGGCCCTGCCCATCGGCCGGACCAGCCTCTATTTCGCCTCGGGCCCGGCGCCCTACGCGATTGCCCCCACCAAGGTGAAGGAGTTCTCCTATCCCGAAGGGGATCTGAATGTTTACACCCACTACGACGGCACGGTGGGGGTTTCCCTGGCCCAGGGGTGGCAGAAGTTTGCCGCGGCCATTTATCTGCGGGAGCCCCGCCTCCTGTTCACCGGATCCCTGAACTCCCGCTCCCTGTTGCTTCTGCGCCGCCGGGTGAACCAGCGGCTGCAGGCCTTGGCACCGTTCCTGAGCTTCGAAAGCCAGCCCTACCTGGTCACCGTTCGCGTGCCGGATGGCAAGGGGTTTCGCAGCCAGCAGCACCAGTATTGGCTGTTGGATGGCTTCACCACCAGCCGCTCCTATCCCTACAGCGACCCCAACCCCCAGGGACTGCGCTATTTCCGCAATCCAGTCAAGGCAGTGGTGGATGCGCACGACGGCAGATTATGGCTCTACGTGAGTGATCAGGACGACCCGATCCTCAAGACCTGGATCAAGGCGTTTCCTGAATTGTTTCAGCCGATCGAGGCGATGCCCCTGGCGTTGCTGCGGCACATCCGGGTGCCCCAGAGACAGTTTGATATTCAATCCGAGCGATTGTTGCGCTATCACGTCACCGATGTGAGAACATTTTATAACGGTGATGATGTCTGGAGTGTGCCTCTGGAGATCTATGGAAACAGCAATGTTGCGGTGCGACCCTATTACGTCACCATGGAGCTTCCTGGCGAAAGCATCTCGGAATTTGTGATGTTGCTTCCCTTTACACCCCTCAAGCGCACCAATTTGGTCGGCTGGCTGGCCGCCCGCAACGATCCACCGAATTACGGTGAGTTGTTGTTGGTGCGCTTCCCTCAACAGCGGCTTCTGCTTGGGCCTCAGCAGATCTCCGCCCTCACCGATCAGGACCCGGCGATCAGTCTGCAGTTTGGTCTCTGGAACCGCATGGGCTCTCGCCTGTTTCGGGGCAACATGCTGGTGCTTCCCATCGGGGAGGGTCTGCTCTATGTGGAGCCGATCTATCTGCAATCCAAGAACAACAATCTGCCCACCTTGGTGCGGGTGGTGGTGACCGATGGCCGCCGTTTTGTGATGGAGCGTGATCTCCGCACCGCCTTGAACAAGTTGGTGAGCACCAGCGACCCCACTCCCAGCCCTGCCCTGGGGGCGGACCTCTGGTCCAAGCCCGGCCAACAACCCTCCCTCCCCTTGCCCTGATGCCCGCTCCCCTGGCCTGCTGATCCCCGCTCCCTGGGACCAGGCCAAAAAAAGGGGCCCCCTGAAGGAGCCCTTGAAGAGAAACGAGGCGAGAACGTTCGGCTAGAGGAAGCTGGACTGCACCAGGCTCAGGCCGCGACGGCGGTTTTGGGATCGAGGGCGCCCTTGGCGTAGAGAGCGGCGTAGTAGTTGATGTCGCGCTGCTTGATCTTGCTGGCGTTCCCGGCACACCAGAACTGCTGATAGCGGTCGAGGCACACCTTCTTCATGTAGGCACGGGCCGGCTTGTTGAAGTGGCGGGGATCAAAGTTGGCAGGATCCTTTGCGGCGGCTTCCCGCACGGCGGCGGTGAAGGCCAGGCGGTTGTCGGTGTCGATGTTCACCTTGCGCACGCCATTGCGGATGCCTTCCTGGATCTCTTCCACAGGCACGCCGTAGGTTTCGGGGATGGCGCCACCGAACTGGTTGATCATGTCGAGCCACTCCTGGGGCACGGAAGAGGAGCCGTGCATCACCAGGTGGGTGTTGGGGATGGCCTTGTGGATTTCGGCAATGCGGCTGATGGCCAGCACTTCACCCGTGGGCTTGCGGGTGAACTTGTAGGCGCCGTGGCTGGTGCCGATGGCGATGGCCAGGGCATCCACCTTGGTTTTGGCCACGAAATCAGCGGCCTCGCTGGGATCGGTGAGCAGCTGGCTGTGGTCGAGCTTGCCGTCGAAGCCATGGCCGTCTTCCGCTTCGCCCATGCCGGTTTCCAGGGAGCCCAGGCAGCCCAGTTCCCCTTCCACGCTCACGCCCACGGAGTGGGCCACATCCACCACTTCTTTGGTGACGCGCACGTTGTAGTCGTAGGAGGCGGGAGTTTTGGCATCCGCTTCCAGGGAACCATCCATCATCACGGAGGTGAACCCATTGGTGATGGCCCCGAAGCAGGTGGCCGGGCTGTTGCCGTGGTCTTGGTGCATCACCACGGGAATGTCGGGATAGGTCTCGAC
This sequence comes from Cyanobacteriota bacterium, assembly GCA_046340755.1. Classification (GTDB taxonomy): domain Bacteria; phylum Cyanobacteriota; class Cyanobacteriia; order PCC-6307; family Cyanobiaceae; genus Cyanobium. The sequence continues at coordinate 16,701 of JBKDSY010000016.1, forward strand.
GGCGGCCAGAATGAGGTGTCTGAGGAAGTTTTCGCCGGCATACTGACGGGCCCCACGGGAGGCCTGGAGGATCACCGGGCTGTCGGTTTCATGGGCCGCTTCCATGATCGACTGCACCTGCTCCAGGTTGTTGACGTTGAACGCCGGGATGCCATACCCGTTCTCGGCGGCATGATCGAGCAGCAACCGAAGAGGAACGAGCGCCATGGGAAAAACCTCGGGGGTGGGAATGCGACGGTGATGCGGGGATCACCGAGTCTGGGCGGGAGTCTAGGGGATCCCCCCTCCCTTTCCTGGCCGGCGGCTGGCCGAAAAAAAGGCCCCGCCTAGGCGGGACCGTTGGGGCGGACATCAGGGTGCCCGGAGCCGTTGCCGCTTTGGCGAGGGGCCCATCGGCTGGAGCGGATCAGTCGATCAGGTGTTCGCGGCGCAGGGCCGTGACGAGATAGTCGTGTTCTCTGGCGGCGCGGCGGGCTTCTTCAGCCTGGCGGGCCAGTTGACGGGCCGTGGTGATGGACATGGAAGTGCCTCCTGGGTGAACTGTTGATGCGCAACAGGTGGGGATGGCGCGTTGCTTCGCGGGGATCAAGCCCCCCTACTTCCGCCGGTGGGAGCCGTGGAGACCACGACGCCCACCGGTCAACGATGGGAAAATGGTAGCAACGGCTACTGAAAATCCCAGGTGTTTTGGGATGCGGTTCGCCGTCTCTTCACAACCCTTCGTCTCGCCGCCCCCGCGCGCCTCCCTCCCTCCGGTCCACCCCCAGCGACGTCAGGGCCCGGTTGTGGGTGCCAGGGCCCGCTTCGCCGCATCGCACACCCGCTGGCTGGCCACCGCCTCCGCCAGGCCGGGCACCATCGGCCGCCCCTCCCGCATCGCCTGCTCCCACCAGCCCATCAGCCGCGCCACCGGGGCGATGCGGCCGTCTTCCCAAGTGCGGGGAAAGGCCAGCTCCGGATCCGCCGGAAGGGGCCGCAGGGTCCGCTCCCCGGGTTCCCCCCACCAGAGCTGGAAGCCGTGGACGTAATCCGTCTGGCTGCTGGAGCCCAACACCAGGGTGCCCGCACGGCCGTAGAGCTCCAACCAACAGCCCCGGCCGTGGCGAGCCACGGAGGCCAGCGTCACCTGGGCGGGCACCACCTCCCCATGGGGCCCCTCCAATTGCAACTGCAGCAGGGCGATGTCGTCGGCGTCCACCGGGGCCATGGGCCCTCCCCCGGGGAGAGGCCGCTCCCGAATCGCCGTGCTCAGTTGCCCCCGCACCTGACGGCTCGGGCCCACCAGCCAATGGAGCAGATCGGCCGCATGGGTGCCCAGGGCACCGAGCACCCCTCCCCCCGCCTCCGCCCGGGAGTACCAGCTCCAGGGACGGGAGGGGTCGGCCCGGCTGCCCATCAGCCAATCGAGCTTCACCAGCCAGGGTGTGCCGAGCACCCCCTGGTCGAGCAGGCGGGCCAGCTGTTGAAACAGTGGAACGGCCCGGTATTCGAAGTCGACCGCCACCGTGAGTCCCCGCCGCAGGGCCAGCCGTTGCAGCTCCTCGCCGTCCTCGGCGCAGAGGGTGACCGGTTTTTCCAGCAGCAGATGCTTGCCCGCCTCCAGGGCCGCCCGGGCCAGGGCCAGCCGGGGCTCCGGTGGTGTGGCCACCACCAGGGCGTCGATGGTGGGATCCGCCAGCAGGGCCTCCAGGGAGGGGGCGCCGGGGAGGTTGACGGCCTTGCAGGCCTCCCGCAACCGATCGGGTTGGGGATGCCAAAGGGCCGCCGGCTCCAAACCGGGACACGCCCGCAGGGCGGGCACGTGAACCTGGAGGCCGAAGCCCAGGCCCACCACGGCCACCCGCAGGGGCCTGGCCGACGGGTCAGCCACCAGTCACCTCCGCCCCTGGGGCCGGGGCGGCCGAGATCAGCCGGTCAGCTTCCGCCTGGCAGGCGGCCCGCAGCACTTCCTGGGTCAGGGAATCCCCCGCCACCGGCTGCCATTCCGCCCGATAGCGGGGCAAGCCGTTGACGGAGATGTCGCGGTAGAGCTCCTGATCGCAGTCCAGTTCCATCACGTAAAGGGTGCCGGCGGGGGGGCGAGCGGCCTGGCCATCGCCGCTCTCCTCGGTCGGAGGGGCGGGTTGAAACCGGCTGAGCACCGTGAGTTGGCCTTGGCGTGACAGCCGCAGGCTGCCCCCATCCCACCACTGGCGGCCTTCCGCCGTGGGCGTCACCTCGTTCCAGACCACCGGACCAGCCCCCACCGCGGACGGGGCCGCCACCACCGCCAGCAGCAGGAGCAGCCCCCCCAACGCCGCCAAAATCCCACGGAGGCCTCTCATGCCACCACCGGCGCCGGGACGGCCCTGCGGCTGTGGAGCCGCAACAGGTTGGCCAGGGTCGCCCGCAGCTCCGTGCGCGGCACGATCAGATCCACGAAGCCGTGGTCTTGGAGGTATTCGGCCGTCTGAAAACCCTCCGGCAGTTTTTCCCGCAGGGTTTGCTCAATCACCCGCCTGCCGGCAAACCCGATCAGGGCCTTTGGTTCGGCCAGGATCAGGTCGCCGAGCATGGCGAAACTGGCGGTCACCCCGCCCGTGGTGGGGTGGGTGAGCAGGGGGAGGTAGAGCAGGCCCGCCCGGCGGTGCCGCTCCAGGGCCCCGGAGATCTTGGCCATCTGCATCAAGCTGAGCATGCCCTCCTGCATGCGGGCGCCCCCGGAGGCGCAGACCACCACCAGGGGCACCGCCCGGGCGGTGGCCTCCTCGGTGAGGCGGGTGAGCTTCTCCCCCACCACCGACCCCATGGAGCCCCCCATGAAGCGGAAATCCATCACCCCCAGGGCCAGGGGTTGGCCCTCCAGACGGCCCAGACCGGTGACCACCGCATCCTTGAGGCCCGTGGACTGCTGGGCATCCCGGAGCCGATCGCTGTAGCTCCGCCGATCCTTGAAGGCGAGGGGATCGGTGGGGGCCAGCTCGGCATCCAGAGCCTCAAACGTGCCCGGATCCACCAAGAGCCGCAACCGTTCGTCGCTGTCGATGCGGTGGTGGTATCCGCAGCCTTTGCACACACTGGCGTTGGCCTGCAGATCCTTGCGATACATCACCAGGGCGCAGCGCGGGCACTTGCTCCACAGGCCGTCGCCCTCCTCCGGCTCCTGCACCTGATTGCCGCGGGCCACTGGCAGGGTTTTGCGGCGATCGGCGAACCAGTCAAAGAGCGACATGGGGGGCGGGGCGGGAAGGAACAGGACGACGGCCCGACGAGGCAGGGACCAGGATCGCCAGGTCGAGGGATTGGGCCTTATTAAAAAACCTTTCGGGGCCGCCTGCCCAGCCCGCCTCAGGTTCCCGGCAGCAGCCGCAGCCAGGGGCCCGGTCCGCTGACCCAGAGCACGAGACCGCCCAGGGCCAGGAAGGGAACGAACGGGATGGGTTGGTGGCGGCGCACCGCGCCCGTGGCCAGGGCGAGGACGCCCACCAGGGCGGCGCTGACCACGGCGATCACCACCGCCAGGGCAAGCCCCGTTGGGCCGAGCCAGGCCCCCAACAAGGCGGCCACCTTCCCATCCCCCGAGCCCAGGGCGGGCCGCCCGAGCAGGCGGGTCGCCAGGAGGCCCAACACCTCGAAACCCAGGAGGCCCAGGGCGGCCGCCACCAGATGGGAGGCGAGGAGGGTGCGCCCCACCTCGGGAGACTGGAGCCAGCCGATGGCCCCCGTCACCAGCCAACCCATCACCACGGCCCAGCGGCAGAGCGGCTCCGGGATCCAAAGCTGATCCAGATCGATCAGGGCCAGAAGCAGCAACAGGCTCACCAGCCCAAAGCCGGCGATGGCCACCAAGGGCCGGGAGGGGAGGCTGCCCAGCCCAGGGGGCCGAGCCACCAACATCAGCACCCAGAGGCCGGCGCAGAGGGCCTCCACGGCGGGATGGCGCAGGCCGATGGAGGTGTGGCAGGTGCGGCAACGCCCGCGAAGCCCCACCCAGGAGAGCACCGGAATGTTCTCCCACCACTGAAGGGTGGTGCCGCAGCGGGTGCAGTGGCTGGAGGGCCACACCACCGAGTCTTCCCGGGGCAGACGCCAGGCCACCAGGTTGAGGAAGCTCCCCATGCAGGCGCCCAACAGGGTGGCCAGGATGGCGAACTCCAGCCATGGCGGCGGCGGAGAAAGGGCGTCAACCAGGGTCGTTGAGACCACAACAGGGGGGGCCGGGGGGGGGAATGCTCAGGCCTGGAGTTTTTTCTCCTCAATCATGCGATGGATGATTGGCGTGAGAATGAGTTCCATGGCGAATCCCATCTTGCCCCCATTGACCACGATGCTGGTGGGGCTGCTCATGAAGGAGTCGTGGATCATGTCCAGGAGGTAGGTGAAATCAATCCCCCACTTCTCCCTGGCCCCTTTGCGGAAGTGGACGATGACAAAACTCTCGTCGGCCGTGGGGATGTTGCGACAGATGAAGGGATTGGAGGTGTCCACGGTGGGAACCCGCTGGAAGTTGATATCGGTGCGGCTGAACTGGGGGCAAATATGGTTGATGTAGTCGGGCATCCTTCTGAGAATCGTATCAACAATCGTCTCCGCTGAGTAACCACGCTCCGCATTGTCGCGGTGGATTTTCTGGATCCACTCCAGGTTGGCGATCGGCACCACGCCCACGAGCAGATCGGCGTAGGAGGCCACGTCGTAGCCCTCGCCCTTCACGCCGCCATGGAGGCCCTCGTAGAACAGGAGGTCGGTTGACTCGGGCAGGGGCTCCCAGGGGGTGAACTGGCCCGGTTCGAGGGCGGTGCCGAGGCGACCGTTGTGGTCGGCGGCCTCCTCGGTGGAATGGAGGTAGTAGCGGCGGAGTCCGGTGCCGGTTTCGCCGTAGTTGCGGAACAGCTCCTCCAGGTTTTCAAAGAGGTTGGCTTCCGGGCCGAAGTGGGAGAAGGTTTCGCCCTTTGACACCGCGGCGGCCATGGCCTCCTTCATGGGGCCCCGCTCGTAGCGGTGGTAGCTGTCGCCCTCCACCACGGCCGGCACGATGCCTTCGCGGGTGAAGATGTGTTCAAAGGCGCGCTTGACGGTGCTCGTGCCCGCGCCTGAGGAACCGGTGACAGCAACAACCGGGTGACGCTTCGACATCGGACACAGGTGGGGATGGCGTCAGAGAGTTTGGCAGGTCGCCGGTCCCTCCCCCTGCAGAAGGGGGGGATCCGGTCAGCTGGCCACGGGCTGGGCCAGGAGTTCCGCCTCCAATCGCTCCCCCATGGCCTGGCAACCCACCCGCTCCAGCCCCTCGCTCCAGAGGTCGGCCGTGCGGGCGCCGGCCGCCAGAACCCGATCCACCGCCCCTTCCAGGTCCGCCGCGGCCTGCTCCTGCTTCAGGCCGATCCGCAGCATCATGGCGGCGGAGAGCACCATGGCCAGGGGATTGGCCACATCCTGGCCCGCCAGGTCGGGGGCCGAGCCGTGGATGGGCTCAAACAATCCCGGCCCGCCGTCCCCGAGGGAGGCCGAGGGAAGCATGCCGATGGAGCCCGTGAGCATGGCGGCCTCATCGCTGAGGATGTCGCCGAAGAGGTTGCTGGTGAGGAGCACGTCGAACTGCCGGGGGGCGCGCACGAGCTGCATGGCGGCGTTGTCGACATACATGTGGCTCAGGCGCACCTCGGGAAACTCCCCATGGATCGCCTCCACCCGTTCCCGCCACAGTTGGCTCACGTCCAACACATTGGCCTTGTCGACGGAGCAGAGCTCCCCCCGGCGGGCGGCCGCCAGGGCGAAGCCCACCCGGGCGATGCGATCCACCTCATCGGCGAAATAGGCCATCGTGTTGAAGGCCCGCACCCGGCCCTCCGCCTCCACCCGGCCCTTGGGCGTGCCGAAATACACCCCCCCTGTCAGTTCCCGCACCACCAGCAGATCCACCCCTTCGATCACGGAGCGTTTCAGAGTGCTCGCCTCCAGGAGGGCGGGCCAGATCTTCACCGGCCTGAGATTGGCGAAGAGCCCCAGGGCGGCGCGCAGCCCCAGCAGGCCCGTTTCCGGCCGTTTCTCCCGGGGCAGGTCGTCATGGCGGGGGCTGCCGATGGCGGCGAGGAGCACCGCGTCTGCCCCGCGGGCGGCCTCCAGGGTGGAGGCGGGCAAGGGGTCGCCGCAGGCATCGAGGGCGGCACCGCCGAAGGGGTGTTCCGCGAAGTCGAGCTGGAAGCCATGGCGGCGGCTCACCGCCTCCAGGAGCCGCCGGGCCACCGCCATGATCTCCGGCCCAATCCCATCGCCAGGCAGCAGGGTGATCCGGTGGGTGGTCATCGGAGGAAGACGGGGGTGGAAGGGGCAGGGGGGACGCGGGCGACCCGGGCGTCCTGGTGAGGCTACCCAGCCGGTTCCAGCCCACCGTCCCTCAGTCGGCGCGTTGGCCCTTCAGCTGACGGAGGGTGCGGGCCATCTCCGGCAGCTTGGCGAAGGCCGCGGAGCAGCGCAGCCAGAGCTTGTTGGGGATGGCGGGGTAGCCACTCACCACCTCTCCGGCGGGCACGTCGCCGTGGATGCCCGACTTGGAGGAGGCGATCGACCCATCCCCCATCGTGGCCCGGTTGGCCACCCCCACCTGGCCGGCGAGGATCACGCCATGGCCCAGCCGGGCGCCGCCCGCGATGCCCACCTGAGCCGCCAGGGCACAGCCCCGACCAATGGTGACGCCATGGCCCACATGCACCAGGTTGTCGATCTTTGTGCCCGCTCCCACGCGGGTTTCACCAACGGAGGGCCGATCGATCATCGAGCCGCAGCCCACCTCCACCCGGTCTTCCAACACCACCTGCCCGGTCTGGGGCATTTTGCGCCAACCCTCGGGGGTGGGCACGAAGCCGAAGCCCTCCGAGCCGATCACGGCACCGGAGTGCACCACGCAGCCCTCGCCGAGGCGGGCCCCGGGATGGAGCACGGCGTTGGCATGAATCTCGCAGGCCCTGCCCAGGCGCACGTCGGCCACCAGCACCACCCCCGGGTGCACCACGCAGCCTTCCGCCACCACGCAGCCGGGCCCGATCACCCCATGGGCCCCCACATGGGCCTCCGGGGACACCCGGGCCTCGGGGCTGACCACTGCCGTCGGGTGCACCCCCGGGGGCGGGAGCTGGCGGGGGAAAAGGGCATCGAGGGCCTCGGCGAAGGCCAGGCGGGGCTGGGGCACGGCCGCCCAGGCCAGGCCCCTGGCGCTGGCCAGATCCTGCAGGTGGGGATCGGGAAAGAGCAACACCGCCGCCGCGCTGGTGGTGTCCAGGGTGGCCGCCGGGGCGTGGCCTGGTTCCAGGAAACTGAGCTGGCCCGCCTGGGCCCTTTCCAGGGCGTCGGCCCCCAGGATGTCTGGATCGTTGGCCAGATCACGGGGACTGGCTTCGCCCACCGCGGGTAGCTGGCTGAGCAAACGGCTGAAGCGCATGGGAGGGCGAACCCGGCCAACGAAGGAAGGGCGGATCGTAGGTCGCCATGCCCGGCGGGTTAGCCCCTGGCCACCAGCACCAGATGGTCGCGGTGGATCACGGCCCCGCCCTCCTCCCCCAGCCGCCGCCGGATCTCTTCCCGGCCCAGGCCCACCATGGCGCGCACGTCCTCGCTGCTCCAGCGGCAGAGGCCCCGCCCGATCTCGCGGCCCTCTTGGGAGAGCACCCGCACGGGGGAGCAACGGTCGAAGGTCCCGTGCACCGCCTTGATGCCCACGGCCAGGAGGGAGGCGCCCTGGTGGAGCAGGGCCTGTTCCGCCCCCCCATCCACCACCAGGCTGCCGCTGGGCACCAGGGCATGGGCCAGCCATCCCTTGCGGTCGGTGAGGGGGGTGGCGCTGGGCTGAAACACCGTTCCCACCGGTTCACCAGCCAGGAGCGCCTCCAGCACGGCGGGATCCCGGCCATCGGCCAGACGCACCCGGATGCCGCTGGAGGTGGCGATGCGGGCCGCGGTGAGCTTGGTGGTCATGCCCCCGGTTCCCCATTGCCCTCCCCCACCGGCCCCCTTCTCCAGGCGCTCCAGGTGCGCCGGGTCGCTCACCTCGGCGATGGGCACGGCCTCGGCGTCGGTGCGGGGATCGGAGGAGTAGAGCCGGTCGACATCGGTGAGCAACACCAGCTCCTCGGCGCCGATGGCCACGGCCAGCAAGGCCGAGAGGGTGTCGTTGTCGCCAAAGCGCAGCTCATCGGTGGCCAGGGTGTCGTTTTCATTGATGATCGGCACCACGTTCCAGTCGAGGAGCTGCTCCAGGGTGAGGCAGGCCCGGCGGTAATTGCGCCGGGAGGCAATGTCGGCCCGGGTGATCAACACCTGGGCCACGGTCAGGCCCCTGATGTGGAAGGCTTCCTGGTAAAGGGCCATCAACCGGCCCTGACCCACGGCCGAGGCCGCCTGCAGCTGGGTCAGCTCCTGGGGACGGGAGGAGAGACCCAGGGCCACGCATCCCAGGCCCACCGCCCCGCTGGTGACCAGGGCCATGCGCTCGCCCGACTTTTGAGCCCGGGCGACGGAGGCCGCCAGATCCGTGATCACGGCGGCCGTGGAGCGATCCGGGGTGCCCCGCAGCAGACTGGTGCCCACCTTGATGACGCGACGGGGTAAGCGGCGATTCACGATCCCCTTCTCCAGCGCGGGTGGGCCAGGTGGTGAGCCAGTTTCAGCTCTAAGGACTGCAGGCGGTCGTTGGGGTGGGCCAACCCCCTGGCGTCGATCGGCTTCACCAGCACCGTGAAGAGTCCGAGGCGATTGCCGACGAGCACATCGGTGAACACCCGATCCCCGATCAAGGCGAGCTGGGAGGCTGGAAGGCCCAGCTCCTGGATCACCCGCCGCAGGGCGCCGCTCCGGGGCTTGGCGGCGCCGGTGGTGTAAGGGAGCCCCAGCCGCTCGGATACCCCCCCAATCCGTCGACGGGAGGGGTTGTTGCTGAACAGATGGATGGGCACCTCGGCACGGGTCTGGAGCAGCCAGTGCTCCGCGGCGGACGGGAGGTCGGCGCTGCGGCGGGGGAGGAGGGTGCGATCCACATCAATCACCAGGGCCTGGATTGACTCCTGGGACCGGGCCCGCAGGTCCGCCAGGGTGAGTTGGGGCAGGGCACAGCCCGGGGCCCAATCGGGAATCAGCAGCTGGCGCAACATGGGCGGAGGTCAGCTGTCCCGTTCCCGTTCGTCCAGCTCCGCTTCGATCCTGGGTTGGATCCGCTCGAATTCCTCCCCTTCCACCACCAGCGCTTCCGTGCCTTCCATGCGGGCCACCACGAAGAAGGGGTCGAGGGGAATGTAGAGACCATATTCACGACCGTCCGCTCGGAAGGGGATCAACAACTCGTAGAGATCGCTCTCCTCATCTCCCTCCTCCATCCCCTCCTCCATCTCCTCGTCGATCTCGTCGGCATCGGGCTCCTCCAGCTCGCCGCTCACGGTGAGGGTGACGGCGGAGCGCACCAGGGTGAGGTCGTGTTCCTGGAGCACCACGTCGGCCACGGAGAGGATGGGCTCGGCCCCCTCCAGACTCTCGATCACCTCATCCTTCTCGTCCTCCCCGTCTCCCATGCGCACCAGGCACACGGGGGTGTCCACCGGGGTGAGCAGGGCGTAATCGTTGCCATCCAGGGGAATGAGGTGTTCGAGAAAGCAAAGAATCTCCCTTCCGGCTTGATCCTTCACCAACACGGTGGGCACATCTCCCGAACTCATCAGTTCAGGGGGTTCAGGGGTCATGGGGTCAACAGCGCGGGGGTGGGGGTAAGGCGGAATCGGGGTCCAGCGAAGAACCCTCACGCAACCATTGTTCCAGCAGCAGGGCCGCGGCGGCACTGTCGAGGCGACCGCTTCGATCCCCCCGCAGGCCAAAACGATCCGCCGCCGCCCAGGTGGAGCCATGCTCGTTGACCCACACCAGCGGGATCTCCTGGCCCTGGGCCGCCAGGGCAGACGCCAGATGGCGCCCGTAGCGGAGGCAGTGGCGCGCCTGGGCTGTCAGCAGTTGGTCACCATCCAGGGGCAGGCCCACCACCAGCACCCGGGCCTGGCGGCGCAGGGCCAGGGCGCCGATGGCCGTCGCATCCTCCTGGGAGCTCCGGCGGTGGAGGGCGGGCAAGGGGGTGACCGTCACCCCGAGGGGGTCACAGCCGGCCAGACCCACCCGCCTGTGGCCCACGTCCAGGGCCAGGGCGGAACAGGGGGGTTGGGGGTGCACTCAACGCTGCCCCGCGGGGGTGGGCAGGGATTGGGGCGCGGGCTTCCATTGGTCCAACATCGCCTCGAGGCGCAGGCTGCCCTGGCGCGCGGGAGCGACCTCCTGTCGCCGCCAAACGGTGCGAGCCATCAGGATCTGTTCCCCCAGAAGGCTGGCACCGAGGCTTTGCAGCCAGCCGAGGCGGGCCTGGTCGTCTCGATCGGCCCGCAACACCAGGGGCTGGCCCGCTCGGGCCAGGCGATGGAGCAGCCAGGCCCCAGCGGCGCCGTGGAGATCGTCCCGTCCCGGCTGCAAACTGAGCTCGGCCACCACCCCCACCTCCGGGTGATGGATCTGGTGGCGAATGGCGGCCACTGCTTCGTTGCGGCCCTGGTCGAGCAACAGCCAGCCGCAATGACCGGATTGGTCGAGAAGGTCTTCAATGCGGCGGTCGAAGATCTGGCGCAGGTGCGCCGGGCAACAGGACTGCTCCAGGTGCCAGACCAGTGCCGCGGACTGGCGGTTGAGGGGTTCGGCCTTCAGATCGGCTGGCAGCCCGGGGGCCTCGCCCCGGGGCTGCCACTGCCAGAGTTGGTCGGAGCGCACCTGTTGAAAGCCCTGGGCCCGCAGGAAGGCCTGGCGCTGACCGTCGAGAATCGAAGCGGTGGCGATCCAGCTCGACACCCCCTTGGTGCCCTGGATCGCCACCCGCATCAAGGCCTCCGCCACCTCCGTCTCCGCTGGGATGAAAGGGCCGCGGCATTGGGCCAGGGCCAGGTGATCCACTTCCCAGCAGGTTCCGCGGCGATTCAGGCGGCGGGTCACGATCAGCCCGAGGGGTTCCGGGGGGTGGGCGGGATGGCGCCGCAGGGCCACATGGACGACGGGGCCGTTGGGGAAGGAGGGGAGAACGGCCCCGAGCAGGCGCTCCGGAAGCTCCAGCAACAAGGCCCGCTGGAGCTGGGGCAGGAGGGGGAGGAAGGCCGGATCCTGCAGGAGGGGCAGGTGCCAGCCCTGGAGACGCTCCACACCCCAGCCGGAAGACGCGGAGCCCCGCAGCCGGTCGATGCCCAGACGAAGTTTCTCAACGTGTCTCAGACCAACGGGCATGACAGGAAAAGGCCGCGTAGAGGAGCGGTGAACCACAAAAGACCAACAAAATTTTACGCGCCGAACCGCGTCCCACCAGACCAGCCAACCCTCAAGCTGGGCGAATCAGCACCAGGGGGGTGCGTTCATTGGCGTTGCCCGCCGGGTTGGGCTTGAGGGCTCGCTCGATCAGGGAGAGATCGCTGCCCCGGCTGGCCGCCAACACCTTCACCCGGCCCAGGTCGTTCACATCCACCACCGCCACGGCCACCCCGAGGGCGGCGGCCATCCGTTGGCAGAACTGCGCGGGGTTGTCGGGGCCCAACACCAGGGTTTGGTCATAGGGGGGGGTGGTGCCGGTGACGTCGTCAATCAAGCGGGCCTGCTCGCCGGCGAGGCGGTAGAACCCACCCTTGCTCCCCACCAACTTCAGGGCAAACCCGCCAATCCAGGCGCAGAGCACCCGGGCTGGCCCCACCACGTCGATCAGGGTCTGGAGGCCGCAGGCGGTGGCCAGGCTGCTGGTGGGATGGAAGACGCGACAGAGCAGCCGGGAGAGCATGGAGGGGTCCACGTTGGCGGGGTGGTGGTAGCGGCCCTGCATCACCGCCAGGGGGGTCTCGCCGATGGTCAGAACGTCGTTGGGCTGAATCAGGGCGCCGCAGTAGTGCTCCAGCACCGCGCCGGGATCATCCAACACCCCGAGCAGGTGGGTTTTCACGGGGAGCACCCGACAGCCCTCGCCCGTGCGCCATGGGGCGGAGGCGGCCTCCTGGGGCACGGGTTTGCGAAGGGGCACCAGAAGGCCATCCCGCTTGGTGAGGCGGCCGAAGGGGCCGTAGTTCACCCACTGAAGATCCAGCCAGAGGGTGTCGAGAAGGCTGGAGGGATCGACACCGGCGGGGGCTTCCAGGTGAACCCGCAACAGGGCCGCCGTGGTTTTGTGGCCCTTGACGATGTAAGCGGCCCAGTAGCCATCCGCTCGGGCGGGCTCATCGGGATGGCGGGCGATGATCTCCACCCGCCGCCGCACCGCCGACAGGTCGCCCCCACCAAGGAGCACCGGCTCCACCTGGATCTCGGGAACGAACACCTCCATGCGCCGGTGGGGATTGCGGATGCGGATCTCGCCCTCGATCACCCAGGTGCTTCCCTGGTGCCGCACCTCGAATCCGCCTGGCTCCAGCCGCAGGGGCGAAGCCGGCCGAAGCCGGTGGCGCAGCTCCAGCCAGATCAGCGTCAATCCGAAGAGGAGCAGCCCGATCAGCAGCGCGGAAATTGGAAGCGGCAAGCGCGAACACCCTCTTGTCCCTGGTGCAGGAGCGTAAGGGCTGTGGCCGCCCTAGGTTCCCTTGGATGGCACCGGCCCGGGCACTGGCATGCGCAAAACCTTTGTTCTGGATACCAACGTGCTCCTGCACGATCCCCTGGCCCTGACCCGGTTTCAAGACAACGCCGTGGTGGTGCCGATCGAAGTGGTGGAGGAGATCGACCGCTTCAAGCGGGATCCTTCGGAAAAGGGGCGCAATGCCAGGCAGGTGTCCCGGCTGTTGGACCAGCTGCGGGAAAAGGGCAACCTGGCCGATGGGGTGACCATCGACGCGGCCAGCGGGGGAACGCTGAAGGTGGTGTTTTGCCGCAACGAAACCCTGGAGCAATTGCCCCCGGAACTCAAGGGTGGCAACGGCGACAACAACATTCTGGCGGTGGCCCTGGAGCAGCGCCTTCAGGAGGTGATGGGCAGCCATCTGCCAGTGGTTCTGGTCACCAAGGACACCAATCTGCGCATCAAGGCCGATGCGGTGGGTCTGATCGCCCAGGACTACACCACCGACAAGGTGGACATCGCCGATCTCTATCCCGGTTTCTGCGAGGTGTGGACCAGCGCCGAGCAGATGGACCAGGTGAAGGCCGAGGGGGGGCTGCCGGAGGCGGCTCTGCCGGCGGGCCATCCCGCCCTGGTGGCCAACGAGGGGGTGACCCTGGTGGATCAGGCCCAGCCCAACCACACCCTGCTGGCCCGCTTCCATGGCGCCAGCGGGGCCCTGCATCCCCTGCAACGCGCCCCCAAGGTGCGGCTGGGGGCGATTCAGGCCCGCAACCGGGAGCAGACCTTTGCCCTCGACCTGCTCCTGGATCCTGAGATCCAACTGGTGACCCTGATCGGCAAGGCGGGCACGGGGAAGACCCTGCTCGCCCTGGCGGCGGGCCTGCACATGGTGGCGGATGAACGGGCCTACGACCGCCTGCTCGTCACCCGCCCGGTGATTCCCCTCGGCAAGGACATCGGCTTTCTGCCCGGTGACATCGAGGAGAAAATGGGCCCGTGGATGCAGCCGATCATTGACAACCTGGACTTTCTGCTCGGTGCCCACGAGGGTCACCAGGGCGGTTCCCGGGGCGGCCAGCGGGCGCCCCGCAACAGTTGGACCGATTTGAAGGGCATGGGATTGCTGGAGGTGGAGGCGATCAGCTATATCCGAGGCCGTTCCATTCCCCGCCAATACATGGTGGTGGATGAGGCACAGAATCTCACCCCCCATGAGGTGAAAACCATCGTGACCCGTGTGGGCGAGGGCACCAAAATTGTGCTCACGGGTGACCCATACCAAATTGACAATCCCTATGTGGATGCGGAAAGCAATGGCCTCACCTGGCTGGTGGAGCGCTTCAAGGGCCAGGGGCTCGCAGGCCACGTCACCCTGCTGAGGGGTGAACGTTCTGCCCTGGCGGAACTGGCCGCGAATTTGTTGTAACGGGGTCGAGCCCGCCCCCTGAGTGCCCCCCCCACTTCCTTCCGTGAGGATCTCCCTGACGCCGCCCACCCCCACGGCCACCCCCTGGGCCGCTCGCCTACGCCGGCACCCTGTTTGGCTGGCCGCTGTTCTGTTTGCCGCCGTGGGCCTCCTCATTCAGTGGTGGCGGCTGCATTCCCTCACCGCCTCCTACGACCAGGGCATTTTCACCCAGGTGCTCTGGAACGGGCTCCATGGCCATCCGTTCGAGAGCACCCTCTCCTCCCAGCTCTCCACCGATGTGATCCACGGCGGCCAGCCTCCCGCCCTGGGCTACCGCCGCCTGGGGCAGCACTTCACGCCCCTGCTCGCGATCTGGATTCCGCTGGTGGGCCTTTGCGGGCCCGGTGCCCTGGGGGTGATTCAGGTGCTGTTGATCACCACCGCCGGCCTGGCCTTGCACCGGCTGGCGCGGCACTGGTTGCCCGAGGGTCTGGCGGCCATGGTGGCCATCAGTTTTTTTGGCGCCAACGCCGTGCTTGGCCCCACCTGGGGCAACTTCACGGACCTCTGCCAATTGCCCCTGTTGGTGTTTCTGCTGCTGCTCGCCCTGGAGCGCGGCTCCCTGGGGCTGGGGCTGGTGGCGGCCTTGCTCATTCCCCTGGTGCGGGAAGACACGGGCGTGGTGTTGATGGGGGTGGGGGTGTGGCTGCTGCTTCGTCGGCGCCACCGCTGGCCTGTGGCCCTTGGCCTGATCCTTTGGGGGGGGGCATGGGTGGTGGTGGTCACCACCACCTTGATGCCGCTGTTCAGTGAAGACAACTCGCGGCGCTTCATGATCGAGAACTTCGGCCATGTGGTGGGGTCGCAGGAGAAGGCCTCCAGCCTGGAGGTGTTGCGGGCGGGCCTGGCCCAACCCCTGCTGCTGCTCATCGAGTTGGTGAGTCCAGCCGACCAAACCCTCCGCTACCTGTTGGGGCAAGGGCTTCCCCTGATGCTTGTGCCGCTCCTCTCCCTTGATGCCTGGTTGTTGATGGGGCTTCCCCTGCTGGGGCTGCTCCTGGCCCGGGGCAGCAACAACCCTCTGTCGATCAACATTCGCTACACCTTTCTCGTGGTGCCCGGGCTGTTTGCCGGCGCGGCCCTCTGGTGGCGGAGCCACACCGGTCTGTTTGCCCAGCGGCGGGTGCGGGCGATCTGGAGGGGTTGCCTGGTGCTTTCCCTGCTGTTCACCCTCACGAGCAACCCCAACCGCTCCCTCTCCTGGCTGATTCCCGACAGCGTCTCTCCCTGGGTGCATGTGCCCATGGGCCAGGCGTGGAGGCATGCCGCCGCGGCCCGGGAGGCCCTCGCCCCCATTCCCCCCGGGGGCACCGTTGCCGCCACCACCCACCTCGTGCCCAGCCTGGCCCGGCGGGAGGTGCTCGTGCGCTTTCCCTTTGCCATCACCTACCGCGATCGCCAGGGCCAGATCCAGCCCGTGGACTGGGTGGTGGCCGATGTGGGGCGGCTCCAGCGTTACGCCCCGGCCTTCAACGAAGACAGGGATGTGTTGGAGATGACCATCAAGCGCCTGGGGGCGATGGGCAACAGCTACGGGATCGATTCCTTCCGGGATGGGGTGGTGGTTCTGCGGCGCGGGGCTCCGGACGCGCCCGGCGCCCGGGAGGCCCTGGAGCGCCGGCTCAGATCATCTGACGGGGATTGACGCAACGGTCGAACTCCTCGGGGCTGATCCCCTCCAGGGTCACCGCGCTCTCCCGCAGGCTGAGGCCGTTCTCATGGGCATGGCGGGCGATGGCGCAGGCCCGGTCGTAGCCGAGCAGCGGGGTGAGGGCGGTGACGAGCATCAGGCTCTGCTCCAGGTGGTGGCCGATGCGGCGCTCATCGGCCTGCAGACCCTCCAGGCAATGGGCCCGCAAGCCCGTGCAGGCTCCGGCGAGCAGCTCCAGGCTGTGGAGCACGTTGCGGGCGATCAGGGGCTTGAACACGTTGAGCTCAAAGGTTCCCTGGCTGGAGGCCAGTTGCACCGCCGTGGTGTTCGCCAACACCTGCACGGCCACCATGGTGACCATTTCGCATTGGGTGGGATTCACCTTGCCCGGCATGATGCTCGAGCCAGGTTCGTTCTCGGGCAGGATCAGCTCCCCGAGCCCGCACCGGGGACCGCTGGCCAGCCAGCGGATGTCGTTGGCGATTTTCATCAGGCTCCCCGCCAGCACGGCCAGGGCCCCATGGGTGGCCGCCAGGGCCTCATGGCCCGCCAGGGCTTGAAACTTGTTGGCCGCGGCCTGAAAGGGCAGCCCGATCCGCTCGCGGAGGCGAGCCGCCACGGCCTCGCCAAAACCCGCCGGCGCGTTCAGGCCCGTGCCTACGGCGGTGCCCCCGATGGCCAGGGCCTCCAGGGCGGGCAGGGTGGCCTCCAGGCCGGCGCGACCCAGCTCCAGCTGGGCCCGATAGCCGCCGAATTCCTGCCCCAGGCTGAGGGGCACCGCGTCCTGGAGGTGGGTGCGGCCGATTTTGATCAATCCCGCATAGCGGGCTTCCTTCTCCGCCAGGGTGGCGATCAGGGCCTCCAGGGCGGGGAGGAGCTGCCGTTCGATGGCCACCCGGGCCGCCAGGTGCATGGCCGTGGGAAAGGCGTCGTTGCTCGACTGGCTGAGATTCACATGGTCGTTGGGATGCACGGGGGTTTTGCTGCCCAGCTCTCCGCCCAGCCGGGCGATGGCCCGGTTGGCGATCACCTCATTGACATTCATGTTGGTCTGGGTGCCGGAGCCGGTCTGCCAGACCTTGAGGGGAAATTCCCCATCCAGCTCTCCCCGGGCCACCTCCTCCGCGGCGGCCACGATGGCCTCGGCCAGGTGGGGATCGAGGCGACCCATCTGGGCATTCACCTCGGCGCAGGCCGCCTTGAGATGGGCGAGGGCATGCACGATCGCCAGGGGCATGGGCTCCCCAAAGGGAAACAGCTCCAGGGAGCGCTGGGTTTGGGCTCCCCAGAGCCGCTCCCCGGGAACGGCAACGGTGCCCAGGCTGTCGCGCTCCAGCCGGGTGGGGGCAGGGGGCTGGTCAGCCATGGGATGGGGCTGCCGGCTCGGCGGCCGGACTCCAGCCCTCGTTGAGCTCGTTGAAGCTCACCGCGGTGCGTTGGCTCTGGGAGGGGGGGCGGGGCAAGCCGGTGGCCTGGCTCAGGGCGCCATGGATGGCGTCGAGCTCCACCTGGCCGGCGGCCTGGAACACCTGGTGGCCCTCCCCATCGAGCACCACCACCTCGGGAATGCGGCCTTTCCAGTAGTGGAGGGGATCGGTCGGTCCCCCATCGGCCCGCCCCTGCAAGGGGTCGGTGACCAGGGGAATCAGTTCGATGGTGGTCCCCCAGACCCGCTGCAGCTCGGACACCGCCCCCGCGAACCGCTTGCTTGTGGTGCTGTCATCCAGGTAGAAGATCAAGACCGTGACCCGGTGGTCGTGGAGGGCATCCGCCAGGCTCAGCCGCGGGGGCACCAGGGAGCCGTTACCGGCATAGAGGGCGAAGATGTTGCCGTCGTAGCGATCATTCTCCAAACTCGCCTGGGCGGCCGACGGCCAGGCCAGCAGCAGGCCCAAGACAAGGGTTGCCAGCAGAAGGGCCTGGCGCTGGATCCACGGGCGCGGGGCCGCCCGCCGGGGAATCAGGGCCGAGGGGGGGCAGGGAGACAAGGGGGAGGGAGACGGCGCCATAGGGGGCCATTATCCCCTTGCCCTGACCAGCCCTTTCCGGGGTCGGACCTCAACGTTCCAGGCTGCGACCCATGCCCTGGGCGATCCCGCGGCCCACCAGGCCAATGGCCCGACCGATCACCCGGGTGAGCAGGATCACCACCAGCTGCCCCATGGCCCGCACGGCACTCTGCACCTGGGGGCCCAGGGCATCCCGCAGTTCCAACAGCAGGGTGACCAGCTGTTGGGGCCCCCGCAACCGTTTCAGTTCCCCGTCCCTGGGCTCGGTGGTGTCCAGGAGCCGGATTCCCTCCCGCTGAAGGGAAAACAGGGGCCGCCGGCTCTCATAGAGGCGGATCGGGCGGCGCACCCATTCGAACCAGCGCTCCTGGGCATTGAGTTGGTTGCGCAGCCGCTCCAAATTGCGGGTGGCGAGCAGGTGGTCCCGCAGGAGATAGCTGCGCAGCTCCGGCCAATCGGCGCTCAGGGCCAACACCTCGCCACCGATGCGCTCGGCGCTGCGCACCAACCAGTTGGCCAGGAGCAGTTCCAGGTAAAGCACGGCCTGGGGTTCGTCGGCCGCCCGCAGCCGGCCCTCCACCACCACGGGCCGGGCCTGAAACAGGGCGGCGAGCATGGTCTCCGGGTTGGGCAGCTCGGGGTCGTCGCCGCTGAGATCGCTCTGGTTGAGCAGGGTGTCGGCCACGGGCCGCAGGGTGCCGTCCCGGGGCAGCTGCACGTAGGGTCCGGCCATCTGACGCAGGGCCTGCTGCCGCAGGGCGGGTTGGAGCTCCTTCCAGCGCTGGAGCAGGGTGTCGGTCTGGGGCTCCTGCAGACGCAGGCTGTGGCGAAGGGTGTCCAGTTGCTCCAACAGGGCGAGCAACAGATCCCGCCGCCGGTCTGCCCGCAGGCCATCAATGGCCAACAATTGCCCGGTGGCATTTTCCGGGGGGGCCATCAAGGCGGCCTGCAGCCGCTCCCGTAGGGCCTCCCAGAGGCCATCGGCATTGCGTTGGCGCAGGGTGAGCGCCAGCGCCGTCGACCCGGTCCCCGCCGAGACGGGGGGCGGCGGCGGTTCCGCCCCATCGCTGGCCGCCGCCTCCCATCCCCAGGCCATGGTCAGGGGGCCCCAGAGCCAGAGGAGCAGGGAGCGGGCCACCAGCAGTTCCCGCCGCCGTCCCTGGAGCAGGAGCAGGGCCAGCCAGCCGGCCGGCGGGGGATCCAGGAGGCGGGCGCAGACCCGCAATTCCGCGTCGATCTGCTGCAGGCCGCTCACCAGGAGCCATTGACCCAGGCCCATCGGCAACGGCTCCCGCCAGCCGGCCCCGTCGCTGGCGTCTCCCATCAGCTCCACCACCCGCCCACCGGCGAGCAAGGTGTCGACGGCCCCCCGCAGGGTGGCCGGATCGGGCCCCTCCAGGAGGCCCTGGAGGGGAAGGTTCAACAGGAGGTCTCGAGGCAGGCCCAGGGCCGTGGGGAACACCAGAAGCACGGGGTTGGGATGCCAGCGGTCCTGCAGGTGCCGCAGCTCCTCCACCAGGGCACTGGCGGGGGGCTGGTGGGTGAGGCTCCAGATCAACAGGCTTGGCGCACCCTCCAGCTGGTCAGGGGCGTCCAGCAGGCGGTAGCGGGGGGGATCCAGGGTCAGCCAGCGCTTCAATCCCTCCCGGGTCAAGGGGTCGGCCAGCAGCAGAACCTGGGGGAGGGGGCCGTCGGGGAGTCGCCGCTGGGGTGTGCTCATGGCCGACGAATTGTCCCGGCGCAGCGTACCGAACCGTTCCCGCCACGGCCAGGGCCGGAGCTCAGCACGGTCGCCGTCGACCGAGGAGGTTGAGGGTGTAGGCCTCGATCATGAAGCCTGTTTGTCGCTCGATCTGGTGGAGGAGAAGGGGGGGGAGACAGACGTCGAGATCGTGGATCTCGCCCGAGTCGAGGCAGGTGAGGTGGCTGTGGGGGTCGGCGCGGTAGCCATAGAGGCGACCGCTGGCCCGATCGAGGCACTCGATCACGCCAGCGGCCTGAAGGGATTCGAGATTTTGATAAACGGAGGTGTGGCCAATGTTGCGGCCCAGGTTGTTGAGCTTTTCAAAGATATCCCTGGCGCTGAGATGGGTTTTTTCCGCCCACAGCAACTGGAGCACCATGCGGCGTTGCTTGCTCAGGCGAAGGCCGAGATCCCGGCAGCGTTGATAGGCCGAATCCACGGAGTCTGCGACGACCGTCTCCGTTGTTACCGCCACGTGGGCCGCCCCGAGTGCGTGATCTCCCCCAACAGCCGCAGCTTCCTGTCCTTGCCGGGGCGGGGGGCAGGGTTCGGGGCTGGGATCGGGTGGGGTGTTGTGGGCCACAAACCTGGAGGGTGAAAAAAAGCCAAAATCCTGCATCCTTTATAAGGGATGCCACCAGGATCCGCTCCTTGGTTGGTGTTGAAGCGCCCGCCTACGCCACCGGCAAGGGGCCCGGATCCTGCCAACGCTCCGGCCCGATCGCCTGGAGCGCCTCCGCCAGATCCACCCGGCCGTCATAGAGGGCACGACCGATCACCACCCCGCTCACCCCCAGGGGCGCCAGGGAGAGCAGGCTCAACAGATCGGCGAGCGACCCCACGCCGCCGGAGGCGATCACGGGCATGGAACTGGCCTGGGCCATGCCCCGCAAGAAAGGCAGGTTGGGCCCCGCGAGGGTGCCATCCGTCGCGATGTCGGTGGTGATCAGGGCCGCCACGCCGCTCTGGTCAAACCGTTGGGCCACCTCCGTGGCGGGGAGGGCGCTGTCGGTCAACCAACCCCGGGTGGCCACCAGGCCATCGCGGGCATCGATCCCCACCACGATGCGTCCGGGATGGCGCTCCGCCAGGCGGCACACCAGCTCGGGCTCCTCCACCGCCAGGGTGCCGAGGATCACCCGGTCGAGCCCCAGGGCCAGGAGCTGCTCCGCCCGTTCCAGGGTTCTCACCCCGCCCCCCAGTTGCACGGGGATGGCCAGGGCGGCGGTGATGGCCCGCACCGCTTCGTCATTCACCGGCACCCCCTGACGAGCGCCATCCAGATCCACCAGGTGGAGGCTTCGGGCCCCCTGCCGCTGCCACTCCAAGGCCTGGGTGAGGGGATCCTCGGAAAAGGTGGTGACCTGGTTGTAATCGCCCTGGTGCAAACGCACGCAGCGGCCCTCCAGCAGATCAATGGCGGGAATGACGTCCATGGCTCCTTGCCACTGGGGCCATCTTCCCTCACCCCGCTCGGGGGGGACGGGGCGGCGTGAGCTGGACCTAGCGGAAGAGGGTGTTGAGGAGGGAGCCAAGGGCACGGCCCAGGTCGTCGGGGCTCGTGGTGGGGCCCGCACTGGTGGGGGGCACCGGGGTGGTGGCGTCGCGGCCAGCGGTTTGGGTGGCCACCAGCCCCATCTCCGACCAGCGGAAGATGCCCGTGACCCCGTGATTCACATAGGTGACCGGCCAGGTGGCGCCGAACTGGTCGGCAATGGTGACCGTGCCATCCCGGTTGCTGAAGGTGTAGGTGGTGCCATTGGCCAGGCGCACCCGATACACCCTCACCCCATCCGTGCGGCTGACCTGTCGCAGGTCGCAGGACCCCTCGAACAAAGAACGACCGGCCCGCGTCAGGCTGCAGAGGCCCGTGTCCTTGACGGTGGCGGGGGGGGGCCAGGCGCTGGATCCCGCCCCGCTGTTGCCTACGCCAAACAGCTGGCGGGTGAGCTTCTGGGAGACGTTGCGCTTGCTCCAGCCATCCTCCCAGCAGGTGCGTTGGGGCACGCTGCAGACAGTGCCATTGCTCAGGCGAAAATCCTTGGGTGCAGGGTTGGTGGCCAGGTAGGTGCTCAGCTGCAGCTCCGCTTGGCGGCCGAGGTGGCGACCGGTCATCGTTGGGGAGACGCCGTTTTGGTCGTAGCAGACCCCGCTGCCGCGCAGGCCGAGGGCATCGCAGATCACGCCGGGCGCGGGCCCCTGAACAGCCTGGGCCCTCACCGCCAGCGGGCAGAGCAGGGCCGTGGCCAGCCCCGCCGCCAGGAGCCCGGCGGGCCTGGGGGCGCCGCTGGCCCCACGGGAGCGGTTGGGGGTGAGGGGGGAGACCATCGGGAGGGGAAAGGCTCTGACGTCAACGTAGCCAGGTGCCGAGGGTCAGCCGCTTGAATGGCTTCACACAGAGGGCAGGAAGCCATGCGGATTCTGGTGATGGGGGGCACACGGTTCGTCGGTCGACCGGTGGTGGCCCACCTGGTGGAGGCCGGCCATGACGTCACGCTGTTCACCCGGGGGAGGCAACCCGTGCCCGAGGGGGTGGGCCACCTCCAGGGGGACCGTTCGGTGGCGGCAGACCTGGCGGCCCTGGCGGGGCAAACCTTTGATGTGATCATCGACAGCTCCGGCCGCACCTTGGAGGACACCCGCAGCGTGTTGCTCCATACCGGCGCCCCGCTCCATCGGTTGGTGTATGTGAGTTCGGCCGGGGTTTATGCCGATAGCGAGATCTGGCCCCTGGATGAGGAGTCGCCCACCGACCCCGCGAGCCGCCACGCCGGCAAGGCGGAAACGGAATCCTGGCTGCTGGCGGAGGGAATTCCCTTCACCAGCTTTCGCCCCACCTACATCATTGGACCTGGCAACTACAACCCGATCGAACGGTGGTTCTTTGATCGCCTGGTGCATGGGCGGCCCCTGCCCCTGCCAGGAGATGGGCAGCTGATCACCCAGTTGGGCGATGTGCGCGACCTGGCGGTGGCCATGGTGCGCTGCCTGGAGGTGGAGGCCTCCTGCAACCGCGTTTACAACTGTTCCGGACGGCAGGGGGTGACCCTGCGGGGGCTGGTGGCGGCGGCGGCCCTGGCTTGTGGCCGGGATCCCGCCGCGGTGGAGATCCGCTCCTTCGATCCCGCCCAGCTCGATAAGAAGGCCCGCAAGGCCTTCCCCCTGCGCCTTTCCCATTTCCTCACCGACACCCATCGGCTTCAGCGGGAACTGGCCTGGCAACCGCGCTTCGATCTGGCCCGCAGCCTGAGCGACAGTTACGAGCAGGATTACGCCCACCAGGGGCTAACGCCCGACTTCTCCGCCGACGAGGCCCTGCTGTAACCCATTCCGGCGGCGGGGCATGCGGGAATCGTTTGGTAAAGCTCCACCTCAAACGAAGACAGGCGAGCCAAGGGCCGCCATGATGACTCGGTAAGAAAGGAGGTCTTCAATTGGCGAAGCAAGTGGGATCCAGCCAGATGGCAGACAGCTTGCAGTGGCTGGCCTACGCCTTGTTCCTGGTGTTCCTGGCCCAAGTCATCACATCCTTGTTTCCCTTCGGGCTGCTTCAGCCCCAATGGATGGTGCGGGTCAGCGGGACCTTGCGGGGCACGGCCAGCCTGCCCTTGATGGCGACGGCCCTGTTGATGCTCGCCAACATGATCGACAGCGAGGTGATGCCCTCCAGCGAGCAACTGCGGCTGATCCGCAAGATTTCCACCTTTGCCGCCATTGGCTTCCTGCTGTTGATCCCCCTGCAGTCTTATGGGGCGGTGGGCGCCATCCGCGGCCAAGTGCAGGAGGGACAGGTTCAGCTCGATCGATTGGCGAAAGCTGCCAATCAAGTGCAGAAAGCCACCAGCGAGCAACAACTCCGGGAGGCCATCCGGTCCATCCCTGGTGGGGAGCAGCTCGCCAATCGCCCCCTCGGGGCTGATGTGCAAACCATCAAAACAGGGCTTCTGGGCAGGATTCGCCCCACGTTGAAGCGTCTGGAAAACCAGCTGAAAGACAATCAAAACAAGGCCTTTCAGAATTCCCTGGGGCCCTTGATTCGGGATGGGTTCATTTCCCTGGCCTACGCCATTGGCTTTGCGAGCATGGGCTACAGCAAATCGGGGACTCCTTCGCCCCTGCGGCGCATCTTGAAAACCCACAGCCCGCGCCTCCTCAAGGAGCAGCGGGCCGTCACCACGACCTGAGGGCCTGGAGCGCCATCCTTGGATGGTGGTTGACGGGGAAGGCACCAGGGGATGGAGACCTTTTTTCAGCTCTTTTGTCTCCTGGATGAAGCCACCGCCACCGAGGCCAAGGTCCAGGCCCTCCAGGCTTACTTCCAGTCCGTCAACCCTGCCGACGGAGCTTGGGCCCTCCATGTGTTGCTTGGCCGGCAGAAACGCCGCCTGATCACCGGCCGTCGCCTGCGGGAGATCGGTCTGGAGGTGGCCCCCTGGCCCGACTGGCTGTTTGACGCCTGCTACCGCCAGGTGGGCGATTCGGCCGAAACCATCAGCCTGCTCTGGCCTGCCCCCGCCGGGTCGGTCGCCGGGTCGGTTCCAGGGGCGCCGGCCCCCCTGGAGGGGTCTCTCCAGGAGTGGATGGAGCAGCGGCTGCCCTCCCTGGCCCAGCTCCAGGGGGCCGAGCAGGCCGAGGCCGTGCGGGCTTGCTGGCGCTCCCTCGGCCGGCAACAGCTATTGGTGGTGAACAAATTGCTCACCGGTGGGTTGCGGGTGGGGGTGAGCGAAGGGTTGGTGCTACGGGCCCTCTCCCGCCTGAGCGGCCTGGAGGAGGCCACCTTGAAGCATCGCCTGATGGGCCACGGTTCCCCCAGTGCCGCCGCCTGGCAGAGCCTGCTCATGCCCACGGAGGGGGAATCCATTCCCCCCAGCCGCCCCTATCCCTTCTTCCTGGCCTCCCCCCTGGAGGTGGCCGCCCTGGCGGCCACGCCCGCCCGCCAGTGGCAGGTGGAATGGAAGTACGACGGTATCCGCTGCCAGCTGATCCATCGGCAGGGGGAGGTGTTCCTCTGGAGCCGCGGGGAAGACCTGATCAATGCCAGTTTTCCCGATCTGACCGCCCCGGCCGCCGAGCTTCCCGAGGGGGTGGTGTTGGATGGGGAGGTGGTGATCTGGGGCCCTCTGGAGAGCCAACCCCGGCCCTTCGCGGCCCTGCAGCGACGGCTGGGGCGGCGCGCGCCGGGGAGGCAGCACCTGCGGGAGGCCCCCGCCTGCTTTGTGAGCTACGACCTGTTGGAGCGCTCCGGAGAGGATCTGCGATCCCGGCCCCTGCATGTCCGTCGCCTGGAGCTGGAGCGCCTGCACGGCGGCGACCTACCCGCCGCCCTGCGGCTGGCCCCCGTGTTGCCCCTGGACCAGTGGTCCGCCCTGGAGGCCCTTCGGGATCGGGCCCGCCAGGCGGGGGCGGAGGGGGTGATGCTCAAGCATCGCGATTCCCCCTATCTCAGCGGCCGTCGCCGGGGGCACTGGTGGAAACACAAGCTGGAGCCCCATCGGCTGGATGCGGTGTTGGTGTATGCCCAGGCCGGCAGTGGCCGCCGCGCCAATCTCTGCACCGATTACACCTTTGCCCTGTGGGATCGCCCCTGGAACGAGGAGGAGTGCGCCGGGGGGGAACCCATTGGGGAGGGCCCGCGCCTGGTGACCTTCGCCAAGGCCTACTCCGGGTTGGACGACCAGGAGATTCAGCGCCTGGATCAATGGATCCGTCAACACACCCTCCAGCGGTTTGGTCCGGTGCGGGTGGTGGAGCCGGAGCTGGTGTTTGAGCTGGCCTTCGAGGGGATTCAGCCCTCCACCAGGCACAAGAGCGGCATCGCGGTGCGCTTTCCCCGCATCAGCCGTTGGCGGGGCGATAAAGGGGCCCGCCAGGCGGACAGCCTGCGGGAGGCCCTGGCCCTGCTGGCATCCCCGGCGGATCCAGCCCCCAGTCGATAAGGTGAATCGCCGGCTCCCGCCCGCCCGCGTGAAGGTCGCCGCCGTCCCCCCAGCCCCCCGATCCCCGCGGGCCCTGGCGCAGACATTGGCGCCGATCGAAGCCTGGTTTGCCCTTCAGGGCTGGACGCCCCTGCCCTTTCAGCGGCAATGTTGGCAGGCCTACCTGGAGGGCGCCAGCGGCCTGATCCAGGTGCCCACCGGCTCCGGCAAAACCTATGCCGCCACCATGGGGCCCCTCGCGGAGCTGGTGGAGGAGGCCCGGGAGTTGCAGGGGGCACCGGAAGGGCTGCGGCTGGTGGTGATCACCCCGCTGCGGGCCCTCAGCCGGGATCTGCGGCTGGCCATCGAAGCGCCGATCGCGGCCATGGGCTGGCCCCTGCGGGTGGGCCTCCGCAATGGCGACACCCCCAGCGCCGAGCGCACCCGCCAGCGCAAGCGCCCTCCCCAGATCCTGATCACAACCCCCGAATCCCTTTCCCTCCTGTTGGCGGCCCCGGAGGCGGAGGGTTTCTTCGCGGCCCTGCAGGGGGTGGTGATCGATGAGTGGCACGAGTTGATGGGCAGCAAGCGGGGCAGCCAAACGGAGCTGTGTCTGAGCTGGCTCAGCCGTCGACGGCCGGGGCTGCGGCGCTGGGCCATCAGCGCCACCATCGGCAACCTCGAGGAGGCGGCCCAGACCGCGGTGGGGGCGGGGACCCGCGGGGAGATCATCACGGCGCCCCTGCGGCGCCCCACGGCCATCCGCAGCCTCCTGCCCGAGACCATCGATGGCTTCCCCTGGGCAGGGCACCTCGGATTGCGCATGCATGAGGTGCTGGTGGGGTCCTTGGAGCCCACCAGCTCCACCCTGCTCTTCACCAACACCCGCAATCAGGCCGAACGCTGGCATCAATGCCTGCGCTACACCTGCCCCGAGATGGAAGGTGCCCTGGCCCTGCACCACAGCTCCCTGGATCGGGCCGAGCGGGAGGCGGTGGAAGCGGGGGTGAAGGAGGGGGAGATCCGTTGGGTGGTGTGCACCAGCTCCCTCGATCTGGGCGTGGATTTCCAACCGGTGGAGCGGGTGGTGCAAATCGGCTCGGCGAAGCATCTGGCCCGCCTGCTGCAGCGGGCCGGGCGCTCGGCCCACGCCCCGGGCCGCACCAGCCAGGTGGTGTTCATGCCCACCAACGCCCTGGAACTCCTGGAGGTCAGCGCCATGCGCAGGGGGCTGGAGGCGGGAGTGGTGGAGCATCGGGCCGCGCCGCGGGCTCCGTTGGATGTGCTTCTGCAACACCTGGTGACCCTGGCCTGCGGGCCGGGATTCTCCTTTCAGGAGGAGCTGGACACCGTGCGCCAGGCCTGGAGCTTTCGCCACCTCTCCGACCAGGAGTGGCACTGGTGCCTGGAGGTGTTGGAGCACGGGGGGGCCTGCCTGGCCGCCTATCCGCGTTACCGCAAGCTGGAGCGGGATGGGGAGGACCGGTTCCGGGTGCGGGATGGGGCCATCGCCCGCCTGCATCGGCTCAACATCGGCACGATCACGGCGGATCGGAGCGTCACGGTGCGCTTCTCCCGCGGGGCGGTGATCGGCCACGTGGAGGAGGCCTTCATCGGTCGCCTGAAGCCTGGCGACGTGTTTTTTTTCGCCGGCCGCCAGTTGGAGTTGCTGCGCCTGCGGGAGATGACGGCCGAGGTGAAGACCACCACCAAGAAGACCACCGCCGTGCCCGCCTGGGCCGGGGGGCAGATGGCCCTCTCCGATCTGCTCAGCCACCATCTGCGGTTGGAGGTGGATCGCTGCCGGCGGGCCCTGGAGGAGGGAACAGACAGCCCCCTGTTGGACACGCCGGAACTGCGCGCCTTGCAACCCCTGTTGCGCCGGCAGGCCGATCTCTCCCTGATCCCCCAACGGGACGACTTCCTGGTGGAGGTGTGCCGCACCCGGGAGGGCAGCCACCTGTATGCCTACCCCTTTGAGGGGCGCTTTGTGCATGAAGGGCTGGGTTTCCTCTGGGCCTGGCGACTGGCGCGCCACCACCCCGGCACCCTCACCGTTTCGGTGAACGACTACGGCTTTGAGCTGCTTGCCCCCCGGGGCTATCCCTTCGCCGAGCTTGTGGACAGCGAGGGGGAGGCTCTGTTGGCCTCCGAGGCCCTGGAGGCGGACCTGGAGCGGGCCATCAATCTCTCGGAGTTGGGCCGCCGCCGGTTTCGCTCCATCGCCCAGGTGAGCGGCATGGTGCAGAACGGGCCGCCGGGCAGCCAGAAGAGTGGCGGCCAGCTGCAGATCAGCGCGGCCCTGCTCTATGACGTGTTTCAGAAGCACGAGCCCGGCAATCTCCTGTTGGCCCAGGCCCAGCGGGAGGTGCTCCAGGAGCAGCTGGAGGTGCATCGGCTGCGGGAGACGCTGCGGCGGCTCCAGGGCTGCGCCCTGCGGCTGGTTTGTCCCCCCCGCCCGTCGCCCCTGGCCTTTCCCCTTCTGGCCGAACGGTTGACCAACCGCATGAGCAATGAGTCGTTGCTGGAGCGGCTGGGGCGCCTGCGGGCGGAGGCGGAGGCGGCGGAAGGGCTGGAGTGAGGGGCCTCGGGAGCTCAGGCCACCAGATAGTGGCGCAGCTCCCTGGAGCGGTTGCGGATGGTTTCCAGGGCCCGGCGCTCCAGGTTGCGGGTTTTGTCACGGCTCATCCCCAGTTCCCGGGCGATGGAGGTGAGGCTCATGGGCTCCTCCCCTTCGATGCCGTAGCGCATGCGCAACACCTGGGCCTGCAGATCGGGCAGTTGGTCCACCAGGGCCCGCAGGTCTCCCTTCAGGCATTCCCCATCCACCATCTCGTTGGGCAACACCCCATCGCCCGCCAGCAGATCCAACAGTTCCGTGTCCTCCCCATCCCCCACC
>JBKDSY010000017.1:0-2165 GCA_046340755.1 Cyanobacteriota bacterium
GTTGGCCACCCGCGAGCGACCAGCCTTCAGGAGCTGCTGGGTGGCCAGGGCGGAGCGGCTGCCGGAATGGCAGTGCACCACCACGGGCTTGTCCTGCGGCAGCTCCTCCAGGCGCGCCTCCAGCTCCGGCAGGGGGATCCAGAGGCTGCCGCTCACCCGGCCGTCGGGCCCCGCCAGCTCCTCGGCGGAGCGCACATCCAGCAAGGTGATCTCGTCGCGGTGGGCTGCCACCCAGGCGGGGGTCAGCTCCGGCAGGCCGGCATAGCTGCGCTCCAGGGGAGCCCAGCTGGCCTCGGCCGGGGCGCCCCGGGGCTTGCCGGAGCGGAGGTTGCCGTGCAGGGCCTCGGCAATCTTGCGGGGATGGGGCAGCTTCATGGCCGCCATGTGGCCCACGAAATCCCGTTCGGTGGCGGTGCCCCCCAAGCGGGCGTTGAAGGCTTTTTCCTCGGCCACGGTGGTGACGCCTCGGCCCGTGTAGTCGTGGCCTGGATAGAGCTGACAACCGTCGGGGAGGGTGAAAATCTGCTCCTTGATCGAGGTCCAGAGGGTGTGGGCATCACCCTGTTGGAAATCACAGCGGCCGCACCCTCGCACCAGCAGGGCATCGCCGGTGAAGGCCAACCCGTGATCGTCGAGCACGAAGGTGAGGCAGCCGTTGGTGTGGCCCGGCGTGGCACGCACCTCCAGCCAGCGCTTCCCGAACAGCACGCTATCGCCATGACGCAGGGGCAGGGTGACGTTGTCGGCCCGGGCGGCCTCCGCCAGACCGATGGCGCAGCCCGTGGCCCGATGCATCAGCCAGCCACCCGTGACGTGGTCGGCGTGGGCATGGGTGTCAAGCGAGGCCACCAGCTGAATGCCGAGTTCGCGAATCAGGGCGAGATCCCGTTCGTGCTGCTCGAACACCGAATCGATCACGATACCTTCCCTGCTCGCCACATCGGCGAGCAGGTAGGTGAAGGTGCCGGTCTCGGCGTCAAACAACTGGCGGAATAGCAGGTTTCCGCCGCCGGCGGCGGCGGCCAGGGAGATTCCGGGGGCCGGGGAGGGGGCGCCAGAGGGAGCCAGGGCGACGGACATGGCTGACTTGCTTTCAACACTATGGCTTTTAACGCATAAAGGCTGAGACTGCAATGGGTGCCCCAATGGGTGAGGCAGGGGCACGAAGGCGCGCAGTGGCGGCCCCAATGGGGCCATCACCACCGGTGGAGCACAACTGCAGCGGGCTAGGGCTGCAGATCAAACCGATCCGCGTTCATCACCTTCACCCAAGCAGCGACGAAGTCGGCCACGAACCGTTCGGCGCCATCGTTCTGGGCATACACCTCGGCGATCGCCCGCAGCTGGGCGTTGGATCCGAACACCAGATCCACCCGCGTTGCCAGCCACCGCAGGGCGCCCGTGGCGCGATCCCGTCCCTCAAACAGCTCTCCGGCTTCCGATGTGGGGGTCCAGCTGGTGGCCATGTCGAGCAGGTGGACGAAAAAGTCGGGGCTGAGCACACCAGGCCGCTCGGTGAACACGCCATGGCGCAGCCCATCGGTGTTGGCGCCCAACACCCGCAGGCCCCCCACCAACACGGTCATCTCCGGCGCACTCAGGCCCAGCAGCTGGGCCCGGTCGACGAGCAGGTGCTCCGCCGCCACGCTCATCGGACCGTGCTGCCAGTTGCGGAACCCATCGGCCTGGGGTTCCAGCACCGCAAAGGAGGCCCCATCGGTCTGCTCCTGGCTTGCATCCATCCGACCCGGAACAAACGCCACCGTCACCGCGTGACCCGCGGCCGCCGCCGCTCGCTCCACCCCCACCCCGCCAGCCAACACGATCAGATCCGCCAGCGACACCCTCACGCCATCGGCACGGGAGGTGTTGAAGGTCTGCTGGATGGGCTCCAGCACCTGCAACACGCGCTGCAACTGCTCGGGTTGATTCACGGCCCAGTCTTTCTGGGGGGCAAGCCGCACCCGTGCACCGTTGGCTCCACCGCGTTTGTCGGAGCTCCGGTAGGTGGAGGCCGAGGCCCAGGCCGTGGCCACCAGCTCAGCGGTGGTCAGACCCGAGGCTTCCACCCGATTCTTTAAGTCGGCGATGGTCGCCCCATCCACCAGAGGATGGTTCACCGCAGGGATCGGATCTTGCCAGATCAGCTCCTCCGCCGGCACCTC
>JBKDSY010000018.1:0-42248 GCA_046340755.1 Cyanobacteriota bacterium
ATCCGAAGCGATGCCAAGGGGATCACGGAACGGGAGATCCATGGCATCAAGGCAGTGCATCACATTGACGGCATCACCCGGCTGCTGTTGGCCGAGGAAACCATCCACGCCTACGACCGCACCAGTGTTCGCATCAACGCCAACGTCGCGCTCGCCACCCACGGAGAGGCCATCAGCGAAGACCTGGGATCCGGTGACGGGCGGGATACGTTCCAAACCTTCACTCTGGCCAAAGCTCCCCTCACCCATGTCGCCGAGGCCAACGAAACCGGTTGCGTCTCCACCTTGAGGATCCGTGTCAACGGCCAGCTTTGGCGACCCATCCCCGCCCTCGGCCAAGCGGGCCCTGAGGATGCCGTCTATGAGATTTTGCAGCCGGACAACGGCACGACCCAGGTGCGGTTCGGCGATGGTCTCACGGGTCGTCGTCTGCCGACGGGGGAGCGCAACATCACAGCCACCTACCGCACCGGCATCGGTTTCGACGGCGAGGTGCCGGAAGAGGCGATCAGCCAGCTGCGCTCCCGACCCCTCGGGATTCGCTCCGCCGTGAACCCCACGGCAGCCACTGGCTCGGCCGATCGGGAAACGCTCCAGAGAGCTCGCCTCATTGCCCCTGGCAAGATCAAAACCATGGGCCGGATCATCTCGCTGAAGGATTACGAGGATTTCGCCCAATCCTTTGCCGGAGTGGGCAAGACCCTCGTCAGGCAGCTCTGGTCGGGGCAGCAAAAGGTCATTCACCTGACCATCGCCCCAGAGGCCGATTCCAATTTCACCAACAGCGATCCCCTGCTGGCCAGGCTCTCCGAAAGCATCAGCGACAACCGGGATCCCCACGGGGAAGTGGTCATCCAGCCCTACCGGCGTCGCTACTTCTCCATGACCGCCAGGATCACCATCGATCCCACCTACCTCAGTGAAGACGTCATCGGATGGTCACGGCAAGCGATCGAATCCCGCTTCGGATACGGGGAGCGCCCGTTGGCCCAGTCTGTCAGCGCGGCGGAGGTGATCTCCACTCTGCAAGCCACCAAGGGGGTCAAGTCGGTGGATCTCGACGCCCTGGCCCTCCTCAATGACGGGGATGGCCCAAGCGCCACGAGCCTCGTCATCCAATCGCTGCTGCCGGCCGCTCCAGCCCTGGGGCCTGGTCAGCGCAGTCAGGACGGTGTCTTCTGGCCCGCCGAGCTCCTCCTGGTGCTCCCTTCAGCACTCACCCTCATCCCTGTCAAGGCCAGCGATGCGTAACCGACCCCGCGCCCCACTCTTCCAGCGCCTCCCCAGTCACATCCGCAGCCGGGACGCTGAACAGGGAAGCCCCCTGGAGGCTCTTCTGGCCATCTTCGCCGACGAGCTGGCCCACATCGAAGCGGACATTGACCACCTCTACGACAACTGGTTCGTGGAGACCTGTGAACCCTGGGTGCTGCCTTACATCGCCCAGCTGGTTGGCGCCTCGCCGATGCGAGACATTGGCGAGGATCAGCCAGGCCTGCTGAGGGCCTACATCGCCAATGTGCTCCAATACCGGCAGGCAAAGGGCACGGCCGCTGTCATTGAACAGGTGGCTCGGGATGTGTCGGGATGGTCCGTCGTGGCGGTGGAGTTTTTCCAGCGACTGGCGACCTCCCAATCCATGAACCATGTTCGCCGCGACGCGCCAGCCTTCGCCGATGTGCGCCACCCGGCGGCGCGCACCAGCCGCTCCCCATTCTCCGCCATGGCCCACGGGGCTGCGGCGGGTACCCCCGCTGGCTGGTCAGGCCGTTACAACCTTCCCCATCTGGGCCTGTTCATTTGGCGCCACGCAGCTGCTCCCATCTGGCCGGTGGTGGATCCCGGGCCGGACTATCGGGGGTATCTGGGAGGGGGCCAACCCCGGCGAAACACGAGCGAGCCTGGCCTGCTGCGTTTCGATCCCCTGGGTCGAGACCTCCCGCTGGTGAACCGACCAGCGGCCGACCGCTCCGTCGCCTCCCGCATGAACGCTCGCACCGTGCCGGCGCCGCTCTCGCGGGAGGAGGTGGATGCCGCCCTGGACGCGGCCCATCCCACCGGCACCACGATCGGAGGCTGGTTCGAAACCGCGCCGCCCTTTCGGATCCGTCTGGATGACAGGGAGGTAAGCCCCGAGCGCATCTTCTGCGGCAACCTTGAGAAGGATCCTCAAGGGGTCTGGCATCGCCCCGCCAAGACCGGCGATGTGATCGTCGACCCCGTGCTCGGCCGGCTGTCGCTTCACACCGAGGACGAAGGGAAGAGCGTTGAGCTCGGATTCGCCCACGCCCAGTGCTTCGCCATTGGTGGCGGCGCCTATGACCGTCGCGGCAGCCTGGAGGCATGGCTTCCCGAACTGGTGGACGATGGCGAGAGTCTCCCCTGGCGGATCTGCGTCAGCAAGATGACCGGTGACGTCACCGGAGACGCGTCTGGGGGCGAGTCCGTGGTGACGTCACTGAGGGACGCGGTGGACCTCTGGAACAGCAGCGCCAGGGAAGGGATGCGGGGCCTGATTGCGATTCTCGACAATGGGACCTACCCGGACGACGGGCCTGGAGCTGGGCTCACGATTCAGCTGCCCAAGGCCTCCAAGCTGGCCATCGTTGCGGCGGCCTGGCCTGCGGAGAAGGGTGACGACGGCATCGCCATGCGATCTGTCAGACGCCTGTCGCCGATTCACCGCCGACCGGTGCTGCTGGAACCCCTGACGATTCAGGCCGGGGAGGCCGGCACCGACCCCGGCGGCAGCCTCGTGCTCGATGGACTCGTGATCGGCGGCAGCGTCACCATCAGTGAGGACGGGGATCTTGGCCATCTCGGTCTCTACAACTGCACCATTGGCGCCAGCGGAGCCACCCTTGACCAGGCATTGGGTGCCCCAGCAGGCAACCCACGCCTGTCCATGGTCGTCGACCGCTGCATCGTCGCCAAGATCGACCTTCCCGAGGCCGGGGGCAGCCTCACCATCCGCCAGTCGATCCTCGGAGAAGATCTCAGCTCCGATGGCCTCGCCAGCGGGGTCGGCACCCTGGTCTTGAAGACACCCAACATGGATGCGGCCATCTCTGGATGCACCATCTTCGGCAAGTGTGACGTCAGAAGCATTCAGGCCGAGAACAGCATTCTGACGGGACGTGTCAACACACACTTCCGTCAAACAGGGTATGTACGCTTCTGCTATTACGGATCAGAGTCGATTGTTCCGCGCAGCTACCGCTGTGTTCCCACCAGTTCGACCGTGCCCCACCCCCTGCCCATCTTTGTGTCGACCCGATTTCAAGACCCCGGTTTCGCCCAGCTGAGTCTGAGCACCCCCTTGGCCATTCTGGAAGGTGCGGAGGACGGAATGGAGATGGGAATCGGCCATGCCAATCGCGATCCAGCGCGGCGAGCCAACATCCGCGACGCCTTAGGGGAGTTTGCTCCCATGGGGCTCAACCCTGGCCTGATCTACATGCATGTGGAGACCAACTCATGACGGGTGACTTTTCCAGAAACACCTTTGATCCCCGCAAGGACTACAGCCTGGTTCGGATGCAGCAAGGGCGGCTCTTCACCGATGCCGACTGGAATGAACAGGGTGACATTCTGCGGGAAGGCGACCGTAGAACGGCGGCCGAGCTAATCGGTCATGCCGGCTTTCCCGAAGACGATGCCGGATTCGGGATTTTGCCTGACAAATCAACAAGGACGATCCGCATCACCCCTGGCACCGGCTATGTCGCTGGGGTTCGCCATGTGGTGCCGGAGCCGGCCAACATCACCGTGAGCCGCGTCGGCGGGTCGGATGGCGACCCCACCTGGCGGATCGAGAGCGGTCCGACCCTGGCCGAGAAGGATTTGCTGAGCACGGATCCTTTGGCGCAGGATAATTTCGTCATCATCAAGAATGTGCAGGTTGATGAAAATGGAACGCATGCCTTCCAGACCACACCAGTCCTCAAAGGCACGATCACGCGGCTGTTCCGGCACTGGCGCCTTCTCGCCCAGCCCTACGGTTCCATCAAGAAGCTGCCAGAGACGGAGGGAAACTATCTCGCCGTTCTGAAATCCACCGACATCCCGGTCACGGCGCTGGATGATCCTCTGATTGGTGAGGTGGCGTTTGAAGGGGTGGATACGGCCCTCCGGGATCGCACCATTTGGCAGGTGTTGCTGATCCAGGATTCCACCATTCAGAACCTTCTATACGCGGATCCATCTGATACACCAACGCTGACCAACGGACTGGATCCGGTGATTGGTCAAAAAGAGGCCGGCAAGCTGCTGGCCTATGCCGAGGGCGTACCAGCCTCCACCGATCCCTGCACCCTGGCTCCTGCCGCAGGCTACCGCAGCCTCGACAACCTCTTGTACCGCGTTGAGATTCATGCCCCCGGGAACATCGACCATGCCTCCGGAACGATCCACAATGCCAGCTATAAGTGGTCACGCGAGAACGCCATCCATCGCACGCGCTACAACTCAATTAATGCCAAGGATCTGATCCTCGAGAGCACCGGGCGTGACGAGGAAAGCACACTGAAGTCAGGCGACTGGATCGAAATCCGCAGCCAGGACTCGATTAACAATCAGACACCAGGTTACATGGCGCGAATCGCCGAGGTGGTCGGGAAGCGGCTGAGGCTGGCGGAACTTTTCAATCCCGCGATGGAGAGCATCCCGCCCGAGGAGGATTCAAACATCAACAAACTGCCGCAGCCAGGCTTCATCACCCGCTGGGAGGGTGGCAAACCCATCCCCATCACGTCCACACCCGCGACTCTGGAAAACGGCGTGAAAGTGATGTTCAAGGACGGTGAGTTTCAGTGTGGTGACTATTGGCTCATCCCTGCCCGTGCGATCTCCGGTGACGTGGAGTGGCCCAGCGATCCGTCAACCAATCTCCCCCTTGCCCAGGCGCCCCACGGCCCGCGTCGAGACTATGCAGCCCTGGCCTGGCTCAAGT
Source organism: Cyanobacteriota bacterium (assembly GCA_046340755.1). Lineage (GTDB taxonomy): Bacteria > Cyanobacteriota > Cyanobacteriia > PCC-6307 > Cyanobiaceae > Cyanobium. The sequence goes on from JBKDSY010000018.1 coordinate 4,952, forward strand.
TTGATGGACATGAGTGGAGCCTCACCAAGGATTGCCGCCAGCTCTTCCCCCCCCTCACCAGATCCAAACAGTTTCTCTATGCCGGCGGCGATGGTCAGGAAGCCACGCCAGACATCGCCGATTCCACGAAGATGGTGAAGCTTCCCCAACCGCTGGAGGTCTTGGTGGTGCGCGGCCATCTCCCCGTTGCTGGAGAAACCGTCCGCTTCACGATTTACGAAAGTCAGGGCTGTTTCGACGGTCAGAAGACATTGAAGACAGTAAAGATAAAGACCGGTCAGGATGGAAAAGCCAGGGTTGCATGGTATCTCGATTCGATCAATGTCTCCCAGCGTGTCCAGGCGGAATGGCTGGATGTCTCGGATCTGACAACAAATCACAGCATTGTCTTCAATGCGACCTTATCTCGCGCTGCAGAGACAAGCTACGACCCCATAGAGACTCCTACCCTTGCAGGGGTTTACACGGTGCAGACGGCCCTAGAGCGTCTCGCCAACCAAAAACATTTTCTCTACGCCGGCGGCGATGGGCAGGAAGCCACCCCCACGATCTCCGATCCCACGGAGATGGTGAAGCTTCCCCAACCGCTGGACGTCTTGGTGGTGCGCGGCCATCTCCCGGTTGCTGGAGACATCGTCCGTTTCACGATTCTCGACGGTAAGGGCTGTTTCGAAGGTCAAACGGGCTTGAACACCGTGGAGGTGAAGACAGGTCAGGATGGCAAGGCCTCCGTTGAATGGTCTCTCGATTCGAGCACCTTCTCCCAGCGTGTCCAGGCGGAATGGCTGGATGCCTCGGGCCCGAGAAGAAGTCATTCCATTTTCTTCAATGCCAGCTTATCTCTCGCAGACCAGACAGGCTACAATCCACAAAATACCCCTTCCATTGCAGATGCCTACACGGTGCAGACAGCACTGGAGCGTCTCGCCAACCAAAAACACTTTCTCTATGCCGGCGGCGATGGGCAGGAAGCCACCCCCAACATCTCCGATCCCACGAAGACGGTGAAGCTTCCCCAACCGCTGGAGGTGGTGGTGATGAATGGCCATCTGCCTGTCGCTGGTGAAAACATCCGCTTCGAGATTATTCAAGGCAAGGGTGATTTCGGAAATCAGCAGAAAACCATTGATGTCCCCACTGACACCTGGGGGAAAGCCTCCGTTGGCTGGTCTCTTGATTCCTCCACCCATGTCCAGCGGGCCCAGGCCCGTCGTCTAGATCAATCCGGCCAACCGATCCATCCCAGCATCACCTTCAATGCCACCTTGTCTCGCGCGGCGGAGACAAGCTACGACCCTTCCAGAACACCCGCCATTTCCGAAGCCCGCACGGTGCAAAAGGCCATTGAGGCTCTCGCCGGGCTTCAGCAGCTCGGCTGCTACAGCCACACCATCAGCGAAGACAGTGACTGGGTCAGCCTGCTGGAGAGCTTGTCGCAAACCGTTGCTGGGGAACCAGTGCGACACGCTTCCATTTGCTTCAAACAGGGCACTTACCGCACGTCACGCCCGGTGAGGATGGAAAAGTGTGGCCACCTTCGTTTATTGGCAGCCGGGACAGGATTGGTGAAAATCATTGCCAACAACGCTGAAGCCGCCCTGGTCTTTGCTGACTGCCTGAGCGTGTCTCTCCATGGTCTTGAGATTTCAGCACCCGATGGTAATTCAGCCATCCCCAGCGGCGCCAATAGAGTTCATCGACAGGGCGTGGTTGACATCAGCAATTGTCCCGAGGTGGACGTACGTGAGTGTCAGTTGAGCTGCGGTGGTGGCACTTCACCACAGCGGACCTGTCTGACGATCAGAGGATACAACAAAATCACAGGGAAGTTTTCTCCCATCGCATCTGTACGCGTCAACGACAACACTTTTCACGCCGGCAATCTCCAGGATGCTCTACTGGTTACCGATGCGATTGATATTGACATCACCGGAAATCTCTTTTCACCTAATCCAGCTGGAACTGGCAGCGCAGAGATTGATGTCTGGCTGCGGGACAAGACCTGGCTTGCCAACATCACAAAAAGCTTGATCGTGAATCCAGTTAAAGGCAGCACAAAGTCACCTGGGGAATTCCGACAGATCGCCCATGGGGAATGGCGAATGTCTTTCCCCACTGCTGCCGCGATGATCACGCAAGATGATTGGAACAACCTGGTGAGCAAAAACCCTCCAACCCCTGAAGACATCGTCGACCCAGTCAGCTTCAAAAATTATGGAGACACGCTGATCAAGAAAGTTTCTAACAACCTGGAGACCCCTCTTGTCTCGAAATTTAATACATGGTGGCAGAAGTTCTCCACCTCTTCCGCAGCCAGTTGGACACCAGAGCAACAATCGGAGTTGCGGCAACAGATGATCATCAGCGACGAGCCGAAGGTCTACCGTTTTGATGCCAAAACCACATCTCCCAAACAGGTGGTTGTTGAAGCCAATAATCAGTTTGTTGCCTTTGATTCCCTGATCAGCCAGGCAGACTGGAAAGTGCTTATCGAACGCAGCAAGAAGGCACCAAGTGTCGCCAATGCAGATGAGCTTGTCAAGCTTTGCTATTCAATTTCCAACCAGGTCTTGGTGGATTCCAAACTGAATACTGGACTCAATTCCATCGAGCAGCTTTTGGGAACCCTTGTGGACAAAGAGATTGTTCACCCCATGCAAGCGATCATTTGTGCCGGCAGAACCTTGGAGAATGTATCCATCAAAAACAACATCATTCGAGACTTCCAGGTGGGAATCCGTGTTGCGCCAAGTCACGAGCGCACACGGGGAATCAGGGCTATGTCGGTTTGCATTGATGACAACAGAATGGAACTGCTTGCTCAACATTCAACTGCCTATGCTGGCTTTGGCATGATGATCGGCAATGCCAAGACTCTCAGAATACGCGGAAATGACATGAGGCTTTCCCCTCGAGCCAAGTATACCCGCTATTTTTCCCAGGGGATCCGCATCTGGGGCTTCATTGGCGAGCAGGTCCTTGTCAGTGAAAACCGCATCCAAATCGCTACTTTGGGATTCCGGTTTAACTGCCTTCCTGCCAAGGACGACGACATGCAAATGGGTGGCCGGGCACGCCTATGGCTTTTCCGTGAAAATCTGATTCAAGATCCAACAGGACATGCCAAAGGCTGGAAGATCTCCCCTTCCGCGGACTTCATCGTACAAAATAATATTGTCAGCAGGAATCTCTGAACCCGGCCTAAAATAGCCCACCAACATTGAAACAGGTGAAATCTTGCTCACCAATGTCCTCCTGCGACTCCGCGCTCAGCGTGGAGTGGGTGGGGGCTTGCACAAGGGGATTCAGGGCGTCCAGCCGGGAGCCGATCGGCAACGGAAGCAAGCCCTGCTAAAATCAAGGTTCCTAGCGATTTGGCAACACGTAAGGTGCCACACGGGTTCGAGCCCCGAATACCTAGGTCCAGGGGGGCTTTTCGGTCAAGGCCGGACTGCTCCCCACCCCAATGTCCACATATCAAATGCTCCGGGACGTCGGGGGAGTCCTGTGATGCCCTTGTGATGACACAGGCCTGTGAGAGCGGTCGAATCCTGAGGCGGTGCCGCCACACACTCGCCCCAGGGCCTTCAGCCAGCCTCTAGCCGAACCAGCTGGCGCACCAACAGACTCAAAAACAGTCCCACATCCGTCACCACACCCACGGATTCCAGGGAGCCACGGTCGCTGAGCTTGGTCACCACCGCCGGGTTGATGTCCACACACACCAACTTCACCCCTGCCGGTGTCATGTTGCCCACGCCGATGGAATGGAGCATCGACGAGAGCATCAACACCATCTCCGCCCCCTCCAGGGCCCGGGCATAGGCCTCCTGGGCGCGGATCAGGTCCATTTCCGTCTCGGGTAGGGGGCCATCATCCCGAATCGAACCCGCCAATACAAACGGCACCCCCCGGAGCACACAGGCGTGGAAGATGCCCTCCCGCAGCACCCCCTGCTCCACGGCGGCCGCCAGCCCCCCGCAGCGCCGGATCGTGTTGATGGCCTTCAGGTGGTGGCGATGGCCGCCCCGCACCGCCACCCCCTGCTGCAGATCCACCCCCAGGGAGGTGCCCATCAGGGCCTGCTCCACGTCATGCACGGCGATCGCATTGCCCCCCAACAGCGCCTGCACATAGCCCTCCCGCACCAGCCACCCCAAGTGCCCCCCGCCACCGGTGTGGATCACCACCGGCCCGGCCACCACCACCACCTTGCCGCCCTGCTCCCGGATGCGGCGCCACTCCCAGGCGATCTGATCCACCACGAGTTCCACCCGCCGCTCGCTCGACACCCCCGCCCCCATGAAGGCGAAATCCCTGTCCCGCGCCTCCCGGGAGGGATCCCCCCGCAGGATGCGCAGACCTTCCACGCCCACCACCACCCGCTCCCCCACCCGCAGGTCGCGCAGCAGGCGGCACTCCACCCCAGCGGCCTCCGCTTGCACCACCAGGGCCCCATCCATCCGTTGCCGGGCCACCCGCCGCCACCGCCCCGCCAGCCGCACCTCCGTGGGATAGATGGTGCTCACGTAGAAGTCCTCCGGCGCCACGCCGTCCTGTTCCACCACGGCCAGGGTCGCGTCGCGCTCCTCCTCCTCGCTGGCTTCCGCGCCCAGGTCGATCAGACGCGCCATCAAATCGGCCATCACCTCCCCATCGGGGGCGCTGACCCGGATGGCCGCACTGGAGGGGCTATGGCGCTGTTGCCCCAGGGCGAATTCCATAACCTGAAAACTGCCACCTCCCTCCACGATGCGATCCAACACCCGGTTGATCAGGCCCGTGTCGAGCAGGTGGCCCCGCAGGCGGATCGTGCGGTGCGGGGTGGGGCCAGCGACGGCGGCAACCCCGTCGACGGCACCGGAGACGCGGTCGGTGACCGGGGCGGGCTGGGGTTCATCCAGCCTCAGGGTGAGGCACTTCGCCGCCCCGCCCGCCTTGAGAAATTCCGTCAAGGGGGTCTCCACCACCGTGTAGCCCCGGGCCTCCAGGCGCTGGCGCAGGGCGGCGCTGGCCTGGTTGAGGATCACGGCCTCGCCGGCGTTCACCGCGTTGCAGGCAAAGGCCAGGGCGTCAGCCTCCCCCACCGCCAGGCGCTTCTCCGGGCTGACGCGCGCCTCGATCAGCCGGTTGGAGTGGAAGTCAAAGGCAGGGGGGTAGTAGAGCAAGGTGCCATCGCCGAGGGGGCACAGGCAGGTGTCGAGGTGGTAGAAGCGCTCATCCACCAGGCGCAGGGAGAGCACCTCCACACCCAGGGCCTTGGCCAGGAGGGGGTGGGCCTCCAGCTCCGAGCGAAAGCCGTAACCCGCCCACAGCCAGCCGCCGGCCCGATCCAGGAGGGCATCGCCGGCCCCTTCGAAGGGCAGGTCGGCCGGGAGCACCTCCACCCGAAACCCCCGCTCCTTGAACCATCGCTGGAAACGGGGCTCCTCTCCCTGACGCTCCGGATGGAAAAATCGAGCCAACACCACGGTGTCAGCCACCACCACGCCGGCATTGGCGGTGAAGACCAAATCCGGCAGGCCGGGCTCGGGTTCGATCAGCTCCACGGTGGCCCGGGCCGCCAGCTGCTCCCGCAGTTGGCGCCACTGGTCGGCCGCCACCGCCGGGGACGCGCGGTGCACGTTGCCCTCCATCCAGGGATTGATCACGTAATCCACCTCGTAATGGGTGGGAGGGCACATCAGGAATCGGGGTTGGCCCATCTCCACCGTCGCCGCAAGGTGGGCCGATGGTGCCCTGGAACCGCTGGGGGAAGGGTTCACCGCGCACAGCTCGTCGGGCTGGCCACCCGACGCCCGCCGGGCCTCGCGGCTCAGGGGGTCGGGGCGAAGGGTGGGGCCTCGGGGGCGCAAACCGTGCCCGGGGGGGGCAGCTGCCCGGACACGAACAGGGCCGTCTCCTGGCGGCCCGCGCAGGCGCTGGCATTGCGGAGCACCGTGTGGCCATAGCCGTTCACGCTCAGCAGGAGGCCCTGATCCAGCTCCCTGGCCATGGCCAGCGACGACTGGAAGGGCAGGATCGGATCGAAGCGGTGGCCGATCACGAGCACTGGCGCCGGGGTAGGGGTGTTCCATGGCCCGCCGTAGGAGGCGGCGGCCACCGGCCAGGCCGCACAGCGGCCATCCGCCCACACCACCCAGGGCCCCAAGGGCCCGGAACGGTTGCGGGCCTGGGCGGCCAGGGCCTGGATCGCCCCCAGCTGGCGCGGTTGGGGCCCCTCGCCGCAAACGGTGGCCAGGGTCTGCTCGGGGGCGCCTTCCTCCGGGAGCGCTTCCGCCTGGTCGTCCCGGCCGCCGGATCCCCGGGACAGGGCGTCCAGAAAGCGGCCAGCGCCCTCCCAGCCGCCGCTGCCCTGGCGGTCGGGGGACACCGTTTGCAGGCGCCGCACCAGTTCGTCCAACACCTCTCCCGTGCCCAGGCGCCGGTTGCCCCAGCGCAGGGGCCCCTGCCGCAGTCGGGCCAGGAGTTCGGCCCAGCGCCGTTCCGTGGCGGCCTGCCCCCCCCCGGCTCCACCGGCGGCAAAGGCACAGCGGGGACGGCCCGCGGCGGCACACCGCCGCAAGAAGGCGATCAGGGTGGCCCCGGCCCCGAGGTCCCTCTCCAGGCGGTAGCCGCTGCCCTCCGTCGCCTGGGGGTTGGCGTTGTCGGTCCAGGCGTGGGGATCGGCGGCCCCATCCAGCACCAGGGCCGCCAGGGAGCGGGGAAACAGATTGGCGTAGGTGGCCCCCACCAGGGTGGCGCCGCCACTGGCCCGCAGCCGCAGGCGGGTCTCCCCCAGGGCCTGGCGCAACAGCTCCAGATCCCTGGCGCTGTCGGCGCTGCTCAGGTGGGGCAACAGGCGGCCCTGGTGGCGCTCGCAGGCCCGGGCCAGGGTGGCCCAGGCCTCCAGCCAACGGCTCTGCTCCGCCGGGCTGGTGGGGAGGCTGGGGGGCAGGCGATCGCGCCAGGCGCGGGCCTCCTGCTCCGTGGGCCAACAGTGCAGGGCGGCTGGCTGGCCCCGGGCGCCCGTGCCCCGCCGCTGCCAGCTCACCAGATCAAACCGGGCCGAGACCGCGGGGGGCAAGGCCCGGGCCATGGCCTCCAGGGAGAGGGCGTCGGCGGCGCCCGGTGCGCCGTCGAGCAGCACGAGGGTGCCCAACCGGGGCCCCGGGCCCGGGGCCCGCAGGCGCCAGACCGTCAGCGGCAGGAGGTCTGCGCCGGGGCGGTTGTGGTCGAGGGGCACCGAAAGAGTGGCGCACTCCAGGGCGGAGCGGGGCGGAGCGGGGGCGGGGCAGGGACCCCAGGAGAGGGCTGAAGGGGCCTCGGGCGCCCGAGGCTGAGCCGCCCCTGGGCTGGGCCAGCTCCCCCCCCGGCCAGCAGCACCAAGACCGCCGCTGGCCCGAACCAGGGGCGGGGGGGCAGGGGCCGGAGGGGCCTTGGGGAGATCGTCATGGGGCCAACGCTCGGTGGGGGGGGAGGGTCAGTCCCAGGGCCAGGGGAGATCCCGCAGCCAGGTGACCCGCGCCAGAGCGGCCCTCTCCGCGGCGGCGGTGCGGGGCACATCCAGACCCGGACAGACGCTGGAGCGGCGGGAGCCATCGGGGCAGCGGGTGTGTCGAATCGCCACGGCGAGCCAGCGGGCGCCGTTGGTGCGGGCCTGGTCCAAGCGGGCGTAGCGGAGCGAACCGCGCAGCATCACCACGCCAGAGAGGTCTGCCCGCGCCAGATCCGCCCCTGTCAGGTCCGTGTCCTCCAGGTAGGCGCCCACCCCGCTGTCGTCGTCCTCCACCGCGGTCCGCACCCCCAGCTGGGCCTGGCGCAGATCGGCCCCCGCGAGGTTGGCCTGATTGAGGCGGGCGGAGCTGAGGTCCGTCGCCACCAAGCGGGCCCCCTCCAGGCGGGCTCCGCTGAGGCGGGCCCGCCCGAGGTTGGCGCCCGTGAAATCCGCGGCGCGGGCCTGCGCCGCGGCCAGGTCGGCGCTCTCCAGATCGTTGCCCCGCAACCGAGCCCCCTCCAGGCGCGCGGAGGAGAGACGGGCGCTCTCCATGTCCGATCCCTCCAGATCGGCCCCCCTCAGATCGGCGCCCGTGAGGTCGGCGGAGCCAAGGTCACAGGAGCGACACACCACCCCGCGCAGGCTGGCTCCCCGCAGATTCGCCCGCTCCAGATCCGCGCCGATCAGGATCCCCCCGTCGAGGCGAGCGCCAGCCAGATTGGCGCCCTCCAACTGGGTGCCAAACCAGCGCCCCCGCGCGAGATCAGCGCCGCGGAGATCGACCGTGCGCCACTCCAGCGCCGAGAAATCCGCCGCCACACAACGCACCCGCGGCCCCGGACGGCAGGATCGGCTGGCACTGGACCGCTGCCAGGCATCAGCGCCGACCAACAGGCCGGCAAGGAAGAAAGGCCACGCCAACCACAGAGAAGAACAGCGAAGAGACATGAGAAAAAGGATGCATACCGTCCTGAATTTAGTTCGATGTAGAAATACACTTGTGCACACTAATTATAGATTTTGCCTTCATTCTGGCCGCCCTGAAGCTTGGCTTGTTCCACCCCGCCCCTGCCCTGGATCGGTGTCCTCGTGAACGCCCCTTCCCGCGAGGCAGGAGGGATAATCGCTCCATCCGCGGCACGGCGTCCATGACCATCGCCCCTGGCGCCATCGCCACCCAGCTGGGGCAGCAAGGGCTGGGACAACAACCCTGGTGGGTGGAGCAGTGGATGGAGCTGATCAACTCCTACCGCTACAAAAAGCGCCTGGAACGGGCCTGGGACTATGCCCGCTCCGGCAATGTGCTCTCCATTCGCTTCGAGGGGCGCCGGGTGCATGCTCGGGTGCAGGGCACTGGCGAGGATCCCTACAAGGTGAAACTCTGGCTCGACGTGCTCAACGAGGAGGACTGGGGCTTTGTGCTGGAAGCCCTCAGCCAGAAGGCCCGCTGGTCGGCCCAACTATTGGCGGGGATCATGCCCCAGGACATCGAACGGGCCTTCGCCGCCAGCGGCAAGCGTCTCTTCCCCTTCAAGCTCCAGGAGGTGCGCAGCGACTGCACCTGCCCCGACAAGGCCAACCCCTGCAAGCATGTGAGCGCGGTGTTCTACCTGATGGGTGACCGCTTCTCGGAAGATCCCTTCGTGCTGTTTCAGCTGCGGGGACGCAGTCGCGATCAGCTGCTCAGCGAACTGGCCCATCGCCGCCGGGCTGGCGCCAGAGCCACCCAAGCCCATGTGCCCCACCCGCCCCATGGGGCGATCGCCGATCCCTCCCGCTGGTGGCGTTACGACGCCCCGATGGATCCGGATCTGGTGGTCATCACCCCCGCGCTGGAGGGGGAGTCGGGACTGGAGCTGGCAGGGCCCCTGCCCTTGGCGGAGGAACCGCGCTTCCCCGACGCCAATCGCCTCTTTCTGGAGCGCCTGCTGGCCCATGGCAAGGCCATGGCGGAGCTGGCCATGGCCCGGGCCATGGCCGTCGGAGCGGGAACGGCCCCCGGGAGCCCGGGCCAGGGCGAGGAAGCGAGCCCCTCGTGAGGGTCGAGGGCGCCCCCCCCTGGCTCCAGGAACCCGCCCTGGAGGTGGTGGACTGGCTGGTGGTCAGTTACCGCTCGGCCTTCGGAGCCCCCCTGCTGGCGGGGGTGGGGGCGGGGTGTCCCCGGCGGCTGGTGGCCCAGGAGGTGTTCGCCGCCGATCAGGTGGTGCTCGCCCATGACGGGAGCGCCGATCCCCAGCTGATCTATGCCAACGCCGCCGCCCTTCGGTTGTGGGGGCGGCGATGGCGGGAGCTGGTGGGCCTGCCGTCCAGACTCACGGCAGAACCGGGGGAGCGGGCGGCTCGAGCCCTGGCCCTGGCCACCGCCCGACAGCAGGAAGCCTTGAGCGGCTACGGGGGCATCCGGGTTGACCGCCAGGGGCGGCGTTTCCGCATGGAGAACGCCCGGCTGTGGACGCTCCGGGACAACCAGGGCCAGGCCCGGGGGCAGGGGGCCACCTTCGGGCGCTGGTGGTGGCTGGCGGAGACGTGAGAACCCGGCAGGGCCTTCAGGGCGAGGGCAGTCGCCTTGCCCCAGGGTGGTAGGTCCAACGCTCCGCCGCGGGGAAGGCCAACCCCACCATCCAGGCAGAAGACGTCGACCTCACCCAGCGCACCGCCACCGGCAAGACGTAGTGGTCGCCCTCCGCCGGACCGATCACCAGTTGGCCCTGTTGTCCCCGTCGGGCGGCTCGGCCATCACGCAGGGCGATGGTCACGCCCTCGGCCGACAACTCCAGGATGTCGCAGGCCCCCTCCCGCGCCTCCCGGCCCTGCAGCCGCAGCCGACAGCTGGGAATGACAGAGACGCCGAGCCGGTCATCGCCCCCTGGGAGTGGCGGAGGGGAGGCAGGCACCGGCCGCGGGAAGCCCGGCACACCGGTGCGCGAAAGCAACCTGTCGCGGGCCCCCATGCCCGCGGAACCTTGATCCGCAGCACCCATGTCCACAGGCCCGACCCCCTAGGAGTCTTGAATTGAGACTGGCATCAAGCTGCGGCAGAGTGCAGCGTCTCGCAAGGGGGAGAACATCCTTCTTAACCATTTGGAACCCAACAGGGCCAAAGTCCTGTCCCTACAGTCCCTCCACCTGTGGATGGAGCGGCCATGACCACCACCTCGTCCCCCCCTCTTTCCAAGCCCCAGCCCGCCCCACCCCGTTTGAGCCTCCAGGTGGGGCAGATCGCCTCCGACACCACCACCATCCGCTCCCTGGATTGGGATCGCAGCCGTTTCGACATCGAATTCGGTCTGCGCAACGGCACCACTTACAACGCCTTTCTGGTGCGGGGAGAGCGCACCGCCCTGATTGACACCAGCCACCTCAAATTCGCCGACATCTGGCTGCCCTGCCTCCAAGAGCAAATCGATCCCAAGGCGATCGATGTCTTGATCGTCTCCCACACCGAGCCCGACCACTCCGGCCTGATCGGCCACCTGCTGGAGCTCAACCCCGACCTGGAGATCGTTGGCTCCAAGGTGGCCATTCAGTTTCTTGAAAACCAGGTGCATCGCCCCTTCCGCTCCCGGGCGGTGAAAACCGGCGACAGCCTGGACCTGGGTGTGAATCCCGCCAGCGGCATCGGGCACCGCTTTGAGTTTCTCAGCGCCCCCAACCTGCACTGGCCCGACACCATCTTCTCCTTCGACCACGGCACGGGCATCCTCTACACCTGCGACGCCTTCGGCCTGCACTATTGCTCCGATGAGCTTTACGACAGCGATCCAGGCGCCATTGCACCGGATTTTCGCTTCTACTACGACTGCCTGATGGGGCCCAACGCCCGCAGCGTGCTCCAGGCCCTCAAGCGCATGGAGAGTCTGCCACCGATCACCACCATCGCCGTGGGCCATGGACCCCTCCTCAATCACCATCTGCCGCTCTGGATCGGCGATTACCGGGAGTGGAGCAGCCAGCGCAGCGCCGAAGGCCCCTACGTGGCGGTGGGCTACATCAGCACACACGGCTTCTGCGACCGCCTCAGCCAGGCCATTGCCCGCGGCGTCGGCAAGGCGGGCATCGCCACCCAACTGGTCGACCTGCGGGCCACCGACGCCCAGGAGCTCTCCGCCCTGATCGGCGAAGCGGCCGGTGTGGTCGTGCCCACCTGGCCCGCCCAGGCGGATGCCGACCTGAAGGCCTCCATCGGCACCCTCCTGGCCGCCCTCCAAGGCAAGCAATGGGTGGGGGTCTATGACGCCTTCGGCGGCAACGACGAACCCATCGACACGGTGGCCGCCAGCCTGCGGAGCCTCGGCTTGAAGGAGGGCTTCGCACCCCTGCGGGTCCACCACGTGCCGGAGCCGGGCGACTACCAGCGCTGCGAGGAGGCCGGCACCGACATGGGCCAGCTGCTCACCAAAGCTCGCACCATCGCCGCGATGAAGTCGCTGGATGGGGAGCTCGACAAGGCCCTCGGCCGCCTCTCCGGCGGGCTCTACGTGGTCACGGCCCGTCAGGGTGAAGGGGAAACGGCGCGGGCCGGGGCGATGGTGGCCAGCTGGGTGAGCCAGGCCAGCTTCGAGCCCCCGGGGCTCACCCTGGCCGTGGCCAAGGACCGGGCCATTGAGGCCCTCCTGCAGGTGGAGGATCGCTTTGTGCTCAACATCCTGCGGGAGGACAATCACCAGCCCCTGCTGCGCCATTTCCTCAGACGCTTCCCCCCTGGCGCGGATCGCTTCGCCGGGGTGGCCACCCTGGAGGGCGTGGCGGCTGGGGGACCGGTGTTGGGAGATGCCCTCGCCTATCTGGGCTGCCGGGTGACCCAGCGCATGGAAACCGCCGACCACTGGATCCTCTACGCCCTGGTGGAAGAGGGCAACGTGGCGGATGCCTCCGCCCAGACCGCCGTGCATCACCGCAAGGTGGGCAACCATTATTGACGTCTCCCCTCGGCCACGCCCGACCCATGGCCCTACTGGCTTCCACTCCCGCCGCCGACCCCTCCGCCCCCCCCGGCAGCGGGCGTTCGGTGCTCACCCTTCCCATCGATCCCGGACTCCTTTGCCTGCGGGGCCTCAGCCCCAGGCGGCTGCGCTTCGAGGTGGAATACGCCCTGGAGCGGGGCACCACGGCCAACAGCTTCCTGTTTGAGGCGGGCGTCGCCGACGACGGCCACGCCGTGCCGCCGGTGTTGATCCATCCGCCCGGCATGACCTACGCCGAAGCCTTTTTCAACGCCCTCGGCGAACGGGTGCCGGCGGAGGCTTCCCTCAAGGTGGTGGTGGGGGTGGTCAACCCCAACCGGGTGGAATTGCTGCGGGCGATGGTGGCCCGTTGGCCCAACCTGGCCCTGGTGGCCTCCAATGCGGGCGCCAAGCTGGTGCGCGATCTATGGAACCAGCAACGTCCGGCCAGGGATGGGACGGCGGATCCGCCGGCCCTGGCGCCCCTGCCCCCGATCGATGTGGTCAAACAGGAGGTTTGCCGGCCCCTGGCCGGGGGCCTGCGGCTGCGGCTGATCCCAGCGCCCACGCCCCGCTGGCCCGGAGCCCTGATGGCGTTCGAGGAGAGCACGGGCCTGTTGATGAGCAGCAAGTTCTTCTCCGCCCACATCTGCGCGGAGTCGTTCGCGGAAGCCAACCGGAGCAGCACGGAGGAGGATCGCCGCTGGTTTTTCGACTGCCTGATGGCGCCGATGGCCCGGCAGGTGGAGGCCATCCTCGACCGCATCGACGCGTTGCCGATTCGCACGATCGCCCCCGTCCAGGGCCCGGCGATCGCCACCAGCTGGCGCAGCCTGCTGTTGGACTATCGGCGCTGGGGAGATGGCCAGAACCGCGCCCGCCTCTCCGTGGGGCTGCTCTATGCCAGTGCCTATGGCAACACGGCCGCCATCGCCGATGCCCTGGCCCGCGGCGTGTCGCGCACGGGCGTGCGGGTGGAGAGCATCAACTGTGAATTCAGCGAATCCGAGCAACTGCTGGCGGCCATCCGGAGCAGCGACGCCCTGCTCATCGGCTCTCCCACCCTGGGGGGCCATGCCCCCACCCCGATCGTCTCAGCGCTGGGCACCGTTCTGGCGGAAGGCGATCGGGCCAAGCCGGTGGGCGTGTTCGGCAGCTTCGGCTGGAGCGGAGAGGCGATCGATCTCTTGGAAACCAAGCTGCGGGATGGGGGATTTTCCTTTGCCTTCGAGCCGATCCGGGTGCGCTTCAGTCCCGATCCACCCACCCTCCAATCCCTGGAGGAAACGGGCACGGCCCTCGGCCGCCGCTTGCTCACGGAACAACGCAAGCGACAGTTGCGCAACCCCGGCGGTGGCCTGCAGGAAAGCCGCAGCCAGCCAGCGATCCAGGCCCTGGGCCGGGTGGTGGGCTCCCTCTGCGTGCTCACCGCCCGCAAGGGGGAGGGAGAGGGCGTCCTCTCGGGAGCGATGGTGGCCAGCTGGGTGAGCCAGGCCAGCTTCAGCCCTCCGGGCTTCACCGTTGCCGTGGCCAAGGACCGGGCCGTGGAAGGTCTGCTCCACATCGGCGACCGTTGCGCGCTCAACGTGCTCGCGGCAGGCCGGGAGAAGCCCGTGATGAAGCACTTCCTCAGCCCCTTCCTGCCAGGCGCCGATCGTTTTGAGGGCCTCGCCATCAGCGAAAGCCCCGGCGAGCAGCCGATCCTGAACGAGGCCCTCGCATGGATTGAGGCCACCGTGAAGCAACGCATGGACTGCGGCGACCACTGGCTGATCTACGCGGAAGCGCGCCAGGGAGGAGTTCTCGATCCCGAGGGCACCACGGCCACCCATCAACGCCGCACCGGGGCCGCCTACTAGGTCCCCCCTCCGCGGGGAGGGAGACCATGGCTCAGCCAATGGCCACCGGCAGATTGCTGACGCTGCGCAGGTAAGGATCGGTTTGCCACTGGGGCAGCCCGGCCAAGGAAAGGTTTGGGAACCGCTCAAACAAAGCTTGCAAGGCCACCGGAGCCACCTTGCGCACCAGGGGGGCACCTATACAAACGTGAATGCCATCGCCAAAACCCAGGTGCTGCTGGGTGTCACGGGTGAGATCCAGCCGGTCGGGCTCCTCGAAGACAGCGGGATCACGGTTGGCCGAGCCGAGCACCGCCGTGACCTGGGTGCCGGCCTTGAGGGGCACACCGCAGAGCTCGGTGTCCGCTGCCACAAAGCGGTCGACCAGTTGGGCGGGTGCGTCAAAACGCAAGAGCTCCTCAATGGCCTGCTCCATCAGGGCCGGATCAGCACGAAGCTTGGCGAGCTGGGCCGGATGACGCAGCAGGTTCAAGGTGCCGGTGGCGAGAAGAAAGACCGTGGATAAGTAGCCAGCCACCGCGAGGTTCAACGCCGTTTGTTGCACCTCATCCGGCTCCATGCCCTGGCCCTCCGCCTCCGTCACCATCAGGTCGACCATGCGGCCGGGGTCGGCGTGCACCGGGCAACCACGGCTGAGGGCCCGGAAATAGCCGCCAAGGGCGAAGGAACAGGTGCCGCCCTGGAAACGGGTGGGAAGCGGAGCGGTGTAGTCATGGCCGGCGAGAATCATGGTCACCCATTGCTCCACGGTGCCCCAGTGGGTGTCGGGGATGCCGAGCACCGTCTTCAACACCCTGGAGGGGAGGGGCATGGCATAGCTCGACAGAAGCTCAAAACGACTGCCCGCACCGGCGGCCTGCAGGAGTGGCTTGGCGAGGGTGCTGGCCACCTGCTCCATGTCCGCGATCGCCCGGGAAAACAGCCCATCCAGAATCGGACGCACCAGCGTGTGCCGCGGGGGATCCATGGTGAACAGGCCGTTCGGCAAGTTGCGCGTCACGTCAAATGCCCCCGGGCTCTCCAGCGGTGGCTGGCGATTCTTCAGGAAGAGCTCCGTGCCATCGAGCACGGCCTTGCAATCCGCGTAACGGAACACCCAGACGCTGTCGTAGAGGACAGTCTGATTGGGGGCCAGGCAACGAACCCGCGACACGGGAGCATCCTCCCGGAAACGTTGATAGGTGGGATAGGGATCGGCAAGGAAGGATCGATCGTGGGGATCGAAGCGAGACGGATCAAACGAAACAGTCATGGGGTCGCTCCTAGGTTGAGGTGGGTTCAGGACAGGTCCCGTCTTCCGGGGGTGGGCCGAGACGATCAATCAGCCAGTCGCGGACCGTTTCGGTGAACCGCATGTGGTCGTGATTGCGATCACAGCAGATGTAGTCGTCAAAGGGTGACAAGGGGCTGCCTGGAGGCGGCACCGGTTGCCAGGGATCCACATCGAGATCCAAGGCACTGACGGTGGGCACGGCACAGGAGGAGCCGATCCGCTCCCGCACCTCGCCGTATCCCAGGGAGCGGGCAATGGAGGCCGCCGTGTCGAGGTAGAGGCTTTGACCTCCCGGTGCCCCCTCCCAGGACACATCACTGGAGACGGCCAGTTCGACGGGCTCCCCGGAGGGAGTCTGCCCCCTGCCGATCACCCCTTCTTGCTCCCCCTCCGGTAGGGTCCAAAGACGGGCGGAGCCCCGCTCGCTTCCGGTCCAGAGGAGGGCCTGGGCCTGGGGCTGAATGGTGCGCTGACCGTCCCCCGAGCCGGAGGCGATCGCCAGCCGGAGGGGTTGGCGGGGGTAGTGACCAAGGCCGGCCAGCGCCCGCTTGAACCGCTCCCGCAGGGGACTCTCCTCCGCCTGACCGTTGTGCAGCCACCGCATGACGAACTGCTGATTGGCTGGGGCATCCAGCAACTGGACGACCTGAGAGGCCAATGGGCTGTAGGGGGCCCAGATCTGGGCCAGCCACTGGGCGGCAAGGCTCGTGTAGGCCCCGCGATGGGGGGTGTCAATGGTTAGGAAGATGCGGGTCTGGTGGGGGGTGCCCTGTCGTTCCATGGCCGCGAGGGCATACCGGCTCACCAGACCTCCCATGCTGAAGCCGCCCACCACCAGGGGTTTGGTGGTGCGCCGCTTCAGCTCCCGCAGGCAGGCGATGAGAACTTCGGCATTGTTCTCAATCAGGGCCATTCCATCGTCGAAGGTCAGCAGGAGAATGTCGTAGCCCGCCTGCCGCAGGGCATCGGCGGTGCCGTGTTGGTTGAGAACGTCATAGAAATTCTGGGTCTGGTTGCCCCCGTGAAAGCCCTGGGCGAGCAGGATGGGATTCAGGATCCGGCCAGGGCCATGGGCGTGATACACAAACGCCGTGCCCGAGCCCGTGGCGGCGGTGATCCTCAGCTCCTCATCAGGGCTGGGAGGCGGGGGTGGGAGGGTGCTCGCGTCAGCCATGGCGTCAGAGACTCGAGAGAAAGCGCAGACCGCCCAGGCCGGGCATCAGGAGATACAGGCTGCCCCGTGTGATCACGAGCCTCTCCACGCAATCGATCTCAATCGGATCCCGGCCATCCGCCGTGCGGATACCGATCCGTCGAGGGAAGGGAGGAAACGGGCGAAGTGAACGTCATGCAGATTCTCCAGGGCGGAGCGCACCGCATCGTTTTGCGCCTGCAGGATCGCGAGCAGGGCGGGCATCTGCGCCGGGCTCTTGAGGGTAAGGAAAAGGTTGAGGGCGCTCTGAACCTGGTCAGCGCACTCCCCAGGGGGTGCAATACCCTTGTCTCCAATATCATAGAGAGGTGGAGGGATAGCGTCGTCAACACAGAAGTTTACGGTGTGCATCGTGGACTTAAAGGCTGAGAACTAGATTCTCCCCAGGTGCTAATCCAAGCGTGGAGCGATGTCAACGCCGTGGTTGAGCAGCTATGTGCCGCGGCTGATCGAGGAGCGACTGGCCAGTGGAGCGCCCTTCCACGGCCCAGAGGCCTTCACCACGCCGGCGGCGGTCCTGCTCAGTGACATCCAGGGATTTTCCTCTCTTGTCGCCGCCTTTTCCCGCGCCGGCCGGGCTGGGCTGGAAGACCTCACCTGGGCGTTGAATCTGTACTTCGCCGACCTGGTGGCGGAGGTCGATAGCCATGGGGGTGACGTGCTGTGCATCGCGGGCGATGCCTTCCTCTGTTATTGGCCTGCTTCATCACCGGAGGAATTGGAGCAGGCGGTTTTGCGGGCGGCCAGGGCCGCGCTCGCCATGCAAACCCAGCTCCATGGCCGGCAGGCCGGCAGGGGTCGGCGCTTCCGAACCCGCATCGGCATCGGGGCGGGTGACCTGGCGCTGGCCTTCGTGGGGGGGGTTGGAGATCGCTGGGAGCTGGTGGCCGATGGGGCGCCCGTGCATGCGGCGGCCAGACAGGAGCGCAGCTGCGCTGCCGGTGAAGTGCGGCTCTGCCCAGAAGCTTGGTCGCGGATCGCCCGGCTCTGCGGCAGCCATCCAGCGCCCAATGGGGCGGGCCATGTGTTGACCACGATTCACCCCCCTCCCGAGCCTCAGCCACGGCGCCCCACCCGGGGAACCACCGCGGCCCTCACCCGCCGCCTGCGACCCTTCCTTCCCCCCGCGGTGCTGGATCCCCTGCACACGGAAACCACCTGGTTGGCGGAACGGCGCACCCTGAGCGTGCTCATGGCCGATCTCCCCTCCCTCGGAGACGCCAAGGCGGCAGGCCTGGCCCGCCTGCACGCAAGTGTGCGGGCCTTTCAATCGGTTGTTGAACGGTTTGAGGGAACGCTGCGGGTTGACATCGACAACAAGGGAATGATGGTGCTGGCGGTGTTTGGCTTGCCTCCACGTGCCCACGAAGATGACGCGGTGCGGGCCTTGAAAGCGGCAAAGGAGCTCCGCCAGGCCTTGAAGCGGATGAACGAGACCTGCGGCGTGGGCATTGCGACGGGGCGGGCCTTTTGTGGCGCCTTTGGCAGTGATCTCCGCCGGGAGTACATGGTGCGGGGGGAAGTGATCAATCGCGCGGCTCGTCTGATGCAGGCCACCGACGCCGGCATCGCCTGTGACCAAACCACCGTGAAGGCGACCCGGGGGCAGGTCAGGTTTGAAGCCCTTGGCCCGATGGCGCAGAAAGACCAGATGGAACCGATCACCGCCTTCAAGCCGTTGGGGGGACGGGACCGACCCAGCGGCAACCGCACCAAGCTGGTGGGACGCCAGCAGGAGGTCGGGGCGCTCCTGACAGAGCTGACGGCCCTGCGGGGGGGAGCCGGGGGGCGGGTGGTGGTGATCGAGGGGGAAGCGGGCATGGGCAAATCCCGGTTGCTCAACCTGCTGGCGGAACGGGCCGAGCACCAAGGCGTCACCGTCCTGACCGCCAAGGCGGATGCCATCGAAAACAACACCGCCTATTTCGCCTGGCGATTTGTGTTTGAACGGGTCTTCGCCTGGGAGAAAAAGATGGGCTATGAAGGCGTGCGGGAAAAGATGCGGAAACTGGCGATTGGCGAATCGAAGGAGACGATTGACAAGCAACGTCTCAAGTTGCTCCCACTACTGAGCACAGTGTTGCCAGAGAGACTGCAGGACAATGAGCTGACAGCGGAGATGACGGGCGAGGTGCGCGCCGAGAACACGCGACGGCTTCTGGTGTCGGTGCTCCGGGGCGAGGCACAGGCCAACCCAACCCTGCTTTTACTCGAAGATGCCCACTGGCTGGATACCAGGTCGTGGGCGCTCCTCCTCGATATCGCCCAGTCAGTCAGGCCCCTGCTCGTGGTCGTGACCACCCGTGGCCTGGGGGAATCGGGGTCGCCGGACCAACGGCGGTTGGTCAACCTTCCCGGTGCGCAAAGGGTCCGGCTGGAGGCGATGAGCACCGCCGAGATTGATCGCCTCGCCTGCGAGCAGCTGGGAGTCGAGCAGCTCCCCGTCGACGTGAGTGAACGATTGCGGGACTGCGTTGCCGGCAATCCATTTTTCTGTGGCGAGATGGTTCAGGCGATGCTGGATTCCGGGGCGATTCAAGTGAGCGATGGGGTCTGTCTGGCGAAGAACCTGGCGGAGTTCACGTTTCCCAGTTCCGTGGAGGGGGTGATCGTCAGTCGCTTTGACCGCCTTTCCGCGGGGGAGCAGCTGTGCCTGAAGATAGCTGCCGTGATTGGCCGCACATTTTGGGAAAGGGATCTCCAGGAAACCCACCCCGTTGCCGTTGAGCGGGAGCAGGTGCCTGCCTATCTCTCCCATCTCACCAGATTGAATTTCACCCAACTCGACACAGCCACTCCCGATCGTTCTTACAGCTTCAGGCACGTCATCACGCGGGATGTGGCCTATGAATTGATGCCTTTGGCCCAGCGCCAAACCCTGCATCGAGCTGTCGCCGAATACTACGAGCGTCACTACGCGGCCGATCTAACACCCTTTTTTGCCCTGCTGACCTATCACTGGTCCCGGGCGCGGGAACCGGCGCGCATGACCCACTATCTGGAGTTGGCGGGACATCAGGCCCTGCGCAATGGTGCCTTCTCCGAGGCCATGCACTTCTTCCAACAGGCCATGGAGGCCCATGACAGCGGCGAGGTGCGGATTGATGCCCTGCGCCGCGCCCTATGGGAAAAGGGACTGGCCACCGCGCTTTACTTCCTCGGCGAGCTGCGCACAAGCCGCCACCATCTCGAACAAGCCGTGGCGTTACTCGACCGTCAGGTGCCCAACGGCTCCATCGCCTTTGGGATGGCCCTGCTGCGCTCCACCCTGCGGCAGGCCCTGCATCGCATGATGTCGGCCCAACGGCTGCGGCGGACCAGTGCCAACAAAGAAACATTGGATGAAGCGGCCGAATGCTATCGAATGCTTGGCCAGATTTATTACCTGGAAGGGGA
Source organism: Cyanobacteriota bacterium (assembly GCA_046340755.1). Lineage (GTDB taxonomy): Bacteria > Cyanobacteriota > Cyanobacteriia > PCC-6307 > Cyanobiaceae > Cyanobium. The sequence goes on from JBKDSY010000018.1 coordinate 25,113, forward strand.
GCAGCCGAAACAACTTCTTTATGTCACGGTGCGGGGAGTGAATGTGGGCGAGCAGGGCGGCGCCTCGCCGGCATTGGCACGGAATCTCAGCAATATGGGAACCTTGTGTGGATTCAGCGGTGCACAGAAGTGGGCAGACTGGTATGCCAGGAGTGCCGTTGCGATGGCTGAGCGCGAGGGACAGTATGCAGCTGCCGCCTATGTGTGGTCGATCAATTCGCTGACCGAGGCGCAACGGGGAAATTGGTCAAAGGCAAAGGCAGCAAACGCGGAAGCCCTGCGGCGCATCCAGGAACTGGGCGACTACAACCTGGAAGCGGAGGCCTGGGTGGTGCGCGCCACGGTGACCATTTGCGAGGGGAATTTCGCCGCTGCCCCGGACGCCTGGCAGAGAGCACGGGAGATCGCGGAACGCAAGGGAAATGCCCAGATCCTCTGCTGGTCGCTGCTGGATGAGGTCGACACCTGGCTGGGTCGCGGACACACGGAGAAGGCGGCGGAGGTTCTGGAGCAGGCCCTCGCCGTGGACACCGCGCCATCGGATGGGAGCAGCACCATCGACAAACTTCGCGCCACCGCGGTCACCCGCCACCGCCAGGGCCGCCACGGGGAAGCCATTGCAGCCGCGGACGCCATCATGGCCATGGTCAGTCGGCGAACGCCGACGGGCTACCACTGGGTGGATTTCTTTGCCTCGGCGGTTGAGGTGTATCTGAGCTTGCTGGAGGACGAGACCTCCATGGGAAGCCACCAGCGGGAGGAACTTCTTGCCCGGGCCACCGCCGGCTGCCGCAAGCTCCACGACCTGTCGCGCGTCTTTGGCAATGTGTTGCCCCGCAGCCGCACGCTGCGGGGCAGGTTGGCCCTGCAGGTTGGCCGTCGGGGCCGGGCCCAGCGCCTGTTCCGGGAGGCGGTGGGGCTGGCGGTGGCCAAGGAGATGGCCTTTGAAGAGGCCCTGGCCTTGCTGGCGATGGCCAGGCTGGATCCAGCCGAGAAGGGGAGGAAACGACTCCACGCCGCGACCCTGATCCTGGGCCGGCTGGGGGCTGAGCATTACGTGACCCTGGCGAAGAGGATGGTCTGATTTGCCAGGGTCAGGATGGTGGACAGGGGAGTTCTGCGGCAGCTGCACGCACACCTTGGCAGCGGGGCCCTGGGCTGAGACACTCAATCCAGCTCTGGAGGGCAAGCCGTGGCGTGGAGTCTGACCAAGGACCAGGAGCGGTTCATCAAGCGCTACGCCCAGTCGCTGGACTCCGGCGACGGGGCGCTGTTTGCCGGCGCCGGCCTCTCCCGAGCCGCTGGCTATGTGGATTGGCGGTCCCTACTCGAAGACGTGGCAGCAGACCTGGGGCTTGATAGTCACCGTGAGAGCGACCTGATCGCCATCGCCCAGTATCACCTCAATGAGAAAAAGAACCGGGCACACCTGAATCAAACCATTGTTGATCAGCTGGCGGGTTCTCCGCAACCAACGCCCAACCACCGCATTCTCGCCCGTCTGCCCATCCCAACCGTCTGGACAACGAACTACGACCAACTGCTGGAGCGCGCTTTCGAGCAAGCCGGCAAGGTGGTGGATCTGAAGCTCACGCAGGAGAACCTTGCCCAGTCAAAACGCGACCGGGATGTGGTGCTCTACAAGATGCATGGTTGCGTGACCCAGCCCCAGGATGCGGTGCTCACCAAGGATGACTATGAGCAGTATGCGCAGAAGCGTCAGCTGTTTGTGGAAAGTCTGAAAGGCGACCTGATTGCGAAGACCTTCCTCTTTCTTGGATTCAGCTTCACCGATCCGAATATCGACTACATCCTGAGTCGGGTCCGCATTCTTGTTGGCGAGAATGGGCGCGAGCACTTCTGCCTGATGCGAACGCCGAAACGCCCCTCTGGGCTGAACAAACAGGAACAGGAGGATTACGACTATGGACTCCGGGCAACCAAACTTCGCCAAGCCGACCTGCTCCGCTTTGGCATCGAAACGATCTGGGTTGATGAGTTTGCTCACATTGAATTGCTCCTCCAGAAGCTGGCCGCCTTCAACCATCGCAAATCGGTCTTTGTCTCCGGAGCCGCTCACGACAGCGCACCCCTCGGGCAGGATCGGCTGAACAGCTTGGCCCGCGACCTGGGTGCTCGGTTGATGAAGGACGGATACAATCTTGTGTCCGGTTTTGGGCTGGGGCTGGGAGAACACTGTGTGGTTGGCGCCCTGCGGGCGCTCTACGGCATTCCCAAGGCATCGGAGGCGGATCGTCTCGTGGTGCGCCCCTTTCCTGGTGCCGGCGGGATGGATGATCGGCAGCAACGCACCCAACATCGAGAAGACTTGATTGCCCGTTCGGGCGTGGTGGTGGTGATCGCTGGCAACCGTGCCCAGGCCGGGGGAATTGAAGACTCGCCGGGGGTGATGGAAGAGGTGGAGCTGGCCCTGCGGGAAGGAAAGTGCGTCATCCCCATCGGTGCCACGGGCCATGCGGCCCGCACTCTCTGGGAGAGGGCCGGCGGGGATCCAACGCGCTATCTGCCAGGCATCGAAGCCAAAAGCGAATGGCCGGTGTTGGGTGACACGGGGGCGAGCAATGAGCAACTTCTGAACGCGGTGTTCCAGCTCCTGGCCAAGGCCGAGAAGGCTGCGGCGATCTAGGGACGCACAACACTTTGCAAACCCTCATGGCCAGCTGTTTTGATCCTCCTTACCTTTGGCGCAGGCATGTTTTTCCTTGGCCATGGGTCGCAGTCTTGTTGGAAGGATTGCCCGTCGCATGGGCGCAAGACCCTCGGCCCTAACCCGTCGGGAGTTTCTCCTGGGCAGCCTGGCCACCGGCGCCTCCCTGATGCTGGCGGATCGGCGCCGCCCCGCCGCGGCCAGAACCGCCCGGCCACGGGTGGTGATCATCGGCGCCGGCTTTGGCGGCCTCAGCTGTGCCTACCAGCTCAAGCGGGCCGGGGTTCAGGTCACGGTTCTCGAAGCGCGTCCAAGGGTCGGAGGGCGTGTTCACTCCCTGGATACCCTGGTGCCCAAGCAAAAAGTGGAAGCGGGAGCCGAGTTGATCGGTCTCAACCACCCCACCTGGTTGGCCTATGCCAAGGAGTTCGACCTCACCCTCAACGAACTGCCAGAAAGCGATGAGGCAAACTCTCCCATCCTTCTCAACGGTCGACGCCTGCTGGGTGAGGAAGTGGCCCAGCTCTGGAGCGGTCTTGACAAGGTGCTGCAAAGCATGAATGGCGATGCCCGCGGGATCAACCGGCAACAGCCCTGGCTCAGCCCCAACGCGAAGGCGCTCGACGAACAATCCCTGAAGGAAGCCTCCCGCCGCTGGCCCGGCAGCCCCTTGGAGCGAGAGGCCGCGATGGCGATGATCGCCAATGACATGAACTGCTGGCCTGATCGCTACAGCTACCTCGCCATGCTGGCCTCCATCGCGGGGGGAGGCATTGAGGCCTTCTGGACCGAGAGTGAAATCTATCGCTGTGCCTCCGGCAACCAATCCCTGGCCTTCGCTTTGGCCCGTGCCATCGGGGAGTCCAACATCCAACTCCGCGCACCCGTCAACGCCATCGACCTCACAGGCCGTTCCGCCCGGGTGACGCTGGCCTCCGGCGGGGTGGTGGAGGCCGACGCGGTGGTGTTGACCGCGCCACCCAGCACCTGGGACCAACTGGGCATCACCCCTGCCCTCCCGGCCGATTACCGCATGAGCACGGGCACCGCCATCAAGGTGCTGAATCGCGTCGACCATCCCTTCTGGACGGCCGACAAGCTGGAGCCCGACTCCCTCACCGATCAGGCCGTCGGCATGACCTGGCGGGGTGGCGAGCCCGCCACCACCTCCGTCAAGGACCCCGCCTGCCTGACCGTGTTCGCCGGGGGCCAAGCGGCCCAGGCCTGGTTGGACCGCACGCCCACACAGCGGCGAGAGCTGGCCGACCAGGAGTTGAACGCCCTCTTTCCTGGCTTCAGCACCCACAACCAACAGCAGGTGTTCTGCGGCTGGCCAAGCGAGCGCTGGACCCGCTGCGGCTACAGCGCCCCCTCCCAGGGCCAGGTGACCCGGGTGTTTCCCCTCCTGCAGGGTGGCTGGCGCGACAAGTTGTTCTTTGCCGGGGAATACACCAGCCCAGGCTTTTACGGCTACATGGAAGGGGGACTGCACAGCGGAGCCGTGCTGGCTGGTCGCCTGGCCCGCCAACTCAACCTTGTGGAGGCCCGCTGAGCGCCCAGGGAACACCGGCCGTGGGCCCCCGGTTCAAGGTGAAGGCCCTCCGGCCCGCTCCCTACACTCACGCCCGAAATGCCCACATCCATGGCTGACTTCTCCCCGCGACGGCGCCGCCTGCTCGGGGCCGCCGCCGTGGCCACCACGGCCGGCGTGCTCGCCTCCTGTCGCATCCGCCGGGCAGACGACCGCAAGGGAGGATCGGCCCTGCCCCTGGTGCGCTGGCGGATGGCCACCAGCTGGCCCCACTCCCTCGACACCATCTTTGGCGGGGCGGAAACCATCAGCCGCCGGGTGCGGGAGATGAGTGATGGCCGTTTTCTCATCCAACCCTTCGCGGCCGGCGAGCTGGTGCCCGGCCTGGAGGTGTTGGAAGCGGTGCAGAACGGCTCCGTGGAGTGCGGCCACACGGCCAGCTACTACTACCTCGGCAAGAATCCCGCCCTGGCCTTTGGCACCGCCGTGCCCTTCGGCCTCACGGCCCAACAGCAGAATGCCTGGCTGTATGAAGGCGGCGGCCTGGAGTTGATCAATCAGCTCTACGCCGATTTCGGCGTGGTGAGCTTCCCGGCGGGGAACACCGGCGCCCAGATGGGCGGTTGGTTCAAGCGTCCCCTGGAAGGGCTGGCCTCCCTTCAGGGCCTGAAGATGCGCATCCCTGGCCTGGGCGGCAAGGTGATGGCCGCCCTGGGGGTGAACGTGCAGGTGCTGCCGGGCGGTGAGATCTTCCTGGCCCTGGATCGGGGCGCCATCGACGCGGCGGAGTGGACCGGCCCCTACGACGACGAGAAGCTCGGCCTCAACAAAGCTGCCCGTTACTACTACTACCCCGGCTGGTGGGAGCCGGGGCCGACCCTCACCGCCCTGGTCAACCTGCAGGCCTGGCGCCGGCTGCCGCCGGAGTATCAGGCGATGGTTCAAGCGGCCTGCCACGAAGCCAACGGGCTCATGCTCAGCCGCTACGACGCCCTGAATGCCACCGTGCTGCAGCGGTTGATCAAGGGGGGCACCCAGCTGGCGTTCTACGGCGATCCCATCCTCAAGGCAGCCCGCGACGCCAGTGAACAGATCCTGGCCGACAGCGCCAAGGAGGCCACCTTCAAAACGGTGTACGACCAATGGCAGGCCTTCCGCCGCGACGTGTTCGCTTGGAACCGGGTGAACGAGTTTTCCTATGCCCGTTTCGCCTTCGGCGCCTCCCAGGAGGCCCCATGAATCACCGCTGGCTGGCCCTGGCCGATCGCATCGACGCCCTCAACCGCCTGGCGGCCCGCCTGGGCCGCTGGGCCCTGCTGCTGATGCTCGCCCTGGGCACCTGGAACGTGGTGGGCCGCTACGTGGGCCTGGCGGTAGGGCGCAACCTCAGCTCCAACGCTCTGATCGAGGGGCAGTGGTATCTCTTCGACATGATGTTTCTCCTGGCCATGGGCTACGCCCTCCAGCGGGACGACCACGTGCGGGTGGATGTGCTTCAGAGCCGCTGGAGTCCGCGCCGGCAACGGCGGGTGGAGCTGGCCGGCACCCTGGGGCTGTTGCTTCCGTTCGTGCTCTTGGTGTTGGTGGCCTCCGTGGAGCCCACCCTCGGCTCCTGGCGCCTGGGGGAGATGTCTCCCGATCCGGGCGGTCTGCCGCGCTATTGGGTGAAAAGCCTGATCCCCCTCGGTTTTTTGCTGCTAGGGCTGCAGGGGGTGGCCCAGGCCATCCGTTTGGTGCAAGGCCAACGCCTGGCAACCCACGATCACCACGGGGAGGGTTGAGCGGTGGAGATTGAACTCCTGGGCTGGGTGATCAGCGTGGAACCGGGCGAGATCCTGGGGCCAGGGATGTTTCTGGGGCTGGTGGTGGCGCTGCTCAGCGGCTATCCGGTGGCCTTCGGCCTCGGCGGCGTGTCGGTGGTGTTCGCGGCCCTGGCCATGGCCCTGGGGGTGATCGACGCCTCCTTCCTTGCGGCCCTGCCCCAGCGCATCTTCGGAATCATGGGCAACGTCACCCTGTTGGCCATTCCGGCGTTTGTGTTCATGGGCGCCATGCTCGAGCAGTCGGGCATTGCCGAGCGGTTGCTGGAAACCATGGGCCGGCTGATGGGCCGGCTGCGGGGCGGGCTGGCCCTGGCGGTGGTGTTGGTGGGCACCGTGTTGGCCGCCACCACCGGGGTGATCGCCGCCACCGTCACCACCATGGGCCTGATCTCCCTGCCCGCCATGCTCCGGGCCGGCTACGACCGCTCCCTGGCCACGGGGGTGATCGCCGCCTCGGGCACCCTGGGCCAGATCATCCCGCCAAGCATCGTGCTCGTGGTGTTGGGCGACCAGCTGGGGGTGCCGGTGGGGGAACTCTTTCTGGGATCGGTGATTCCGGGGCTGTTGATGAGCAGCGCCTTCGCGCTCTACGTGGTGGTGATCAGCGCCCTGCGCCCCCAGCTGGCCCCCCCCCTCGACACCACCGGCCTGGCGCCCCTCACGGCCGGGGGCCTGGTGAAGGTGTTGGCAGCTCCCCTGGGCCTGATCCTGCTGGTGTTGGGGAGCATCTTCTTCGGCATCGCCACCCCCACGGAGGCGGGGGTGTTGGGCGCGGTGGGGGCAATGGGCCTCGCGGCCGCCCAGGGGGGCTTCAGCCGTGCCGCCCTGCGGCAGGTGAGTGATTCCACCCTGCGCACCACGGCAATGGTGCTCGCCATCCTGATCGGCTCCACGGCCTTCAGCCTGGTGTTTCGCGGCGTGGGCGGCGATGTGTTGATCAGCGATCTCTTGCTGCACCTGCCCGGGGGCCGGGCAGGCTTCCTGGCAGTGAGCATGCTCGTGATCTTTGCCCTGGGCTTTTTCATCGACTTCTTTGAAATCGCCTTCATCGTCGTGCCCCTGCTCCTGCCCACCGCCCGCCAACTGCTCGGGCCGGAGGGGCTGCTCTGGTTGGGCGTGGTGATCGGCGCCAACCTGCAAACCTCCTTCCTCACACCCCCTTTCGGGTTTGCCCTCTTCTACCTGCGCGGCGTGGCGCCACCGGGCGTGAGCACAGGCGACATCTACCGGGGGGCCGTGCCCTTCATCGCCCTGCAGCTCTCGGTGGTGCTCCTGATCCTGATCTTCCCCCAACTGGTGACCCTGCTCCCCTCCCTTGCCAATGCCGCCGGTTGACAGCCCACGCACCACCGCGGAGGCCCTGGCCGTGTTTGACCAGCTGGAGCCGGTGGACCTGGAGGAGATGCTCGGCAGCTGGCGCGGGGAGGGCTATCCCACGGGCCACCCCCTGGATGGGCTGCTCGAGGCCTGGCATTGGCAGGGCAAGCGGTTTGACAGTTTGGAGGAGGTGCACCCCCTGGTGTTCACCGGGCCCGGGGGCGGCCCGGTGCGGGTGGATCCCTCCCGGCTGCCGATCGGGCTGCTGCGGGCGCCTTGGGTGGGGCGGCTCGCCCCCCTGGGCGGCCTGTTCCCCTGGCTGGCCCCGTTGGTGTCCACCCGCACCTCCGCCGCCCGCCTGCGCGCCACCCTTCACCGGGGGAAGGTGTCGGCCGCGATGGTGTACGACGCCTTGCCGATCGTGGATGTGTTCCGCCGGCTGGATGGGCAGACCCTGTTGGGGGTGATGGATTGCAAGGGGATGGAGCAGCCGTTTTTTTTCCTGTTGCGGCGGCAGGCTGCCGAGGCCCCGGCTCGGCCCATAGGGTGAGGTTCCCAGACCGTGGCTTCCGCGCTGAAGGATCACCCCATGCGAAGAGTCCTGGCGTTGGCCTGCGGCCTGATGGTGTTGCTGGGCGCCTTGGGGCTGCCGCGGGGGTGGGCGGCCCCGGTGGGCACCCCCACCCAGCCGCGACCGGAAAGCAGTGAGGCCCTGGCGCGCCAATCGATCTGGAGCCGTCCGGAGAGCTATCCCCTCACCCAGAAGCCCCGACCGGATCTCTACCGCCCCAGCGCCGACTGGATCGGCCGGCTGGTGTTGCCCACCCCCGCGGAGACGGCCGACCCCCGGGCCCCAAGGGAAGACTGGGTGTGGATCCTGGTGGAACAGGCCCCGGAGGAGCGGCAGGGGCTGATCGGCGAACGGCTGCGGCTGCGCTGGGCCGACCTGCCCCATCTGAAGCAGCTGGTGGCCACCGTCACCACCGACATCCGGCTGGGGGAAGCGGCCCGGCAAGCCCGCCAGGAGGGCAATGTGGTGCCCACCCGCCTCGATGGGCGCCGCGTTGGACCGCTGCAGTCGCTGGCGGGGGCCCGCCCCGGCGACGACCTCACCGTGGAGCTGGAGGGGGTGACGGTGGGGGAAGGGGAGCTGCGCATCGCCCACCCACCGGTGCAGATCAGCGGCCGCTGGCAGGGCCTGGTGACGGTGGTGGGTCCCGCCAGGGGCGAGGGGTTGTGGCGGGTGCGTCACTTCCGTGCCGCCAGCGCCCGCTTTGACGGCGAGGAGGACACCCTGCGCATTCCTTCCCTGCCCCCCGACCGCTACGGCCGGCGGCTGATCGATCCAGCGGGGCTGGTGGGCTCGCCCCTGAATGGCCAGGGCTGGTTGGTGCAGGGCGCCCCGGCGGCCGATGGGCTGTTCACGGTGCAGGCGATCCTGCCCTACGCCTACCTGGGGCTCACCCCGGAACGGGTGGTGCGGGGCACCGATCCCGCCTGGGCCTTCATCGGCCATGACAACTGGAGCCCGGCCCTGGGACGGCGCGGCAGCCTCCATGGCACCGCCCTGATTCCGGGGGGAACCCGGGCGCCGGGGTGGGAGCTGGGGGAACGGGCCCTGCTGATGCACCTGTTTGGGGGAATTGGCGGCAAGGATGGCGAACCGGTCTCGGGCTGGACCGTGACCGGCCACTTCTCCTTCGGCGAGGCCAAGGTGGTGCGGGATGGCTTCACCGGGCAGCCGCGCCTGGCCATCCGCTACCACCAGATCTACGCCTCCAATCCCAACGGCATCGTTGCCGGCAGCCCGGATTGGAGCGCCTACGCGGGTAGCCTGCAGCGGGGATGGATCGGCCTGCGACCGTTCTCCGATGTGCTCGTGCCCATCGGGGGGCAGGTGCTCGACGCCATCGCCCTGCAGACGGAGATCATCGCGGCCCGCTATCGCAGTGGCGATGGCACTGGGGTGGCCCTGGTCACCCCCTCCACCTCCTGCGTGCAGGACTCGGGCCAGGCCCTGTGGATCGCCATCCGCCAGCTGCGGCTGCGGGGGGCGGAGCAGTTCATGACACCCCTCGATCAGGAACGGCTGCGGGAGTTGGGGGTGGCCTTCGATCGCCTGCTCAAGCCTTTCGGACAGGCGCGAGGCGATTGGGCCCACAACGCCTCCCGGGCCCTCGCGGTCGGCACGGGCCCCACCACCAGCCTCCTGCGTCCAGGCGCTGATCTGTTTGAGACCAGCCAAACCCTGAGGGACGCCCTGCTCAGTTGGCGCTCAATCCTCCCCCGCAGCGCCCACGACGCCTTTGCGGCCGAGTTTTTGCGGGTGGGCTTGCCGTTGCTCGTGGTGCGCAGCAACCAGATCCCAGGGGGGGATCCCCGCCTGGAGCCCCTCGCTCCGACCATGCTCTTCGGGCAGTTGCCCTGGATTCCCACCCTGCTCGGCCGGCTGGGGGACAGCCTCTTCCCCCTGAACAACCCAACGGGTGTGCCTTGGGGGCTGTTGGTGGGGATCAGCGGCGTCGCGGTGGTGCTCGCCCGGGGATGGCGGCGGGGCTTGCTGCTCATTCCCGCCCTGGCCGAGGAGCTGGTGTTTCGCGGCCTGGTGCTCCCCAGCCCGATCGAAGGGGTGGGGCCCCTGGCGATGGTGCCCTGGGTGGCGCTGAGCGTGGGGTTGTTCGTGGCCTGGCATGGCCTGTGGTGGCGGCTGCCCTCCGGGCCTGGGCAACGGCAGAAGGGCCGGGAGCTGGTGCGGATGGCGCTGTTGGGGGGGGGCTGCGCCCTGGCCTACGTGGCCAGCCACTCGATCTGGCCGCCGGTGTTGCTCCACTGGCTGGCGTTGGTGCGCTGGCGGTTGGCGGGGGGGACCCCGGCCCGGTGAAGCCGGCCAAACGCGCCCGACCAAACCGGGCGGTGCTGGCCATCAGACCGGCCGCCGACAATCAAATCCGATGCCCTCCTTCCAGCGCGACCATTCCTCCGCGTTGGCGAACATGGGATCGGTGGCATCTCCAAACACCGCTGGGCGAATGTCCACGAAGCCCGCCTCCTCCAGGGCCTGGCGCATGGCTTTGGCATCCCACATCCACAGGTGGGGGGAATTGCCCAGCCAGGCGCTCAACATCCCCTTGAGGCCCCGTGGACGGTTTTCCAGACCCAGACAGGTTTCCCGCATGAAATCGGCAGCGGCCTGGGGAGAGGGATTGTGGAGGTAGTGCTGGATGGCCTCCTCCAAATCAGGGATCACCAGGCGAAAGATGCCTCCCGGTTCAAGGATCGCCCGGGTGTTGCGCAACGCCTGCAGGCAGTCTCGAAAACACAGATGCTCCAACACATGGGAGCAGTACACCCCCTTGCAGGAGCCCGCGGCGATGGGGAGCCCGCGGACGATGTCGCCAAACTCCACCTCTGGTGGGAACAGAAGGCGATTGCGGGTCAGCGCCCGACCCAGAACAGGGAGCTTCTCCACCCGAAGCCTGGGGGAGCCATCAAAGTTGCGCCAGCCCATGGCGACGGACAGACCGCAGCCGTATTGCACGTACGGGGACAAAAGGCCTGGGGGAGCCACGGGAGGCGCTGGCGGCGGTGCGATGGTAGGCCACGGTTTCTTTCTTGACAGCGACGGCGGCTGCCACGGTCTGGGACCCAGGGGCGGCGCTCACCGCGACTCCTCCTGCCGCCAACGCCGGGCCACCTGCTCGGGGGTCTGGCGTTCCAGGTCCACCGCCCCGTTGAGCCGTTGCATGGTGGCGGCGGAGAGACGACCGGCCAAGCGGTCGATCACGGGCACCAGCTCCGGATGGCGCCGCAGGCTGGCCCCGTTGAACACCGGCACGGCGTCGTAGGGCGGGAAGTAGGCGCGGTCATCCTCGAGCCGCAGCAGGTTCAGGGCGGCGATCAGGCCATTGGTGCTATCGCCCGCGATCAGATCCACCCGACCGTCAGCCAAGGCCCGGTAGGTGAGGCCCAGGTCCATGGCGCTGGGGGGCGTGGCGAAGCGCAGCCCGTAGCGATCCGCCAGGCCCGGGAAGCCATCCTGGCGGTTGAGGAATTCGTAGCCAAAGGCCGCCCGCCACTGCCGGGCCGGCTCCACGGCATCGCTGATGGTGCGCAGCCCCAGCCGCTGCCCGTCGGCGCGGCGGATGAGGATGGCGAAGGTGTTTTCAAACCCCAGGGAGGGAAACAGCGTCAGCCCGTAGCGCTCGCGGTAGAGCGTTCGGGCCCGCTGCCAAACGGCATCGCGCTGGTCGGGCGGCAGGGGGGCCTGGCGCAGGATGGCCGTCCAGGCGGTTCCCGTGTACTCCACATAGCCGTCCACGCGGCCCTGGCGCACGGCCTCATGGAGCAGAAAGGTGCTGCCCAGGCTGAACTCCCGCTTCACCCGCAGGGGCGTGCGCGCCTCGATCTCCTGGGCCAGGAGTTCGCCCAGGATGAGCTGCTCGGTGTAGCCCTTGGCGCCGATCACAACGGTGCCGGCCGCCGCCCCCCCTCCAGGGCCCAGGCGCTGCCAGAGCAGGGGAGAGGCCAGGAGCGCCGCGACCAGAAGGGAGCCCACCACCAGCTGCCGCCGGTGTCGACGGGGCCAGGGGAGCCGTGGGGCCCCCGGGGGTCCGCCCCGTTCGGTGCGACGGGCCAGGCGTTTCTCCAGGGCGCCAAGGGCGCCATCGGCCACCAGGGCAATCCCCGCCGCCGGCAGGGCGCCCGCCAGCAGCAGGGTGTTGTTCACCGTGGCGATGCCCCGAAAGATGAACACCCCCAATCCCCCGGCGCCAATGGCCGCGCCGATGGTGGCCACCCCCACGGAGATCACCGCGGCCACCCGCAACCCCGCCATCAGGCTGGGCAGGGCCAGGGGCACCTCCACGTGGCGCAACACCTGGCCGGGGCTGAGGCCCAGGGCGCGGCCCGCCTCCTTGAGCCCCGGGGGGACCTGGCCCAGGCCGCTCACCAGGCCCCGCAGCAGGGGCAAGAGGGCGTAGAGCACCAGGGCCACCACCGCCGGAGTGGGGCCGATGCCCCCCAACACGGGCACGGTGAGCAGCAGGCCAAAGATGGCCAGGCTGGGGATGGTCTGCACCGCGTTGGCCAGCCCCAACACCAGCCGCGACAAACGGGGCCTGCCCTGGATCGCCACGCCCACCGGCAGGGCGATCAACAGGGCAATGGCCACGGCAAGCGACACCAGCAGCAGGTGTTCGCCGCTGCGCTGCAGGAGTTCACGGGCCAGGGCGACAGTCATGGCGGCAGGGCCCTCCGCGGCGCCGGAACACCATCCTGGGGCAAGGCGCCAGGGTCGGTTGCCGCGGGGCCGCCGGGCACCCTGGGCGGGGGCTGGTCAGCCCGCCTCCAGCCGCACCGCCGCCGCCTTGAGTTCCGGTTGCTTGGAAAGGGGACAGCCCAATTCGTGCATCAGGCGATTGGCCTCGCAGGCCTCCGGCTGGCTGGCGCCCCAATGCATCGGCAGAAACACCACCCCCGGCCGGATGGCCTCGCTCAGGCGCACGGGCACCCGCACGCTGCCCCGGCGGGAGGACACCCGGGCGATGGCCCCGTCCACCAGGCCCAGGGGGGCCGCATCGAGGGGGTGCACCTCCAGGAGGGGGCCGGCATGGCGCTGGCGGGCCCGCTCCACGTGCACCGTGCGGGTCATGGTGTGCCAGTGGGCCAGGTAGCGACCCACCGTAAGCACCAGGGGATAGGCCCCATCGGGCGGTTCGGCCAGGCCCAGGGGCGCCTCGGCGATCAGGCGGGCCCGGCCGTTGGGGGTGGGGAAGTGGTGGTCGCCATAGAGCCGGGCGCCGCCAGCTCCGGGGGCGGTGCCCTCCGGGAAGGGCCACTGCTGGGGGCCGTGGGCGGAGAGCAGGCCATGGCTCAGCCCGGCCATATCGCACACCCGTCCGCGGGTGAGCCCCACGAATTCCGCGTGCACCTCCGCCGCCGAGGCCCAGGCGAACTGCCGCTCAAATCCCAGCCGACGCCCCAGCTCGGCAAACACGGCCCAATCGGCTCGGGCCTCCCCCGGCGGCGCCCGAAAGGCCGGGCAGAGGGTGACCCGCCGCTCGGAATTGGTCATCGTGCCCGCCTTCTCGCTCCACTGGGCCGCCGGCAGCAGCAGATGGGCCACGGCGGCGGTTTCCGTGCCCCCATAGGCCTCGCTGAGCACCACCAGGGGGCAACGGGCCACGGCGGCCCGCACCCGATCGAGCCAGGGCAGGCTCACCAACGGGTTGGTCGCCGCCACCCACCAGAGGTCGAGCTCGCCCCGCTCCATCGCCTCGATCTGCTCCCACACCGCCAGCCCCGGCTCCGGGTGGATCGATCCCGGCGCAAAACCCCAGTGGCGCTCCACCTCCGCCCGGTGGGCCGGGTTGGCCACGGCGCGGTAGCCCGGCAGGAGCTGGGCCAAGCCGCCCACCTCCCGCCCCCCCATGGCGTTGGGTTGGCCGGTGAGGGAGAAGGGTCCGGCGCCGGGCTTGCCGATCTGGCCGGTGAGCAGGTGGAGATTGATGATCCCGGCCACCGTGGCCGTGCCCTCCCGGCGCTGGTTCACCCCCATCGACCAGAGGCTGAGCACGGAGCCGGAGGCGGCCCACCACTGGGCCAGCTGGCGCAGGCTCCCCTCGTCGATGCCGCAGACAGCGGCCGTCCGTTCCGGTGTCCAGGCCCGCAACAGGGGCTCCAGGTCGTCGAAGCCTTCGGTGTGGTCGGCCAGGAAGGTCCGATCGGTGGCGCCACCGCCGAGGAGCAGGTGGCCGAGGCCATGGAGCAGGGCCAGGTCGGTGCCGGAGCGGATCGGCAGGTGCAGGTCGGCGGCGGCGGCGGTGTCGGTGGCGCGGGGATCGATCACCACCAGTCGGGGCGCACCACCCTCTCGGCGTCGGCGCTTGAGCAGCCGCTGAAAGAGCACCGGATGGCACTCGGAGGTGTTGGTGCCGACGAGCACCACCAGATCGGCGACGTCGAGGTCGTCGTAACAGCAGGGCGGGCCATCGGAGCCCAGGCTGCGGGCGTAGCCCGCCACCGCCGAACTCATGCACAGGCGCGAGTTGGCATCGAAGTTGTTGCTGCCCAGGGCACCCTTGAGCAGTTTGTTGGCGACGTAGTAGTCCTCCGTGAGGAATTGGCCAGAGCCGTAGATCGCCAAGCCGCCGGGGCCCCGCGTGGCCAGGGTGGTTTGGATCCGCTCCACCAGCAGCTCCATGGCCCGCTCCCAGCTAATCGGCGCGAAGGGTTGGTCGGTGCGCTCGCGCCACAGGGGGGTGGTGAGCCGGTTGTGGTGCAGGGTTTCGCCCACGGTGGCACCCTTGACGCACACCTGGCCCAGGGAGGAGGGGTGGTGGCGATCGCCCCGGGCCGTCCAGATGGGATCTTGGGCGTCGCTGGCTGACGCGGGGGCGGGGGGTTTGAGCTCCAGCCCACAGCCCACGCCGCAATAGGGACATTGGGCCCGGGCCGCTAAAGGGGAGGGGGGCATCAGGGGAGTTTGGGGCCAGGCCCTGGGGAGGGACCTCGGAGGCGGGATCCCCTGGCTTCGAAAGGGCGCGCCGGGGCTGTGGACCGGCGACAACGCTGGCCGGCGCCAACAGCTCAGCAGGGAAGGGGGATTGGTTTTGTCGCCATGGCTACGGCGGGGGTGGCCAGGGACTGTTGGGCGTCGAGAACGGCACTCCCCTGCCCGGGCACCGCTGAATGCCCATGACCACTCCCACCACCTACAAGCTCCGCCAGCCGCAGGCTGACGTGCTGGAGGGGCGCCCTCAACCACTGGCGTTGTCGGTGGTGAGTGTGGCTCAGCTGTCTCAGGGGGTCTTGCAGGGGCGTCCAGACCCAGCCGTGGCACCGGCTTGGCGGATGCGCTGATCGACGCGCTATCGACTGATGTGCACGAGCAGCATGCCATGCCCTGATCCCACGGCCAAGCACCTGATTGAGGAGTGGCTGCCAATCGCGGCGGTGATTGAGCCCAGGCGGATCGACGGCCTGGGCCTCCACAAGCCGTTGCTGGTGGAGGGGGTGGCGACATCCGTAGCATGGCCCGCGAGGCGGCCTACTGGCCAGGGAGGCGATGCACTGCAAGAACCCCAGGCTGGTGTAAACGGCAACTGCGGCTACCGCCAAGTGCCAGCTGATGCATATTACATACACCAGGTGTCAGGGAATGCAACGCATCCAGATCTACCTAGGGCTTACTGAATTTTATTCAAGGGCTTTCGATGCGGCCAAGAAGGGCCTCCTGAAAAAGGCTAGATCGCCTGCGGCACAATGAATCTGAGCATTTTTCGGCTGTAGAATGTACGCGTATGGGCCCAAATGTGCTCAATTGCCGCTCAGAGTTTTCCACATGTACCGACGTGGACATCGTGACCCGCTCTCGTTTGAAGACTTCTTCCTGCCGTTTAGAGGAAAACTCGCTGGCGAAAACCGCTGGATCAAGCTGGCCGAGTTGATCCCATGGGATGATCTGGAAGATGACTATGCAGCTCAGTTCTGCAACGGGTTTGGTGCTCCAGCAAAACCCTTCCGCATGGCGCTGGGAGCTTTGATCATCAAGGCACGCCTAGGGCTCACGGATGAAGAACTCGTTGAACAGATCAAAGAGAATCCATACCTCCAGTTCTTCATCGGCATGGAGGTTTTCAATACTCGGCTCCGTTTGACCCATCGATGATGGTGTACTTCAGAAAACGGCTGCCAGAATCAGTCGTGAATGAATGCAACGAACGCATCGTACGTCACGGTCTAAGCATCATCCGCTCATCTGAAGCAGATGATCACGAAGACAATAACAGCAATGGGGGTGGAACTGTTCCCGCAGCCGATCGGCAGATTGGATCGGAACCAACAAGACCCAACCAAGGCTCATTGCTCATTGATGCGACATGTGTTCCTGCGGATATTCGATACCCAACCGATCTCTCGCTCCTGAATGAGCCCGAGAATTGACAGAGACATTGATCGATGCAATGCATTCGCAAGTCAGAGAATCCTTTGGCCATAAGCCACGTACACACCGCAAGCAGGCCAGGAAGCAGTTCCTGTCCGTGGCAAAGAAGAAGCAACCTCTAATCAACATGATCCGCAAAGCGATTAAGCAAAAGCTTGGTCATCTCAGTCGGAATATGGCCAGCATTGACGCCCTAACCGCTTGTGGTGCAAGCCTTCTGGCGGCTGGGAGACATGCCTATCAGAAGCTGATGGTTATTAGCAGACTGGTCCGCCAGCAGAATGTTCTTTGTCACAGTGAAACTCGAAGTATCCCTGATCGTATCGTCAGCCTCTATCAAGCCCACATCAGGCCGATTGTTCGCGGCAAGGCGAGGTGCAACGTTGAGTTTGGCGCCAAGATCTCGATCTCCGTCACTGGAGAAGGATTGACCTTCCTTGATCGGTTGAGTTTTGATCCCTACAATGAAGGGGAAGATCTGAAAGCCCAGGCTCGAGCTTATCGCCGCCGACATGGCTACTATCCAAAGGTAATATGTGCTGATCAGATCTACCGCACAAGATCAAATCGGGCTTTCTGTCAGCGTCACGGTATTCGTTTGAGTGGACCACGCCTTGGTCGCCCCAAGAAGGATCCAGAGATGGTGGCCGCAGAGAAGCAGCAGTTCATCGATGACCAAAAACAACGCAACGCCGTTGAAGGCAAGATCGGCCAAGGCAAACGCCGCTACGGATTAGCCCTGATCCTCGAGAAGCTCCCGGCGGCACAGGGTTCATCAATTGCGATGAATATCCTAGTCATGAACCTCCAGAAGCTGCTGGAGCTTCTTTTTATCTTTTTTATTTTCCTATGG
>JBKDSY010000019.1:0-2001 GCA_046340755.1 Cyanobacteriota bacterium
TTGGTGACCTGGGTGTCGCCAAAGCCCGGCAGGCCCCAGTCCACACCACTCACATAGACCGGCGGTGAGGCCCGATCGCCTTCCACGCTCACCAGCGCCAGCCGAAAGCGGTGGGGCGCGTTGCGGCCGATGTTGACCTCGTTGATGGTGAGCGTGACGGAGTCAGCCCCATCCGCCCGGCCCTTCACCTCAATGAAAAAAAGGTTTCCCTGGGTATCGATCGATTCGATGTCGTATCCCAGCCCCCGCTGGGCGCTCACATCCTTGGGCATGCGTCCCAGGGCCTTCTCCGCCTCGAACACCGCGTTCATGGCCAGCAGTTCCACCCGCCTGCGCGCCGCCTCATCCACAGACCCTTGCTGCCCCTGTCCCTGGAGGCTTAGCAACAACCCCGCCGGGATGACAAGGGCGCCGCCCCTGAGGGTCGGCACCTTGGCAGTGATCTGGGCTTCGCCCTGCAGCTGGGCCAGCCGTTTCTCCAGCCGGCTCACGAGCACCTCGGCCCGTTCCCTCGCCACCTGGGCCGGCAGCCGTGCCTGTTTGCCCGCCTGTTCCTGGAGCTGCAGTTCGGCGTAGCGACGGCTCCAGTGGTTGATCTCCCGCTGCATGCGGGCCTTGATCTCCCGCTCCGCCTTGGCGATCCGCTCCAGGCGCTCCCCTTTCACCTCCTCCAGGTGTTGGGGCACCAGGACGGCCATGGCGTGTTGGAGCACCAGCCCGTCCCAATCCTGCGCCAGCCAGCTCTCTTGCAACAAGGGTGCCACCAGGGTTTGCTCCTCCTCCCGCAAGGGTCGGTAGTCGAGATAGGGGGCTGAACCGGCGGCATTCACCTCTCCACCCTGGCTGATCTCCAGGAATTGCAGGCGGTTGGAGATCAACTGCCTTTGGCCCGATCGTGTCCGACGACCATCCTGCAGACCGTGCTCCAGGCAGAACAACAGCCGCGGTTCCGTGCCCAGATCCCTCTCATCCACCAACACGGCTCCCTGGCCCAGGACAGCGCCATCGCGCTCCAACACCAGCGACAGGCAGGCTTCCAATAGCGGATGGCCAGGGCTCACCAGTTCGGCGCGGGGGCTGTCAGCCACGTGCTCCTTCTCGAAGCAGACGCGCTCATAGCGGGGTTGCACTGGCAGGCCGATCCCCATCTGTTGGTTGCGGTCGATCAATAGAGGCGGGACGTAGGTGATCTCGTAGCGGCCTCTCTCGCGGGGGCTCACCTTGCCGCCCAGCCGACGGAATGCCTCGATGAAAAAATCGTGCACGTAATGAGGGTGGATTCGCCTGGCCATCGCCCTCTCCATCTGTTGACGAAGCTGCTCAACCGTGGCGGCGTCCATTCCCTGGCGCACCAGGGCCCGTTGGGCTAACAGGTTTTCCAGATGGCGCTGGTCCACCGCCCCCTCAATCTCCAGCTCCAGCTGGGCTTTCACCTCCGGGCTTTCGTTGTAGCGGACCGCATCCATCAACAGATCCTGCAGGGAACGACCTGAAAACAGCTGGCCGAGCACATCAAACACCTTGTCGCCCAGGGCCTGGCGAGCCGTCTCCAGTTTTCTGAGCAATTGGATGTAGACGTCCCCCTCGCGGGTGTCCTTGGCCAGAAGGTTCCAGAGATGACACACTTCCTTTTGGCCGATCCGGTGAATGCGCCCGAAGCGTTGCTCCAGCCGGTTGGGATTCCAGGGAAGGTCGTAGTTCACCATCAGGTGGGCCCGCTGCAGGTTCACGCCCTCCCCGGCGGCGTCGTTGGCCAGTAGCACCACCACCTCCGGGTCGTTCATGAAGGCGTGCACGATCTGGCGCCGCCGATCGCGGGCCACACCGCCATGGATCTCCACCACCGCCTCCGGCCGCCCCAGACGGTCGCGGATCTTGGCGGCCAGATCAATCAAGGTGTCCTTGAACTCGGTGAACAGCACCAACTTGCGCCGTGCGCCGTTGGCCTCCTTCATCAACGGGTCATCCAGGATCCGGTCCAACTCCCGCCACTTGGCATCG
>JBKDSY010000020.1:0-4992 GCA_046340755.1 Cyanobacteriota bacterium
CGCCATCCCGAAGGACCCGGTAGCTCGATCCGGAACCGCGAGCACCATCCCGTGGTGCATGTGGCCCATGAGGATGCCATCGCCTACGCCACCTGGGCCGGCAAGCAGCTGCCCAGCGAAGCGGAATGGGAGCGAGCCGCCGACATCGTGGCCACGACCACGGTTCCTTCCTGTGACAATCTGATCAAGCTGGCGGCTGTGGCCGTGATCCGGACCTTCCTCAATGTCTTCCTGAGCAGGGAGGTTGAGGCGGAACAGAAACTGGAGGATGCCAGGCGCGAGCGGATGGCCAACCCGGCCACAACTGCTGGTTGATGGTAAATCTCACCAACGAACTGGCCAAGGAGCGCAACCGGGCTGCCGCCGAGCGCACGATGATGGCCTGGATCCGCACCTGCCTCTCGCTGATCAGTTTCGGCTTCGGTCTCGACAAGATCATCAATGCGATCAACCGCAGCCGTTTTGATAACAGTGACCATGCCGGCCTGAGTGTGCGTCTGGTGTCGATTGGCTTCGTGTTGATCGGCGTTCTGGCGATGACGGCGGCCACCCGGCAACACCTGCGCATGCTCAAGCTGATCCGGCGTGACGACTTCGTCTATGTCGATCAAGGATCGATCACGGTTTTCACCGCGGTTTCACTCACGGTCATCGGCATCGTGGCGTTTGCCTTGCTGGTGACTGGTACTTCAGTTGGATGACTCCCATGCCTCAATTCGCAGCATTGCTGGTCACGTCGACCATCATGACCCTCATGTTCAGCCTCGGACTCGGGCTGAAGGACTATCCGTTCGTCCTGCTCAGAGATCGCCCTGGTTTTTTCTGGCGGGTCCTTTTCGGCACCTGTGTTCTGGTGCCTCTGGCCGGCCTGGCGTTGGTGTTGTTGCCCTTGCAGGCTGTGTTGACCCGTCCTGCCTGGGTGGCCATGGCGCTGATGTTGGTGTGTCCGAGCGCTCCACTGATCTTGTTCCGGGTGCGCGGCAGTGGCGGCACGGCGGAGCTTGCGGCGCGGCTGCAGATCGCGGCGGCGCTGCTGGCCATCGTCTCCATCCCCCTGCTGGCCATCGTGTTCAAGGTCAGCCTCGGCCTGTTCGGCTGGGAGATCGACGGCTGGGAGATCCACCCGGCCAAAGTGGCGGTTCAGGTGCTGCAGGTGCAGGTCCTGCCTGTGATCGCCGGTGTGCTGCTGGGGCAGTGGCAGCCAGGGCTGGCCCAGCGCTGCAGCCGTGCTGTCGGATCCCTGGCCAGCCTGCTGCTGCTGGTGATGGTTGTGGCCTTGTTGGTCTTGAGCGGTAGTCAGCTTGTGCCCTTTCTGCGGCAGAACCTGGTGGCGCTGGCCGGCATGGCGGTGCTCAGCGCGCTCAGCCTGGCGATCGGCTACGGCCTGGCCCGCAAGGATCCCTTGGAGCGACGCACAGTGGCCCTGGTGACTGGCATGCGCAACACGGGCCTGGCCGTCCAATTGGCGATGACCCACCGGGCGGGGATGCCTGGACTGATTCCCGGCATCCTGTCCTATGTCCTGATCACGGTGATCGTCTCCAGCGTCTTTCTGCGCTGGCAGCGCCGGGAGGTGGCAGCGGCTGCCTGACGACCTTGCTGAGCGGCCTGCAGGTCAGCCGTCCTGGCTGGAGATCTTTGGCACGGTGCTGCGGTTGCCGTTGCGGATGGCGTGGTAACCGGGGGAGAGGATCTCCACATCCGCGGCGGCGAACTGATCCTGAAGGGCAGCGAGCACCCCCGAGAGGGTTTGGCGGTAGGTGGCCGGATCTCGCACGTAGGCGTTGAGCTCGTAGCTGATGTGATAGTCGTTCAGAGAGGTCTGAAGCACGAAGGGCTCGATCTCATCGGTGATGCCGGCCACGCTGCGAGCGGCGCTCAGCATCAGCTCGTGCACTTGCCTCCAGGTCACGTCGTAGCCGATGGTGATCGTGGTGGCGAGTGCCACCGGCTGCTGGATCTCCCGGCGCGAGAAGCTGTAGTTCACCACCGAGGCACCGATCACGCTGGAGTTGGGAATGCTCACCAGCTCATTGCGGGGGGTCTGCAGGCGCGTCACGAGCAGGGCCCGATCCTGCACCACTCCCACCACCCCGTTGATCTCCACCCGGTCGCCCTCGCGGAAAGCGCGGGTGTAAATCAGCATGAGGCCGCTGATGATGTTGGACGCCACCGCACTGGAACCCAGGGCGGCAAGGGCCCCCAGAAACAGGCCGGCGCCCTGAAACACCTTGCTGTCAGAGCCGGGAATGTAAGGGAAGGCCGCTGCCAGCCCTGCCAGGGTGAAGAGGATGGCCACCAGCCGTGCCGTGGGCAGGGCCCACTCCTGATAGAAGCCGGGAATGCGGATCCGGCCGTGGTGAACAGCCTTGAACCAGGCCTGACTCGCCCGGATCACCAGAACGGTGATGACCAGGATCACGAGAATCGAGAGAAGGTTGGGAATCGCCTGCACCACCCCGAGGAGGAAATTCACCACCAGGTCGCGGAGCTGCTTCCGCAGACCTTCGGCAATGCCTTGGGTTGGCGGGAAAAATCCCAGCAGCAGGGGGATCAGCAGATAGCTGATCGCCAGCACCAGCGACCAGTGCATCACCTGCCGAACGATCTGCAGGATCTGGCGAACCTGGTCAGCCTCGACGAATCCGCTCAAGCCCAGGCGACCCAACTTGTTGAGAATGAACCACGAACGATCGGAGATACGACGCTGCAGATGCTGGTTCAGCCGGCCCTGCAGGCGCAGCCAGAGGATGTAGAAGGCCAGGACCAACGCGGCCAGCGTCGTTCCCTGCAGCCATGCGGAGAAGGTATGGCTTTTGCGGTAGGTGATGATCGCCCGCCTCATGTTGTCGCGGTAACGGAGCGCCAACGCCTGGCGTGTCAGGCCGAAGCAGGCACCCGCGCGATCATCGGCTGCCAGCTCAGGGCTGAACCTCCCATCCGCCTTCTGAATGCCAACCAGCGAGTAGGGGGCTTCCTCCCTCACCACGATGGCGGAAGCTTCGAAGGTGCGATCCTCCGCGAGTTGCCTCAGGCGTTCCGAGCCGCGCCCTACATACCCCTCAAGCTTCTGGGCACCGGGAGCCCGGCGGACCTCCAGCACCCGGCGCCCCTCCAGGGTGATGAATCCGGGGGCGGTCGCGCACCCTTCCTTTGCCAGCGGCTTGCTGGCGGCGGCGATGGCCGTGTCAGCTCCGGCGGCGATCCCGCCCTCGACGGCCCAAGAGGGCGGATCCGGAGTCAAGACGAGTCCAAAGGTGAGCAACATCGCCAGAAGGGCGGCTAGGGGGGGCTTTCGCCGCTTGGGTCCACATGCGCCGCGGCGCTGCTCCTCCGTCGATTGTCCATAGTCCCGCTGGGTTCCCATGCTGCTGGCGTCATGTCAGCGGATTGTCCCTGACTGTCGGGGCGGCGTCGATCCACCCTCATCAACGGCAGGCAAACTCTGACGGCAGTTGCTGAGTTCCCCAGGTCAATGGTTCTCAGGAACCGACCCGCGTATTTCGTGTGTGAGCTGGTGGCGTTGGAGGAGATCTGGGCGGGCTGAGCTGGAGCGGGCAGCAGCTTGTTCTCCCTGCTGGATCAGGCCGGGCAAGGAGCCAAGGCGGTAGTGCCGGCTCTCAGGACATGAATGATGGTGTCCTGCTTGCAGGTCGAGTCAGGCCTGCGGCGTGATGAGCTTCAATCCCGGGAACGCCTGTCGGTAGCGGCGACCGTCCCTGGTGAGCAGGGCCAGGTTTTCCACCAGGGCATGGGCCCCGATCAGGAAGTCGGGCAGGATCATTGGGCGGCTGCCACCACGCTCGCGGTAGGTGGCATGGGCTCGGGCGGCAAGGAAGGCCGCCTCCCGCGGGATGGCCCGGTAGTCGTAGAGATGGGCTGGCAGGAGCGCATCCAGCGATTCGATGCGCTCACAGGCAAAGCCGATCTCGCCGTAGATGATGGCGTTGATCACCACGGGCTCACTATCCAGCCAAGGCCACCAGGATCGTGATCAGCAGGATGTAGTCCCGCAGGGCTGGCTCCAGGGGGGCGTGGGCCGAGGGTGGCTGGGCGGCCAGCAGGGTCTGCGCAGCGCCCGGAAGCTCGCATCCGGGGTACTCCTCGGCGGTTGGATCCGCTTCCAGCTGGCTCCTGGCCTCCTCCTCCCAGCGTTCGCGCACCTTCTTGATGTCGCCGGTCAGCACACTCTCGAGGTGGTCGGCGGAATAGAACTCATTGGGGTTGCTGATGCCGGGGACAACCCCAGTCAGGGCTTGCGCAGCGTGAGTAGGGAAGTGATCGGTTCGGTGATGAAGGCCTCGATGGCGGTGGCATAAGCCTGCAAGATCCGCAGGATCTCTGCTGTGCTGGTATTACCCACGACAAGCCAGATCACCTTTGGAGGCGCACCACGAAGCAGGCTCATGCCACGAAAGTCATCATCTTTGGTGACGATTGTGTAGCCGTTATCGGCCGCAAAAGACCAGATCTGCTGATCGCCTTGGCCTTTCAGCTTCACATCGCGCACATGCGCACTGCCTGGAAACTGGCCTGAAAGCTCAGCAGCAAGCCGAGGGCTCAGGTTTTCATCGAAAAGCAACCGGCCTGCCATGTGGTCACTCAGGCCACCGTGAGCTCGCTGAGGCGTTTCTCGCGCTCAGCGGCATAGCGCAGCACCGCCTGGATGTGTTCTGGCCTGAGATCGGGGAAATCACTGAGCATCTCGTCCTGGCTCATGCCACTGGCCAGATACTCGAGCACATCCGACACTGTGATCCGTGTTCCGGCGACACAGGGTTTACCGCTGCGTACACCTGGCGTGCAGCTAATCAGGGGAGATGGGGAGCTCATGGGGGGCAGGGTGATGGTGGCAGAGGATGTCTCAACGTTCTGCATGGTGAGTGTAGAGGCCTGATCAACTGCTGGCCCGATGCAGCACGGCCACCACCTTCAGGGAGGGGGCGGGTTCGATGGTCATCACTTCATTCACAAAGCGTTCGTGGTCGTCGA
>JBKDSY010000021.1:0-23121 GCA_046340755.1 Cyanobacteriota bacterium
CGCTTCAGCTCGCCCACCCGTTCCCGCTGGGCGTAGATGGCCGCTTCGTCACCCTGGCGCAGGGCCGCCGCCGCGAGGGCTTCCACGAGGGCCGGGGGCAGAGGGGCGCTCCAGGAACGGGCGAACGGGGTGTCTCCGAGCGGTTCAGGGGGGCTGGAGCCGGCCGCTCCCGCTGCGCTGGCTTGGGCGCCCTGCGCGAGCAAGGCCAGGGCCGTCGTGCGGCGCTGATCCAGCGACACCCGCATGCCGTAGCCGAATTCGGCGTTGTCTTCAAAGAGTGAGTTGCTCCAAGCGGGGCCCCGACCGTTGCTGTTGGTGGTCCAGGGGGTGGTGGGCAGATTGCCGCCGTAGATCGAGCTGCAGCCGGTGGCATTGGCGATGAGGAGGCGATCGCCGAAGAGCTGGCTCAGCAGCTTGAGATAGGGCGTTTCGCCGCAGCCGGCGCAGGCGCCGGAAAACTCAAACAGGGGCTGTTGCAGCTGCTGTTGGCCGATCTTGTGGAGGTTGAGGCCGTCGCGGGGCACCTCGCTGAGCCCGAGGAAAAAGTCCCAGTTCACCCGTCCTTCGTCTCGCAGAGGGCGCTGGGGAGCCATGTTGAGCGCCTTGCGCGAGGGCTCCTGCCGGTCGCGGGCGGGGCACACCTCCACGCAGAGCTGGCAGCCAGTGCAGTCTTCCACACCCACCTGGATCGTGAAGCGCTGGCCGGTGAAGGCCGGATCCCGGGCGGGCGCCTCTCGGAAGCCCTCTGGCGCGGCCTCCAGGGCCTCTGGGGTGGCCACCTTGGCCCGGATCACGGCATGGGGACACACCAGCAGGCACTTGCCGCACTGCACGCACAGGTCGCTTTCCCACACCGGCACGGCGGCGGCGATGTTGCGCTTCTCCCAGCGGGCCGTGCCCGTGGGCCAGGTGCCATCGCAGGGGATCGCGCTCACCGGCAGGGCATCGCCGCGGTGGGCGAGCATCGGGCCGATCACCTCGCGCACGAAATCCGGCGCTGCCGCCAAGGGGTCAAGGAGGGCGCCAGCGGAAAGAGGGGGGCTAGCGGGCTCGGTGGCTGTCGCGGCGGCAATGGCCAGCTCTGCATCGAGGGCCTGCCAGTCGAGCGGTTGGAGGGCGGCCAGGCTGGCGTCGAGGGCCTGCAGGTTCATGCGCACCACCGCTTCTCCCTTCTTGCCGTAGCTGTGGCGGATGGCCTCGCGAATCCGCTCCAGTGCCTCCTCTCGCGGCAGCACGCCGCTCACGGCAAAGAAGGCCGCCTGCATCACGGTGTTGATCCGGCCGCCCATGCCCGCTTCCCGCGCCACCCGGGCGGCGTTGACCTGCCACACCTTCGGCGCCAGTCGACGCACCTGCTCCCGCACCTCCGCTGGCATCTGCCTCCAGGTGGCGGCGGGATCGCCGGGGGTGTTGAGCAACAGGGTGCCGCCCGGCACCAGGCCGTCGAGCACGGGCAGCTGGGAGAGGAAATCCCACTGGTGCACGGCCACCAAGGTGGGGTGCTCGATCAGATGGGGCGCCTGAATCGGTCGGGGTCCGAAGCGCAGATGCGACACCGTGACCGAGCCCGATTTCTTGGAGTCGTAGACGAAGTAGCCCTGGGCGTGAAGCGGCGTGTTTTCGCCAATGATTTTGATCGTGTTTTTGTTGGCGCCCACCGTGCCATCGCTCCCCAAGCCGTAGAACACCGCGCGCACCTCGTCGCTGGCGTCGATGCTGAAGCTCACGTCGACGGGGAGGGAGCGATGGGTGAGGTCGTCGTCGATGCCGATCGTGAAATGGTTGCAGGGTCGCGGGGCGGAGAGATTGTCGAAAACGGCCTTGGCCATCGCCGGGGTGAATTCCTTGGAGCCAAGCCCGTAGCGTCCGCCCACCACCCGAGGCAGGTGCACGTCGCCGTGCCGCTCGCTCCACTGCTCGGCGATGGCGGTGACCAGATCGAGATAGAGGGGTTCGCCAGCGGAGCCGGGCTCCTTGCAGCGATCCAAAACGGCGATCCGCCGCGTGCTCGCGGGCAGGGCCTCCACCAGCCAAGCGGCCTCCAGCGGGCGGAAGAGCCGCACCTTCAACACCCCCACCCGCTCCCCCCGCTCCTGGAGCCGTCGGGCCGTGGCCACAGTGGTTTCGCAGGCGGAGCCCATCAGCACCACCACCCGCTCCGCCTCGGGATGGCCCACGTATTCGTAAGGCTGGTAGACGCGGCCGGTGAGCGCCGCGAACCGCTCCATCGCCTCCTTCAGGTGCAGACCCACCGCGTCATGGAAGGGATTGGCCGCTTCTCGGCCCTGGAAGTAGACGTCGGGGTTTTGGGCGGTGCCGCGCAACACGGGGTGCTCCGGCGTCAGGGCGCGGTGGCGGTGGGCGCGGATGGCCTCCATCGGCGCCATGCCGTGGAGCACGGCATCGCTGATCACCTCCACCTTCTGAATCTCATGGGAGGTGCGAAAGCCATCGAACAGGTGCAAAAACGGCACCCGGCTGGTGAAGGTGGCACGGCTGGCGATGGCGGCGAAATCGCCGGTCTCCTGCACCGAGGCGGAGGTGAGGATGGCGCAGCCCGTGGCGCGGCAAGCCATGGCGTCGGAGTGGTCGCCGAAGATGGACAACCCTTGCGCCGCCAGCGCCCTCCCCGCCACATGCACCACCACCGGCGTCAGCTCCCCCGCCCAGCGGTAGAGGTTGGGGATCATCAGCAGCAGTCCCTGCGACGCGGTGAAGGTGGTGGTGAGCGCGCCGGTCTGCAGGGCGCCGTGCACCGTGCCCGCCGCGCCTCCCTCGCTCTGCAGCTCCACCACCGAGGGCACGCTCCCCCAGAGGTTGGCCTTCCCCTCCGCGCTCCAGGCGTCGGCCCATTCCCCCATCGGCGAGGCCGGCGTGATCGGGTAGATGGCGATCACCTCGTTGAGGCGGTAAGCCACGCGGGCCACCGCCTCGTTGCCATCCAGGCAATGCATGTCGCTCATGGGTTGGTCTCCTCGGCGTCGTCCACCACGCTCAGGGCAAACCCCACGTGCACCAACACCTGATCGCCCACGCGGGCCTCGGGCAGGCAGGCCAGGCTGACCCGCTGACGCACCCCGCCGAAATCCACCTCGGCCACGCGCCAGAGATCCTGGTCAGCGCTGTCGCTTGTGGCGTCTGCGGAAGGCCCCGTGGCGTCGCAGCGGTCGGCCGGCGCGGAGCTGGCGATCGAGAGGATCCGGCCGGGCACGGCCAGGCACATGGCTGCGGGGGGAGCGTTGTCTTGGTTATAGGCCGCTTTGGTGGGCTTGTGCCGCCCAGGCCTGGCCCAGGGCCAACCCGCCGTCATTGCAGGGCACCCGCTCCGCCCACAGGGGCTCCCATCCCCCCCGCCGCAGGCCATGCGCACAGCCCTCCAGGAGGGTGCGGTTTTGAAAACATCCCCCCGTGAGCGCCACCCGCCGGCAGCCACTCCAGCGCGCGGCGGCGCCCGCTCCCCGCACGATCCCCCGCACCAGGGCCCGCTCCACCCGCCAGGCCGCCTCCTCAGCGCTGCCGCCGGCAGCCTGATGGGCCAGCAAAGCCCGCAGCAGGGGCTCCCAATCCCAGCGGCCGAGGGGAAGACCGTCGGGGGCCGCCGGGGGGGAAGGCCGCAGGGGCAGGCGCCATGGCAGCGCGGATGACGGCCGGGCCGCCCCCTGCCGGGCCAGGGCTCCCCGGGCGGCCGCCCCCTGCCAGCGCAGGCCCCCTTCCCCCTCATGGCTGAGGGTTTGGGCCAGCCCCAACAGGGAGGTCACGCCATCGAGAAAGCGACCCAGGGAGCTGCTGAGGGGCGCGTTGCAGCCGCTGGTGATCGCCGCCAGCAGCAACGCCCGCTCGTCTGAGGCGAAGGCGTCGAGAACGCGGCCGGCGCCGGGATGGTTCAGGGCCGCCGGGCCCAGGGCGGCCAGAAGGCCGAGGGCGCAGCGGCGCGGCTCACGGCTGGCCCGTTCCCCGCCCGGCAGGGGGAAGGGGCGCAAGGCGGCCAGCCGCCGCCAGCGCAGGCCACTCCCGCCCATCTCCTCCACCCAGAGCAGCTCTCCTCCCCAGAGCCGCTCCTGCCCCGGGGGGGTGGCGGGATCCGCCAGGCCGAGCCCATCACAGGCCACCACCAGCAGGGGAGGCTGCTCCCCCCGTTCCGCCAGCACGGCCAGGCCATGGGCCAGATGGTGCGGCACGGTGGTCAGGGGCAGGTGGTGGCGGTTGGCCAGGGGGCGCGCGAGCTGGTGGCTCAGGTAGCCGGGATGGGCGTCGCAAGCCAGACGGGTCGGGGGCTGGCCGGGGGGGGCTGCGGCGGGTGGATCAGGGCTGCGCGGTGTCTGCGGCGGGTCGCTCAGCTGGTCGTCGAGGAGGCGTTGCCAGCGGCGTTGCACGGCGGCGTTCGCCAGATCCCCCAGATGGGGCGCCAGCCAGATCTGATCCCCCGTCACCAGGGCTGGAGCCGCCTTCAGGTCGCCCCCCAGGGCGAGCAGGGCACCGTTGAAGACACCCTTGGCGCTGTTGTTGTCGCTGGTGCTGGCATTGGTGTAGACGTTGGTGTTGGTGTTGGTGTTGGTGTTGGTGTTGGTGTTGGTGTTGGTGTTGGTGTTGGTGTTGGTGTTGGTGTAGGAGTTGGCGTTGGTGTAGACGTTGTCGTTGTTGTAGACGTTGGCATTAGCATTGACGTCAGCGTCAGCGTCAGCGTCGTTGTCAGAGTCAGCGTCGGAGTCGGAGTCGGAGTCCCAGTCGCGGTCGCGGTCGCGGTCGCGGTCGCGGTCGCGGTCGGAGTCTCGGTCCCGGTCCCGGTCCCGGTCCCGGTCTCGGTCTCGGTCCCGGTCCCAGTCGCGGGTGGTGGTGGCGCGGGTCGCCTCCTTCGGCGCCAGGAAGGGGGCGTGCGGGCCTCGCCAGGGGAGCGGCTCCGGCACAAAGCCCCGGGCGCGCCGCAGCAGGGCCGGCCGGCCGTCGATCAGCTGCAGCAGCGAATCATCCAGGGGGCGGGCGATGGGCAGGTCGTGCACCAGAAAGGCATCGGCCAGCCCCGCCAGCTGCTCCAGGGCCTCCTCGGCAGCGACGCACAGGGGGTCGCCGCCGCGGTTGCCGCTGGTGGCCACCAGGGGCCGGCCCACCGCTTGGGCCAACAGCTGGTGCAGCCCGGAGGCCGGCAGCATCACCCCAAGGTTTGGGCTTCCAGGGGCGACGCCCTCCCAGGGCCCATCCGCCTCGGGGCGGCGGCGGCGCAGCAACACGATCGGCGCGGCGGGATGGCGCAGGGCCCGCTCCTCGGCGGCACTGAGGTGCACCAGCCCGGCGAGGGCCCGGGGATCGGCCAGGAGCAGGGCGAAGGGTTTGCTCGGGCGCTGCTTGCGGCGTCGCAGGCGGGCCACGGCTTGGGGCTGGGTGGCATCCACCAGCAATTGGAATCCCCCCACGCCCTGCAGGGCCAGGATCTGGCCGTTGCGTAGCAACTGGCTGGCGGTCTCCAGGGCCTCCTCCCCCTCCGCGCCGCGGGGGCCCGAAGGAGCGTGCAACCGCAGGCGGGGGCCACAGGCGGGGCAGCTGATGGTTTCGGCGTGGAAGCGCCGATCGGCGGGATCGCGGAACTCACGCTCGCAGGCGGGGCAGGGGGGGAAGGCGGCGAAGGTGGTGTGGGCGCGGCAGAAGGGCAGGGCGGTGGCCAGGCTGAAGCGGGGGCCGCAGGCGCAGCAGCTGATGAAGGGGTAGCGGTGGCGGCGGGAAGAGGGATCGGCCAGCTCGGCCAGGCACTGGGGGCAGGGGGCCCGGTCGGCGACGAGGCCCGGGGCCACCAGCGCCGCCCCCAGGGGTTGGGGGCTTTCGGCGGTCAGCTGCACCCCCTCCGGCCCGGGGGAGAGTGGCGCCTCCAGCCACCGCGCCTCCAAGTGATCCAGGCGGGCGGCGGGGGGGAGGGCGTCGGGAAGGGCCGCCAGGAACTGCTCGAGGGCGGTGGCCGGGCCGTGGAGGTCGATCCGCAACACGCCGAAGTGATTGCTCAGGTGGCCGCGGAGCCCCAGGGGCTGGGCCAGGCGCTGCAAGGCGGGGCGGGCCCCCACCCCCTGCACCACGCCATGGCAGGCGAGCAGAAGGCGGGCCTGCCCGGCCCTGGGGCTGCTGCTCACCCCGCGGTCCCCTCCGCGATCGCCGCCGCAGAGCCGGTGGAGGGGACCGCGGCGGGGCCGGTGGAGGTGGGGACCAAGGCCTGCCAGAGGGCCTGCAACCCGGTGCCGTGGCGGGAGGACACCTCCAGGATTCGGGCCCCTGGGGCCACCTGGCGCACGTTGCGGTGGGCGAGAGGGCGATCGAAGTCGACGGCGACGGCGAGATCGCACTTGCTGATCACCACCAGATCCGCGCCCTGGAAGGTGGCGGGATACTTCAGAGGCTTGTCCTCCCCTTCGGTCACCGACAGCAGCACCAGACGCAGGTGTTCTCCCAGGTCGAAGGCGGCAGGGCAGACGAGGTTGCCGACGTTTTCGATCAGCAGCAGATCGAGGCTCGCCAGGGGATGGCCGGCGGCTTCCAGGGCCTCCAGGCCCCGGTGCACCATGGCGGCCTCCAGGTGGCAGGCCTGGCCCGTGGTGATCTGCACAGCCGGGAGCCCTGCCCGCTGGAGGCGGCGGGCGTCGTTGTCGGTGGCCAGGTCGCCCACGAGCGCCGCCAAGCGCAGCCCGGGGGGGGCCAGGGCGGTGAGCTGTTCCAGGAGGGCGGTCTTGCCGGATCCGGGGGAGGAGAGCAGGTTGACCACCCGCACGCCCGCGGCCTGGAAGTGCTCCCGGTTGTGGGCGGCCAGGTGGTCGTTGCGGGAGAGCAAATTCTCTTCCAGGGACACCAGGCGGCTGGGGGGTTCAGGCGCGGGGGGCTGGCCGCAGGAACAATGACCGCACATGACCGTTAATCACTGGACATTCGACAGCCCCCATGAAGGGAACGGGTCTTTTTGATGGTAAGGGGATAGAACCCCCCGAAGGGGATGGCTTCCGCCGGGGGGCTGGACAGACCGTGGCCGCCACTTCACGGTTAGGTCAGCCATGGTCAGGCATAGGGAAGGCGCGGCGATCAACGACTACATGAAGATGTCGATATCCACCACGGACTGGGAGATCAAGGACCACCAATCCACCGCCAAGCCTTTGAGGACGTAGTCGTAGGGGAGCCATCCATAGCCGCCATCTCCCCACCCTGTGCCCCAGGAGTTGCGGATGAGCAAGGCACCGATCGTGGTGGGACCACCGCTGTTTTTGTTGGTGAGCTTGATGGTGTCGTTATAGCCAACTGCAACGACGGCGTGGCCACCAACAATTTTTTCGCCCGCTCCTGGGAACGGAATCGCGCCCTTGTTTTCCTTGCTGGCCTGAGTGTAGGAACTGTAAATCGTGAAGCCAAACATCGAGGGGAGACTATTGGCAAGATTGGTCTTGATGGTGGTTAGCAGATTGCTGGGTGAGGTGCCAGCGGGGTCAAGCCGGAAATACTTGAGGGCCTTGAAGCTTCCCGCAAAGGAGTAGAGGAACGCCGAGGGCTCGACATCAAACTTTGTCGTGTCGTAGGCCCAGTATTCCTCCGGTGGCACGCCAAATAGCACCATGGCCTGCATGGTGGAGCGCAGGTAGGCACCTGTGTCGCCTTTCCAGCCCAGCAGATCACGTGTGGTTTTGTAGAGGAATAAGCGGGAGCAGTCGATGTGTTTGTTATTGGTTTTTCGCATGTAATATTCAACCAACCCCACCCCGGCATGGGCGGTGCAGGAGCCGATATCTTTTTGGTCTTCAACCTTCGAGCAAAAGGCCCTGAGGTCGACGCTGGCTGGTAGGCCCGGGGCGCCCATCGCCCTCAGCCGTTGTTGCGTCACCGTGGCGAGAAGGGGTTGGATGTCTGGATGGTCAACGGTGTAGTCGTAGAGGCTGGGTAGGTCATTGAGCCAGCCAAAGCTGCGCGGAGCTGAGTCCGTCATGGTCGAAAATGCAGGGAGTTGTGATGGCGATGAGGATGGCCCCAGAATGGCATTCCGCCAGCTCGGGATTGACGGGACGATGGCTCATCTGTGAATTGTCTAAAGCTGGTTGTGAAGGCTGAATGGGCCTCTTAACAACTGTTTATGTTTGATGCGTCACTGCAGCAAAATGGCGTTTTCTGCTGCGTTGATCGGATCTCCCTACGCGCAGGGCGGATTTCAATCTGCGGAGATCAAGCTAAAATTAGGGAATCTCAAATTTTGGCTCTGATCTAGGGAATCAGCTCCAGGGCCACGAGGCTCAATTCCCGACCACGCGCCAGGCGAGCGCTTGGCGTGCCGCATTGGGGACAGGTTCCCTGGTTTCCCTGCACGGCAAAGTCTGCTGCGCAGGGCTCGCACCGCCAGGCGGCGGCACTCTCCTCGATGGCCAGGGCGGCACCCTCCGCACAGGTGCCCGCCAGGACCACCTCCGCCGCAAAGCGCAGGGCCTCAGGGTCGACGCCCGCCAGGCTGCCGATTCGCAGCCGAATGGTCACCACCCGGTCGGCAGCCTGCTCGGCGGCCACGGCGAGCACCCGATCGCCCAGGGTTTGCATCAGGCTGAGTTCGTGCATGGCTCTGCCCCCCCGATGGACACCAAGGACTGGCTCACGATCCTCCACCCCGCCCTGGCCGTGGCCCTGGTTTACCCCTTGGTGGGGGTGGTGGTTCGCCTGGGGGTGCAAACGCGGCAGCGGCGGGAGGGGGGCACCAAGCTCCCCCCAACCACGGGGCGGGACCACAGTGACCTGGGGCGCTGGCTGGCCGTGGCGGTGGTGGGCATTGTTCTGGTGGCCTTGACGGTGGTGATTGCCACGGCGGTGCCCTTGGGCCAGTTCCGGGGAGGCCTAGGCCGCGGTAGCCAGCTGCTGTTGGTGTTGGTGGGCACCCTGGCGGCCCTGGCGGCGCTCTGGCGGGCGAGCGCCAAGCTCCTGCGCCTGGCCTTTGCCCTGATCACCTGGCTGGGTGTGCTCACCCTGGGGGCCCAGCCGGAGGTGTTCCGCCGCGGCGACAACCCCCTTCAGGGAGAGTTCTGGAGTTCCCATTACTGGAGCGGCGTGGCCGTGGTGGGTCTGTTGCTCTTTTCCCTGGGGGCTCGGCCTGAAATCCTCCGGGAGCCCCGCTGGCGGCGGATTCACCTGGGGGCCAGCGTGTTGGTGGGGGTGTTGTTTGTGGTGCAGGCCATCACGGGCAGTCGGGACCTGCTGGAGATTCCCCTGCACTGGCAAAAACCCGTTCTGGCGGGCTGTGATTGGGCCGCAAAGGTCTGTCCAGCTCCCGCCCCGCCCCAGGCTCCCTGAGGCAGGGAAGGCCGGCCGATGGTGGTGGCGAGGGCCATCAGGGAGATGGCTGGCGGGCGATCACGGCCAGGAAGGGATCGCCGCCGGCGCCGATCCAGCCGAGGGGGCCCTCCGCCCGGGTGGCCTCGGCGAGGCATTGGGGTTCGGGCCACCCCTGGGCCATCAGGATGGTGGCCACGCTGGTGAGTCGATCGCGATCGCTGCCCTGGAGCCAGATCTGGGGTGCTTTCTGGGCAAAGAGGCGATTGCTGAAGGCCACGATCAGCTGCCCTCCGGGGCGAACGACGCGCCGCAGTTCGGCGGCGATCGCCTCGGGCACCTGGAGGTATTGCCAGCCGGCCACGATCAGAGCGGCGTCCACACTGGCCGAGGCCAGGGGCAAGGTGTGGTTGGTGTTGAGGTTCTGCACCCAGAAGCGGTTCAGCCGCGGGTTGGCCTCCAGCTCGCGGGCGTTGAGGCCATGGCCGATGACCTCCTGGTAGGCGACGTCATCCGGCAGGTGGCTCACCCAGCTGCTCATCAGGTCGAGCACCACGGCACCGGCAGGGAGGCGTTCGCGATACAGGGCGGTCAGACGGGAGCGGAAGCCCCCGTCCAGGTGCTGCACGAAGCGGGGTTCTGCGTAGAAGAGCGCATCGTCGCCTTCATCGAGCTTGCGGCGATCGGCGCTCGTGAGCAGCAGGGTGGGGGAAGACGCCATCGGGGGCCCGGGGGGGCCTCCCTCGGGAGAGAGGCCCGTCGAGGGTCTCCCTCGACGAGGGCTGCTCGGGAGGCGATAAAGTGGCGCAGCAAGCGCAGGGCGGCGAGGATACACACAGTCGGTCTCCACCTGCTTTGGATGTAGCCATGCTGCAAATCGTCTCTGCGACACGTGCTTCGGCCGAAGGGGTGATGAAGACCCCCCTTGGCCTGTCGCTGCACCGGATGAAGGACGATCCCCGCATCGCCGCCGATATCACCGTCGACAACAAAGAGGGATTGTCGTTCGTCTACAACCGCATGCTCGTCCAGACGCCGCGTGACGACATCCTCGTCTTCATGCACGACGATATCTGGCTCGACGACTATCACTTCGTCGAGCACGTCGAAGAAGGCTTGAAGCAATTCGACGTCATCGGGCTCGCTGGCAATCGCGATCCGCAGCCGCTGGCGCCGAGCTGGGCGTTCAAGAACGACAAGTTTGAGTGGGATGATCGCAGCAAGCTGTCGGGCGCCGTCGCGCACGGCGAGGCGCCCTTTGGTCCCATTTCGTGGTTCGGGCCGAGTCGGCAGCACGTGAAGCTGCTCGACGGGCTGCTGCTGGCTGCGCGCTGCTCGACGCTGCTGGATGCTGGTGTGCGCTTCGACGAGCGCTTCACTTTCCACTTCTACGACCTCGACTTCTGCAAGACCGCGTGCGCCGCCGGGCTGCGGCTCGGTACGTGGCCGATCGCCGTCACCCATGTGAGTGGCGGCGCCTTCGGCGGAACATCGTGGCAGGAGGGCTGGAAATCTTATTCAAGAAAACATGGAACAGTAAATGAATGAATCGGTTTGGAAAGGCGGGCGTGAGGTCGGGGGGTGGGCGGGCAAAACAAAGCCCGAACCGTTGGGTTCGGGCTCTTGTCTGCTCAGCCACGGTGCCCTTGTGAAGAAAGGAGCGTGGCTGTGCGGTCGTTGGATCGTCAGCTGGATCGGAATCCTGGCGATCGAGACGGCTCGATCGCGCTGTTCTTCAGTTGTGGGGCGGAGTGTCTGACGCTGGCCGCCTGGGGCCAGGGATCTAGCAGGGTTTCCCTAGGATCCGGGGCACCTAGAGCCGTTTGGGAACGATGGCTCTTGCGGCGGTGCAAGGAGTGGCTCGCTTCGGCTCAGACGAGGACTGAGGCCAGTTAAAGCCAGGGAAACCAGAGGTCGCTTGAGAAGTGTTGGAGCAGGGTCCAAACGTCAGCGGGCTCCTGGAACCTGATTGGGTGGAGTGTCGTCCAAGTGGAGCCTCCGATCTGGATGACGCCACTGTGGGGCCGCCGGGCGAGGGTGGGAATCGGGAACGGGGACTTTGTGATGTGTCTTGATCCTCGGACATCTCCCTTGATGAAGTTGTATTGAGCAGCCTGGGGTGTGGCTAGGAAGAGCCTGCAGTGCAGCGGATCAGAAAAGACACTCAGATCAAGGAGCACTAAGAGATCGTTTCTATGTGCATGGAATCATCTTTGGAGCGGGAATGTCACTAATCGGCAGACTTTTGGGGATTAAAATAAAGACGCTGTTGGACCAGTTTTGAATTGGCTGTAGGCAAGTTTTGTCATCCCCTAGTATGTGGCTTAATTTTTGTTCGGCTGCAAAGTGGAAACCGATAACGGGAAGCTGCGGGTGACTGTTGATAATTTTTACTTGCTCTTTTTCTGGTATCTTTGAAGAGATTTCTTGAAAGTTGGGGATTTGTTCTTTCTCAAAGTAGTAAGTGTGTAATCCTGCCGAACCCGTGACCAAGCAGCCCTGTGAACAAATTCCTGTTTTGCGTACAAATATTGCCATATCTTTCCAGTTTGACATGGGCTTTATTTTTCCAGAGAGATCAGCTTGTGCTGTTATGCTCAGCGAGGCAACGAGTGCAAATGAAAGAATAACAGCTGCAATTCGATATAGGTTTTCTTGATGGGATCGACCAGCCATTGCACTCAGTGCATTAGCGACAAGCAACATTGTTGCTGGTAGTAAAACAATATAGTGTCTGGATACCGAGATGGATCTGCGAATGTCAATCAAGATCATTATGGATAAAAATAAAACAAGCACGATGATTAGAAATCTGGACTCACTAGACACCGGTGAATTGGTGCTGTTCGGCGTCTTGATGAAATTCCCGAGTCTTTGAGATGAGCCGAAAGAGAGCAAGATGATCGCAATCAACAACGACCAAACCAGAAGGAATCGAATGACTGAACCTTGTATAAAGAGAGCGGGATAGGCGATTGGCATGCATCCCAAGAGGTATTCCTTGATGGTTCCCAGCACGGGTTTGACCGTGACGTAACTCAGGCCAGATGCCATGGGCCTGCTTAGGTTGCCAAATACAATCGAATATATCGGCCACAGGAGGATGGAGATCATCAATAAAATCGATTTCCATCGCTTTGGCTCAACCAGGCCTTCAAACAAGTTGATCACACAAAGGATCATGATATAAAGCGAGCCAAAATAATGGGTCATGGCAAGCAACCAAGCCGTAAGGTAGTAAACGATGGAATGACGGATCTGATTTGTTGGGTCTCCCAAGAACCTGGCTTCTCTCAGCTTGAGAGCGGTGACAGTGACTAAGGATGACAAGAGCAAGGCAATGCTGTTGGAGCGGCCTTCTTGAGCGAAATAGACAAATGTAGGACTGACACCAATTAAGGCAAGGGCAAGTAATCGGCGAACTTGATTTCTTTGAACAGCTTCCTTGGCAAAGATAAACAATGTAAAGCCGGCCGCAATCAAGCTTGGTAATCGGATGGACAGCTCGGAATTTCCCATCAGCGAGGCCCACAACTTGAGTCCGATCAAATACAAGGGTGGATGGATATCTTTTATGAGCCAAGCGTAGACATCTGGCCAGTTGCTAGTCGCAATCTTCTCTGAAAAAAGCTCGTCGATCCAAAATGAGTATGCTGTTGTGAATCCTCGTGAGGCCAGGGTAAGGGAGAAGGCTGCAATCGAGAATGCGAAGATCAGCACCCAGGATTGGCGAGGTTTTGAAGAGACGTCCACAACAGATTTGCAAATGTTGGGATGACTATACACCAGGTCGGAGCCTATGTCGGGATTCATGGGCTGACAAGAATTGATGTCATCGTTGTTCCGTGTGTTTCATGGCGATTCCTCTAAAGCACTCTTTCAGGAGCAGGTCATCGATGCTCTGGTTCTGTCGATGCACCGGTAGAAGGCCCGCCTGCATCAACCCTGGGCCTCCAAAAAGTGTTCTGCCGCTTGCTCGTAGCCTCGGCGGGTGTCGTCGTCGAGGCGATCGAGCTGGCGCACCATCATTCCCTGGCGGGGATGGCCGCGGAAGCGGTCGGCGTGGCGGCTCTGGAAGGCCCAGTAGAGGGCCTGGAAGGGGCAGGCGTCGGGGCCGGTTTTCTGCTTGGGGTTGTAGCGGCAGTGGGCGCAGTGGTCGCCCATGCGGTCGAGATAGGCCGGGCCGGCCGCGTAGGGCTTGGTGGCCAGCCAACCGCCATCGGCGTAGAGCACCATGCCGAGCACGTTGGGCACCATCACCCAGTCGTAGGCGTCGAGATACATCTCCAGATACCAGCGCAACACCTCCTGGGGCGCGTAGCCGCCGAGCAAAAAGAAATTGCCGAGCACCATCAGGCGCTGAATGTGGTGGTTGTAGCCCAGCTGGATGGCCCCCTCGATCGCCCGATGGAGGCAGCGCAGCTCCGTCTCCGCGGTGTAGGCCCAGCGGGGCAGGGGGCGGTGGGCCTCCAGGGCGTTCACCGTGGCGTACTCCGGCATGTGACGCCAATACATGCCGTTGATGAATTCCCGCCAGCCAACGATCTGTCGGATGAAGCCCTCCACGGAAGACAGGGGCGCCCGCCCCTCAGCAAAGGCCGCCTCCGCCGCCCGCACGCCGTCCATCGGCGTGAGCAGGCCGATGTTGAGGAGGGGCGAGAGCACCGAATGAAAGAGGATCGGCTCCTGATCCACCATCAGGTCTTCCCAGGGGCCGAAGCCCGCCAGGCGCTCCTCCACAAAGCGCTCCAACCAGGCCAGCGCCCCCGCCCGCGTGGCCGGTAGCCAGAGGTCCGCCGCCCGGCCGGGGTGATCGGCGAACACCCGCCCCACCTGGGCCGCCACCTCCCGCACCACCGGATCCTGCTCGGGCGGAGGCAGGGCGGGAACCCGCGGGCGGGCCTTGCGGAACTGGGCGCGGGTTTGCCTGTTGTCGGCATCCAGGTTCCAGACGCCCCCCACGGGCTGGCCATCAGGGTCCATCAAGACCCCCAGCTGCTTGCGCAGACGCCGGTAGTGCTGCTCCATCACCAGGGAGCGGCGGCCCTCGGCCCAGGCGAGAAAGGCGCTGCGCGGCAGCAGGAACTGGGGGCTGGGGTGGGTGTGGATCGGCACCCCCAACCGTTGGGCGAGGGCGGGTAGGGCGGCCTGGGTGTGGAAGTCGTTGGGGTCGAGCAGGTGGATGGCCCGCACGCCATGACGCTCGATCCAGCTGGCGAGCACAGCGCCGCTGTCGGGAAGGTCGGCGTCGGGGCCAGGGGTGGGCTCCCCGGGGAGGGCCTCGCCCAGGGGCGCCTCCAGCCGGTGATAGAGCACCCGATGACCGGCCTGCTCGAGCGCCATGGCGTGGTGGCGCATGGCGGCGTAGAGCAGGGTGAGCTTTTGCTGGTGATAGCGCAGGCGGCGGGCCCGGGGGGCCGATTCGATCAGGGCCACCCAGCGGTCGTCCGCCGGCTCCCGCAGCAAGGGATGGTTCGGGAGCAGCTGGTCTCCCAGGATCCAGATCAGCTCCATGGGCCTCGGCGCGGATGGTCTGGCGAGGATCCTCGCCGCGGGCGGCCCGGCCCGGGGCCCCGGGCGGATCACAATCGAGGCACGCCGTCCCCCCGCCGCTTGTCGTCGATCCCCGCGCCGCGGTTGTCCAGGGGTCCACCGCCCGGTGCCTCGCCCTGGCCGCCGCCGCTGCAGCCCGGTGGGCCGGTGGCGGTGATGGGTGTGCTCAATCTCACGCCCGATTCCTTCAGCGACGGCGGGCGACTGGCCACGGTGGAGGCGGCGGTGCGGCAGGCGGGACGGATGGTGGGGCAGGGGGCGGCCCTGCTGGATCTCGGCGCCCAGAGCACCCGCCCCGGGGCGCTGGAGGTGGGGGCGGCCGGGGAGTGGGAGCGGTTGCGGCCGCCGTTGGAGGCGATCCGGGCGGCCTGGCCCCAGGCGGTGCTCTCGATCGACACGTTTCATGGCGCGGTGGCCGAGGCGGCCCTGGCGGCGGGGGCGCGGTGGATCAACGATGTGCGCGGCGCCAATGTCACCCCCGAGGCGCCTGGAGGCAGCCTGCGGGATCCGGCGATGTTCGCCCTGGTGGCCGCCGCCGGTTGCCCCTACGTGATGACCCACAGCCGGGGGGACAGTCGCGGCATGGATGGCCGGGCGGTGTATGGCGATGTGGTGGCGGAGGTGCGCCAGGAGTTGGGGGCGGCCACGGAGCAGGCCTTGGCGGCCGGGGTGCGGCCGGAGCAGATCGTCTGGGATCCGGGGTTGGGCTTTGCCAAGAGCACGGACCAGAACCTGGAGCTGTTGCGGCGGCTGCCGGAGCTGGGGGCGGGGGGCTTTCCGCTGTTGGTGGGGCCCTCCCGCAAGCGCTTCATCGGCGCGGTATTGCACGAGGCCCGGCCCCGGGCCCGCCTGTGGGGCACGGCGGCGGTCTGCGCCCTGGCGGTGGGCCAGGGGGCGGCGGTATTGCGGGTGCATGATGTGGGGCCGATCGTCCAGGTGGCGCGCATGGCGGAGGCCGTGGGGGGCTGATGCGCCTTCTGCACACGTCGGACTGGCACCTGGGCCGCTCCTTTCATGGGGCGTCGCTGCTCGAGGAGCAGGCGGAGGCGATGGCGCGGGTGGTGGCCCTGGCGCGGGAGGGGGAGGTGGACGCGGTGTTGATCGCGGGCGACATCTACGACCGGGCGATTCCCCCTGCGGAGGCGGTGCGGCTCTTCAACGACACGTTGGCCCAGTTGCGTGCCACGGGCGCGGCGGTGGTGGCGATCGCGGGCAACCACGATTCCCATGTGCGGGTGTCGGTGTATGACCCGTTGCTGTCGGCGTTCGGGGTGTCGATCCGGGGTGACGTGAGGCGGTCGCGGGAGCCGGTGTTGGTGACCCCGCGGCGGGGGGGAGCGCCGGTGGCGATCTATCCCTTGCCCTATCTGGACCCAACGGTGGATGGTCTCGCCTTTGCTGGCCCTGGTTTGGGTGGTTCCGCCTTTGGTGGTTCCGCTGTTGGGGATCCCGAGGAGGGGGCTGCCCTCGGCCGCCTGCGCCATGAGGACGTGACCCGGCTGGCCCTGGACCGCATCCGCGCCGATCTGCGCCAGCGGCCGGGGCACCGCTCGGTGGTGGTGGCCCACACCTTTGTG
Organism: Cyanobacteriota bacterium; assembly: GCA_046340755.1. Lineage (GTDB taxonomy): Bacteria > Cyanobacteriota > Cyanobacteriia > PCC-6307 > Cyanobiaceae > Cyanobium. Next base: position 16,398 of record JBKDSY010000021.1, read on the forward strand.
GCCGGTGGCGAGGGCTGTGACTCGGAGCGGGAGTTGACGGTGGGCAACGTGGATCGGGTGAGCGTGGAGGCCTTCGCTGGCTTCGACGTGGTGGCCCTGGGCCATCTGCATCGGGCCCAGGAGCTGGATGGGGCGCGCCTGGCCTATTGCGGCTCTCCCCTGCCCTATTCGTTTTCGGAGGAACGGCAGTGCAAAGCGGTCCGTTTGTTGGAGCTGGGAGCGGAGGGGCCGCCGAGGGCGGAGCTGGTGCCGCTGGAGGTGGGGCGTCCGCTGGCCACGGTCGAGGGCGAAATCGTGCAACTCTTGCGCGATCCTGCCCTTGAGGCGGCGGAGGGGGCCTGGGTGCGGGTGATCCTCACCGACGAGACCCTGCCCCTGCAGGCCAAGGCACGCCTGCAGAAGCGCTTCCCCCACATCGCCGAGCTCCGCCACCGCCCGCCCCAGGTCGAGCGGGCCACCCTCGGTGAGCGCCACCGGCGGGTGCGGCAGGCGTCGTCGCCCCTGGAGCTGGTAGGAGCGTTCTTCGCCGATCAGCAGGGGCGGCCGGCCAGTGCGGAGGAGCACCGCCTGCTGCGCCGCGCCCTGGAGGCGGCCGGAGGGGACAGCGACGATGGCGGTAGCGGTAGCCGTGGCGGCGGCGGCAGTAGCCGTGGCGGAGGCGAAGGAGCGGCGCCATGAAGCCCCATCTGCTCACCATGGAGGCCTTCGGCCCCTACGCCCAACCGGCCCGGATCCCCTTTGACGGCCTCAGCCAGGAAGGCCTTTTCCTGATCCACGGCAGCACCGGGGCGGGCAAGACGTTTCTGTTGGATGCCCTCTGTTTTGCCCTCTATGGCGAGGTGTCGGGCGATCGCAATGTGAAGGGGTTGAAGTCGGATCACGCCGCCCCCGGGGCCGTGCCGCGGGTGGGCTTGGAGTTTTCCTGTGGCGCCGCCCGCTACTGGGTGGAGCGCTCACCGGCCCACAGCGCCCCGAAGGTTCGGGGGGAGGGCCTGGTGGACAAGGCCCCTGCGGCCGTGTTGTTTCGCCTGAAGGGGGCCCAGCGGGAGCCGATCGCCAGCCGCGTCACGGAAGTGACCCGGGAGGTGGAGGGGCTGATCGGCCTCAGCGCCGCCCAGTTCCGCCAGGTGATCCTGCTGCCCCAGGGAAAGTTCGCCGAGGTGTTGCGGGCGCGGGCGGAGGAGCGGGAGACCCTGCTGCGCACCCTGTTCAACACCGTGGTGTTTGAGCGGGCGGCGTCTTGGCTGGAGGAGCGCTGGAAGGGGGCGCGCCTGCGGGCGATCGAGGCGGGCCAGGCCCAGGAGGTGGTGCGCCAGCAGGCGGCCCGGGAGTGGACCCCCTGGCGGGGCGACGGGGAGGCCGGGGAGGTGCCGGGTGATCAGGCGGGGGTGGATCGGTTGCAGGCGCAGCTGGCACAGGTGGTGGCGGCCGCCACTGCCCAGCTGAAGCAGGCGGCGGAAGGGCTGGAGGCGGCGGAAACGGCCCGGCAGGCCAGCCTCGCCCTGGCCGATCGCTGGACCCGCCGCGCCACGGCCACCGCCCGGCTGGCGGAGCTGGAGGGCAAGGCCGAGGTGGTGGAGACCTTCAGGCAGCGGCTGCGGCGGGCGGAGCGGGCGGAGGCCCTGCGGCCCAGCCTGGAGGCGGAGCGGGCGGCGCGGGCGGCCCTGGCGGTGGAGCAGGAGCGGGTGGAGGCCCTGCTACGCCAGGTTCACCGAGCCCGGGAGGGGGCGCAGGCCCTGCCGCCTGTGGTGACGGGCCTTGACTTGGCCCAGTTGCCCAGCCTGGCGGTGATCAGCGGCGCCGCCACGGCCCTGGCGGCCCGCCGGGCGGAGGTGGGGGCCCTGGTGGGCAAGGCGGAGGAGGCCCTGCGGGCGGGAGTCCGGGAGCGGCAGGCCGCCGAGGAGCTGGGGCGCACGGAAGCCGCCTGCCTGGAGGCGGCGGCGGCGCTGGAGGCCAAGGGGCTGGAGCGCCAGGCCGCGGCGGAGGCCAGCGAGAGGGCGCGCACGGCCCGCGACCAGCTCGATGGCTTGCGCCGAGCAGCCGAGGAGGCCCAGCGGCAGGCGGAGGCCGTTGCCGCCCTCCCTGCCGCCCGGGCCAAGGCGAGCGGTGCCCTGGCCGCCCAACAGGCCGCAGAGGCCCGACGCCATGGGGCCACCACCGCCCTGCTGGAGCTGCGGCGGCGCCAGATCAGCGGCATGGCGGCCCACCTGGCTCAGGGCTTGGTGGCGGGCGCCCCCTGCCCGGTGTGTGGCGCCACCCACCATCCGGCGCCCGCCATCGCCAGCGAGGCCAGCCCCAGCGAAGCCGCCATCCAGACGGCGGAGGCGGAGGTGACCGCCGCCAGCGAGGCTGCCCTGGGCGCTGCGGCGGCCGTGGCCCGGGCGGCGGAGGAGCTGAAGGCCCTGGCGGAGAAGGCTGGCCCGGCCGCCCAGGCGCCGGAGGCTGCCCGGGACGCGGCGCTGGAGGCGGCCCAAGCCTTGGCATCGGCGCGGGCGTCGGCCCAGGCGATCGGGGGCCTGGAGCGCACCCTGGCCGCCCATGACCAGGCCCTGAAGGCCCTGGCGGACACCCTGCAGCAAGGCCAGACCCGGATCGCCCTGCTGCGGGACGCCGTTGGGGAGGCGGCGCAGCGGGCCCGCGGCCTGCGGGAGGAGATCCGCCAGGAGCTGGGGGAGGGCATCGATCCCCGTGCCGCCCTGGCGGCCTTCGACCCGCTGGAGCGGGCCCTCGCGGCCCTGGCAGCCAGTGGCCAGGCCCATGGCCGGGCCCTGAGCCGGCAGGAGGACTGCGCCGCCCGGCTGGCCCAGGATCTGGCCGCCACAGACTTTGCGACGCCCCAGGCCGCCGAGGCGGCCATGGAGGAGGCGGGCCTGCGGGAGCGGATGGCGGAGCGCATCGCGGCCTACGAGAAGGAGGTGATTGAACTGCGGGGGCTGTTGGCGGCCGAGGATCTGGCGGGTCTGCCGGAGGCGTGTCCGGATCTGGCCGCGGCGGAGGCCGCCTGGCGATCGGCCGATGGGGCCCGGGTGGCCGCCCTGGAGCGCCTGAGCCAGGCCCGCACCAGTGAAGGGGCCCTGGCCCGCCTGGCGGCGGAGCACCGGGAGGGGGAGGTGGTGTTGGCCCAGCGGCGGGACGAGGCCCAGCTGTTGAACCGGGTCGCCGATCGCTGCCTGGGCCGCTCAGCCCCGTACATCTCCCTGCAGCGCTGGGTGCTGGCGGCCTACCTGGAGGAGATCTGCGGCCACGCCAACCTGCGCCTGGAGTTGATGACCTCCGGCCGCTATCAGTTGCGCCTCAGCGACGAGGGGGGCCGGGGCGGACGGCAGGCGGGCCTGGGCCTGAAGGTGTTGGACGCCTTCACGGGGGAGGAGCGGGAGGTGAGCAGCCTGTCGGGTGGGGAAACCTTCCAGGCGTCGCTGGCGTTGGCCCTGGGGGTGGCCGACACGGTGGAGGCCCGCTCCGGCGGCCTGCATCTGGAGGCGTTGTTCATTGACGAGGGCTTCGGCACCCTCGATCCCGACAACCTGCAGCTGGCGATGGATGAACTCGATCGCCTGCGGGAAGGGGGCCGCATGATCGGCATCATCAGCCATGTGGGGGCCTTGAAGGAACGGATTCAAGCTGGTATTGAGGTGACCTCCGGGGAGCGAGGGTCCACGGCGCGGGTGGTGCGGACGGTGATGGAGTGAAGGGGGGCGATTTCCATTTGTCGGCGGATGGATGGAAGGCTAGTTGCCCCAATTGCAGGCGTAAAATTCGTTTTGTTTTTGAGTTGAAACGCCATGTCTCTTGGTGAGCCATGGGTGTTCCCAGAGATCCGTTTGTCGTTGCCGGAGTGGGTGGGGGCCGCTTTGCCTCCTCCGGGTCATCGCTATGCCACGGATGGAGAAAAGATGGGCCTGGCGATTGCGTTGTCACGCCTGAACATTGAGCACGGCACCGGTGGGCCATTCGGTGCGGCCGTTTTTGAGGCCACCAGCAGCACCCTCCTGGCTCCTGGTGTGAATCTGGTGCAGCAGCTGGGCTGGTCTGGGGCCCATGCCGAGATGGTGGCCCTGGCCATGGCCCATAAGCGTTTGGGGCAGCTGGATCTGGGAGCCGATCGCCAGGTGGTGTATGAGCTCTTTTCCTCCACTGAGCCCTGCGCGATGTGCATGGGCGGCATCCTCTGGTCGGGGATCGGCAGACTGGTGTGTGGAGCAACGGATCGAGATGCCCGGGCCATCGGTTTTGACGAAGGCATCAAGGCCAGCGACTGGGTGGAGCAGTTCAGGCGACGGGGGCTGGATGTGAAACAGGGTGTGTGTCGGGAGGAGGCTGTTTCGGTGCTTAACGCTTATCAGCGTCAAGGGGGATTGATTTATAACGGTGGTGGTGCAGTCAGGCCCTCAGATTGCACCTGCTAGTGCAGGAGTCTGGAGTTCCTGTCCGACTTGATACGATTTCTTTTTTTTGCAACGATACGGGGCGTTTTGGGATCAGATCCTTAAACTTTATTCGTATAGGCAAATCATGCAAGAATCATCGCAGTTTATGTCAAGGCAACAGCTGTGAATTCAACTCGCCCTTTCCTCGCTGGAACCCGGTTCATCGAGTGAAGGCCAGAGGCCATTCAGCTCCGTGCTGCCAGGGATCGATGCCGGTCTCCAAGGCGTGTGCGGAAACGCGCCAGTCGGTCATTGGGCTGGTGGTGCCGCTTGGGTCGGCGGTGGGTCATGGCTTGAGGGGTTCGATGTCGTTGAGTTGCCAGGTTTTGTTGAAGTAGGCCTCGGTGGGTGCGTAGAAGCGGAAGTAGGCAAACCAGCCCTTGCCAGGGGTGGTCTTGATCCAGTTGGCGGCGCCGGCCGGCCGCGCCGGAGCGAACGTGACATCCACCGAGCCATCGGGATTGGTGACCAGATCCGGCTTGCGGGAGCTAATGTCGGCGGCGCCCTGGTCGGTGATCAGGGGGCCGCGGCTGAGGTTGTCGTAGAGGGTGATTGACCAGAACTGCTTCACCGGCGCGCCCGCCGGAACGCGCATCCGATAGGAGCGGGCGCCATCGAGCCAGCCGCCGGCACTGTCTTTGGAGGCTTCCAGATACACCTGGCCAAACCCCACAATCCGCCCTTGCATGCCGGCCGACATGCCGATCGCCTCGTAGAACCAGGAGCTGCGTTCATCGAACTGCACCCTGCGCTGATCGGGTGTTTCCTGGTTGAGATCAAACAACACGGCGTATTCCCAGTGCTTGCCGGGGTAGACGGTGGCGCCGGGGGTGCGCTTGTCGTAGGCGATGGTGCGGGCCATCAGATCGCCCAACCGGGCGGCCTCCGTGAGCACCTTGGCCTGGCGGGCATCGGGGCGGAAGGGCTGGCCGGGGCTGAGTCCCAAGGGTGCCAGCTGGCCGAACATCATGCGATCGCGGGGGGCGACGGGTTCATTGGCATAGAGCTCGCTGAGCAGTTGCCAATAGGTCAGGTCGGCGGGCTGGGCCGAGTGCCAGGCGCGTCCCGCCACGGGAATGTAGGCGGTGGCAGGTGGTGTGTCGCGCTGGTTCCAGCCGTAGAGCCGGTGTTGCCGCACGGTGGCTTCAGCCACGGCCTTGTCGGGATCGAGGCCCCGGGTGCCGAACCAGATCTGGTTGCTGGGGGAGCGAACGATCCGGTAGCCCGGGGCCGCCGGATCGGCCATGCCAGGGGGGAGGATCAGGTATTTGCCGCCGGCGCCCTTGTCGGGTCCGGTCTGACCCATGTCGCTGATCGGCTGCTGCCAGATGTCGAGCACCCCACCAGCGGTGAGCCCGGCGGGCACCTCCACCACCAGCGGACCCTGCCGGGCCAGGTCCCAGAAGCTGAATGCGTAGAGGGTGGTGATGTTGGGGGTGAGCATTCCCGCCTTGTCTTGCAAGGTTTGGTAGAGCACCACATCACCGTTGCGGGCACCGAAGGTTTTGGCCTGGGCGTCGTAGAGCGCCTTGAAGCCCACGGCCGGCAGGGCCCAGAGATAGGCCTGGGTGGCCCGCTGGAAGTCGAGCTCGTCGTAGAGCCGTTCTGCCGTGGTCTTGGTGGGATAGCCGTTCTCCAGCTGCAGAGGGCCGAGCCTGGTCTGGGGCACATCCGATGGTGTTGGCTGTCTGGCCTGGGAAGCACTGGCGAGGCAGAGGCTGGCCAGGACGGCAATCAGCGAATTTCGAACGAAGAAGGACGTCATGTTGTGAGGACAGCACAAAATCTTAGGTTCTGATTTGGCTGGTGACCAGCGGACGCTGCCCCTGAGAGGAAGGCAAGAACCTGCAGTTATGGAACAGGCTCGATGGCGGCCTGTCCACTCCAGGTGAAGCTTGAATACAATTTGCTGTAAGCCCATTATTTACGGGTTGCTGAATTTCATTCAAGGGTTTTCGATGCGGCCAAGTGCCTCCCTTGATGCTCGCCGGGCGAGGGGCATAGGATAACGAACTAGACCAAAGAAGCTGGTTACAAAGGCCACAGGAGCGCTTGGTGGCGCCTGGTAGCGCATAGGTGAATGATCGCAAAGTACACAGAGGACCAAAAAGCAAATAAAAGGCGCAGTAGCCTCAGGATCTTCTCGGTATTCATCACAAAGAAGGGGCCGCGTCCCTTTGCGTGGTGTAAAACCCGAGGCCCGAATGTCCTGATCAGAGGGTGAACAGGGTGGAATGACGGGCTGTCATTCCAGAGGCGCAGATGCACCTCTTGCAGCCACGATGAATCGAGACGAT